>NZ_AP014569.1:644375-966562 GCF_000828915.1 Serpentinimonas maccroryi
GACGAGCCCAAGGCGGCGCTGATGGCGCGTTTTGCCCTGAGCGAGCGCCAAGCCGACGACATTTTGGACATCCGCTTGCGCCAACTGGCGCGGCTGGAGGCGATTCGGATCGAGCAGGAGCTGAGCGAGCTGCGCACCGAGCAGGGCCGGCTCGAAGAGGTGCTGGCGCAACCGGCCAGCCTGCGCCGCTTGCTGGTGCGCGAGATCGAGGCCGACGCCAAGGCCTTTGGCGACGCGCGCCGCACCCTGATCCAGCCCGAGCGCAAGGCCAGCGCCGAAGTCAAGCTGATCGACGAGCCGGTGACGGTGGTGGTGTCGGCCAAGGGCTGGGTGCGCGCCCGCAGCGGCCACGGCCACGAGGCCGGCGGTTTCGCCTTCAAGGCCGGTGACGCGCTCTATGGCGCTTTCGAGTGCCGCACGGTGGATAGCCTGATCGTGCTGGGCAGCAATGGCCGCGCCTACAGCGTGCCGGTGGCCAGCCTGCCCGGCGCCCGCGGCGACGGCCAGCCGATCACGAGCCTGATCGAGCTCGAGAGCGGCACCCAGCCGCAGCATTACCTGGCGGCCGCGGCGGTGGTGCAGTGGCTGCTGTGCGGCTCGGGCGGCTACGGGCTGCTGGCCGCGACCGAAGATTTGCTCTCGCGCCAGCGCGCCGGCAAGGCTTTTTTGGCGCTGGCCGAGGGCGAAAGCCTGTGCCCACCGGCGCCGGTGGCCGGGGCGCAGCAGGTGTGCGCGGTGTCGGCGGCGGGGCGCATTTTGTGCTTCGAACTGGCCCAGCTGCGGCATCAGCCCAAAGGCGGGCGCGGCCTGCAGCTGATCAGCCTCGAGGCCGGCGATCGGCTGGTGGGCGCGCAACCCTACACGCGCAGCGTGCGCATCGAGGGCACGGGCCGGGGCGCCAAGCCGCGCGTAGAGACGCTGGAAGTGCGCAGCCTGAACAACGCCCGCGGGCCCAGGGGCGGCAAGGGCAAGCCGGGCAACTTTGGCTTCAAGCCCGAGCGCATCGTGCGCGTGCTTTAGGGCTTGGGTGCCAGCTCGGCGATCATTTCGATTTCGACGCAGGCGCCAAGCGGCAACTGGGCCACGCCAAAGGCGCTGCGGGCGTGCGCGCCCACGGTCGGACCAAAGACTTCGGCCAGCAGCTGCGAGCAGCCGTTGGTGACCAGGTGCTGCTCGGTGTAGCTGTCGGTCGAGTTCACCAGCCCCATCACTTTGACGATGCGGCGCACGCCGTTGAGGTCGGTGCCGGCGGCCACGCAAGCGGCATGCAGCGTGCCCAGCAGGTCGATGGCCACGGCGCGCGCGGCCGCTTGGCCTTCGGCGGTGTTCAGGTTCAGGCCCAGCTGCCCGACCCACGGCTGGCCGCCGCGTTTGGCGATGTGGCCGCTGAGCATGACCAGGTTGCCGGTTTGCACAAAGGGCAGGTAGGCCGCCGCCGGGGTGCCCACGGGCGGCAGTTCGATGTTCAACGCTTGCAGGGTGTGATAGACGCTCATGGGGGCTAGGATAAAGGTGGATTGGGGGTGGGTGGCGCGTGCTCTGGGTGCGGCGCAGTGCCATTCTAGGGCGATATGATGCGGCGTCCAAAGCACAAAAGGGGGCAGCAGGGATGGACAGACCCGTGGCAATGCACGCCGCGCTGGCGCTGGGCTTGCCGCTGATGCTGGGTGGCATCGGCGGTGCGTGGTTGCAGTTGCAGCAGCCGCTGCTGTGGTCGTTCGAGGTTTACGGCGCGCTGGCGGTGGCGGCGCTGTTGCTGGGCGCGCTGCTCTGGGGCCGCCAGCCGGGCCTTGGGGGTGCTAGGCAAAAGCTGTGGAGCCTGGGCTGGCTGCTGGTCGGGGCGGGGCTGTTGTTTGCCAGCACGGGCGGTCGGGCGCTGTGGTTTCAGGCCGGGGCGCTGGATGCGCACCTCGAAGGGCGCGATCTGTTGCTCGAGGGCTACGTGGCCGGTTTGCCGCGCCAAGGCGAGCTGGGCTGGCAGTTTGAGTTTGTGGTGCTGCAGGCCAGCCTCGACGGCGTGGCCGTGGCGCTGCCGCAGCGGCTGCGGCTGGCGTGGTTTGCGCCGCGTGCGGGGCGCGGGCAAAACGCGGGCGCTGGCCTGCCCGAGCTGCGCGCCGGCCAGCGCTGGCGCCTGACGGCGCGCTTGCAGCGCCCGCACGGCTTGGCCAATCCGGGTGGCTTCGATTTTGAGCTGCGGCTGTGGGAGCAGGGCATCCACGCCACCGGCAGCGTGCGCGCTGGGCCGGCCACGCCAGCGCCGCAGTTGCTCGGCTACGGCTGGCATTTTCCGCTGCAGCAGGCGCGCCAGTGGGTGCGCGACCGCATGCTCGAGCGCGTGCAGCCCGCCGCCACGGCCGGTGTGCTGGCGGCGCTGGTGGTGGGCGATCAGGGCGCCATCCCGCAGACGCACTGGGAGACCTTCCGCGTCACCGGCGTCACGCACCTGATGGTGGTCTCGGGCACCCACATCACGCTCTTTGCCTGGATGGCGATGGCGCTCATCGGCCTGCTCTGGCGCTTGGCCGGGCGGCGCCTGCCGGCGCTGCTGCTGGCCGTGCCCACGCCGGTGGCGGCGGCCTTGGGCGGGCTGGCGCTGGGGTTTTTGTACGCGCTGTTTTCGGGCTGGGGCGTGCCGGCGCAGCGCGCCGTGCTGATGCTGGCCACCCTGGTGCTGCTGCAGCTCAGCGGCCGCCAGTGGCCGTGGCCCTTTATGTGGCTGGCGGTGATGCAGATGGTGGTGCTGCTGGACCCGTGGGCCTTGCTCAGCCCCGGTTTCTGGCTCAGCTTCGTGGCGGTGGCGATTTTGTTTGCCACCGGCCAGCCGCTGCCCACCGACGGGCGCAGCGGGCGCCACTACGTGCTGGGTCTGGTGCGCACGCAGGCGCTCATGACGCTGGCCTTGGCCCCGCTGCTGCTGCTGTGGTTTGGCGAGTTTTCGCTGGTGGGCCTGCTGGCCAATCTGCCCGCCATACCTTGGGTCACGCTGCTGGTCACGCCGCTGGCGCTGGCCGGGGTGCTGGTGTGGCCGCTGTGGCTGCTGGCGGGCTGGATGGTCGATGCGCTGATGCTTTGGCTGCAAGTCTTGCAGCAATGGCCTTGGGCCACCATCAGCCGCCCGACGCTGCCGCTGCTATTGGCCGTGCTGGCCGCCTTGGGCGGGCTGCTGCTGGTGCTGCGCTGGCCGTGGTCGCTGCGCGCCTGGGGGTTGCTGCTGATCTGGCCGGCGCTGGCCTACAGCCCGGCGCGCCCGCCGCCGGGGCATTTTGAATGGCTGGCGGCCGACATCGGGCAGGGCACGGCGGTGATCGTGCGCACCCAGAACCACACCCTGGTTTACGATACCGGGCCGCCCATGGGGCCGCACAGCGACGCCGCCGAGCGCGTGCTGCTGCCGCTGTTGCAGCGCCACGGCGAAGCGCCCACCAAGGTGCTGATCAGCCACATCGATTCCGACCACGCCAGCGGCATTGCCACGCTGGCGCGCGCGCACCCGCAGGCGCAGTGGCTCACCTCGTTCGATACCCAGCCTTGGGGCTTGAGCAGCCAGCGCTGCCTGGCGGGCCAGAGCTGGGTCTGGGACGGGGTGCCGTTTCGCATTTTGCACCCGGGCCCCGACGATTACGCCGCGCGCCGCCCCGACAACGCCATGTCGTGCGTGCTGCAAGTGGGGCAGGGTGCGGCTTCGTTGCTGCTGCCGGGCGATATTTACGTCGAGGAGGAAACCCGCTTGGCGCTGGCGCAGCCCGATCTGCGCGCCGGGGTGCTGCTGGCCGCGCACCACGGCAGCCGCACCTCGAGCGGGCCGGTCTGGCTCAACACGCTGCAGCCGCAGTGGGTGGTGATCCAAGCCGCGCACCGCAGCCGCTACGGCCACCCGCACCCGCAGGTGCTGGCGCGGCTGCAAGAGCGCGGCATCCCGTGGGTGGCGACACCGCTGTGCGGGGCCGCTTGGGGCAGCAGCCAGCGCCCGGACGAGCTGCACTGCCAGCGCCAGCAGCGCCAGCGCTATTGGCAGCACCCGGATGGGCGCGGCGCACTTCCCGCGCCGCCCTAGGGGTGTGTTTTAGAGCGGTGGCAGCACGTCGAGCCGCCGCGCCGGCCAGTCGAGCACGGCGCAGCGCCGGTGCATCAGGGGGGCCAGATCGGGATGCGCCTCGTTGATTACTTGGGTGGCGAAGTGGGCCAGAAAGCGCGAGCGCAACTCGGCCCCGGCGCGCTCGACACCTTGGTTTTCGTAGGGCATGGAGGTGAGCAGCAAAAAACCGTCGGGGGGGATGAGCCCGGCGCGCATGTTGCTGTGGATGATGTCGGCGGCGGTGCGGATGGGTTGCGCCAAGTCTGGGCTGTAGGGCCCGATCATCAGGGCCAGATTGGGGGTGTGCAGAAAGTCAAAACCGCGCCCGAGGCATATCACCCATTCGCGGTGCTCGATCGCCAGCGCCCGCCCGTGCTGCTGGCGCACGCCGGCCACGTGGGCCAGGTTGCCCAGCAGCAGCGGCAACAAGTCGGCGCGTACCGGGCGCGGCAGGCCGGGCAGGGTGCGCACCAGCTGCGCTTCCAGCGCCAGTGCGTCGGGTTCGGTGCCGGCTGGCGGCTGTGTGCGGGCATCGGGCTCGGGTTGGCTGGTCACGGCACCAAAGGCGGCCAGATCGAGCACGGTGCCGTCGGGGCCGTGCAGCAACAGGGCTTCTTCGTCGGTCTCGAAACCGCAGACGATCGGATAGACGCTCTGGTGCGCGGCGCCAAACAGCTGCGAGACTTGGGCGTGGATGGCCCAAGCGTGCGCCATGCTGTCCTCGCGCCGATAGCGAAAACCGGCGCAACCGCGCTTGCGCTCGCCGCGCGACCAGTGGTAGGTGATGAGCAGCAGCACCCGGCGCCCGCTCTGCGTTTGGTTGTTGACAAAATCGATCAGCAGCTGGCTCAGGTAAGGCCAGCCGAGGTTGAACATGCCGCCCAAGTTGCGAAAGGGGGTGATGATGCCTGCGGGCAGTTGGGTGGCCAGCGCGAGGTTGACGCGCCCGTCCATGCACATCAGGGCGGCGATGGCGCTGGGGTGCTGCGCCCGGTAGCGCTGGCGCTCCAGCCAAGCCTCGGGGCCGCGAAACGCTTCGCCATGGCGCTGCGCCAAGTCAAACAGCCAGTCGATGCGCTGGTCGATCGGGCTCTGGTGGATCGATTGCGGTGGGGGCGCGCTTAGGGTGGCCGGGGTAGTGGGTGCGGGCATAGGTTTAACTCCTCCGTCGCGCCCGCACCGCCTGCCCCAGGTCGATCACCGCCATGACGTAGTAGCTGCTGGGGTTGTAGCGCGAGATGGCAAAAAAGTTTTGCGTGCCCAGCCAATGGATGGCGGGTTGGCCGCCGCGCGCTGGGTCGCCTTGCTCGAGCTCGACCAGCGCCAGCAGGCCGTTGTGCTGCGCCGCGGCGCCACCGGGTTGCACGCCCAAGGCCTGCAACTGCTCGAGCGTGAAGCTGGGGCGGATGCTGGGGGCGAGCAGGGAGGGCAAATCAAGCCGTGCCGGGTCGAAGCGGAGCGGGAAGTGGGTGGGCATGCCAGGCTGCCAGCCGTGTTCGCGCAAAAAACGCGCCACCGAACCGATGGCGTCGGGCACGCTGTCGATCAGGTCGATGCGGCCGTCGGCGTCGAAATCGACGCCAAAGCGCGGCCAGTTGCTGGGCATGAACTGTGGCAGCCCAATGGCGCCGGCGAAGCTGCCGCGCCACGCGTCGGGGGGGCGCGGGTGCTTGTGGCTCAATTGCAAAAAGGCGGCCAGCTCGGAGCGGAAAAACTCGCTGCGCTGGGCCGCGCGCGGGTGCTCGGGCGGGAAGTCAAAGCCCAGCGTGGCCAGCGAGTCGAGCACACGGTGCGTGCCCATGTGGCGGCCGTAGAGCGTCTCGACACCGATGATGCCCACGATGAGCCAGTCGGGCACGCCAAACTCGCGCTCGGCGCGCTCCAAGCTGGCCTCGTGCTGCTGCCAAAAGCGCAGCCCGGCCTGGATGCGCACCGGCTCCACGAAGCGCGCCCGGTAGGCCGGCCAGTCGCGCAGGGTGCCGCGCGGCATGGGCGTCATGAGGCGCACGATCTGCGGCCGGTGCCGGGCTTCGTGCCCGATCCAGCGCTCGGCCCAGCCGTCGCTCCAGCCCTGCTCGGCGTCGAGCTGGCGCGCAAAGGCCAGCGCGGCGGGGTGCTGGGCGAAGCCGCCGGGGGTGGCTGGAGCCGAAACGGCGGGCGCTGGCAAGGCGGCCGCAGGCAGGGTGCCAGGGCCGGGGTGGGCCAGAGCACGCGCCGGCAGCAGGGCGCTGGGCAGCACGGCAGCGCCCAGCGCCGCCAGCGTGAAGCGGCGGCGCTGGGTTTGGGTGGGCGCGGGTTCCAAGATGGCAAGGGCTGGCTTGAGGGGCATGTTCAAGGGGGTCGGGGCAGTGGGGGCAACTGGCGCCATTGTCGGTGCAAATCGCGCAGATCGATCTGCTGGGTCGGGTCGTAGCGTTGGGCTTCAAGCCGCAGCAGCCACTGGCTCCAAGCGGCGGCGGTGGCGGCAGGGCAGTCTGTGGGCAGGGCGGCAGCGAGCTGGCGCGGGGTGGCGGGGGCTGGCACCACGCCACCGGCTTGGGCCACGGCCTTGCGGGCGCTTTGCAACAGGCGCAGCCAGGGGTCGGGGCGCGGCCGCAGCCATTGCAGCCAAGCCACGGCGGCGAGGGTAGCTAGGCACAGCAGGCCCACCAGTAGGTACAGCAGCTGCTGCCAGTGCGGGGTGGCAAAGCCGAGCTGGCGCAGCAGCTCGAGCTGGCGGTTCTGGCCGTAGTCGAGCACCCACTGGTTCCAGCGGTTGTTGGTGGCCTCCCAAATGGCGCGCATCTGGGCCAGCATGTCGGGGTCGATCTGGATCAGGGCCGCGGCCAGGGGCCCCGGTGGCGGCAGCAGCCGCTGCAGGTCGGTGGTGCGCGCTGGGGCCACGTGCGCGGTGGGGTCGATGCGCGTCCAGCCTTGGGCATCCAGCCAGACTTCGGCCCAGGCGTGGGCGTCGCTCTGGCGCACGGTCCAAAAGCCGTCGATGGGGTTGAGCTCGCCGCCGTGGTAGCCGGTGACGATGCGCGCCGGGATGCCCAGCTCGCGCATCAGCACCACAAAGGCCGAGGCGATGTGCTCGCAAAAACCCTCGCGGCGGTCAAACCAAAATTCGTCGGCGCTGTGGCGGCCAAACACGCCCGGCTCCAGGGTGTACTGGTAGCCGCCGGTGCGCAGGCGCAGCAGCACGGCATCGATCAACTGCGGCGCGCTGGCGTTGGGCCCCAGCTGCTGGAGCAAATCAGCCGCCAGCTGGCGCGTGCGCGGGTTGAAGCCGGGGGGCAGCAGCAAATTGGCCGCCAGCGTGGCGGCGGGGCGCAGCGGGCGGTGCCGCAGCTCGGGCCAAGCCACGGCCTCGAAGCGGGTGACTTCGGTCAGGGGCCGCGGCAGTATCCATTGCAGATCGGGTGTGAGCTGCGCGCTCTGGGTGCCGATGGGTGGCAGCTCCGGTGTGGTTTGCAGCGTCAGCACCCAGGGCTGGTGGCTGGGCTCCATGGTCAGTCGGTAGCGCAGCGGCGTGCCGGCGCTTTGCAGCTCGGTCTGCAAGGCGGCGCTGGCGTGCTCGGGCAGGCTGTGCTCACCGTACTGGGGCAGCCACTGCTGGCCGTCGAAGCGGCTCAAGACCGGGCCACGAAAATACAGCTGATTTTGCGGTGGGCGGCGGCCGTCGAGGAATTCGACGCGCAGGGCCACGCTGGGGTCGAGCGCCAAGCGCGCGATCTGCCCCACCTGCATCTGCCCCGAAAGGCCGCTGCGGCCCATCTGGGCGTCGGTGGGGATGTGCCACAGCGGGCCAAAGCGTGGAAACAGCACAAACAGCAGCAGCATCAGCGGCGCCCCAAACAGCACTAGGGTGCTGGCTTGGCGCAGCGCTTGGGTGAGCGGCGGGCGCCCCAGCGGCAGATGCGCCAGCACGAGGCCAGTGAGCAAGCCCAGCAGCGCCGGCACGATGCCCAGCGCGGTGAGCAAAGACTGCGAGTGCAGCAGCAGCGTCAGCAGGGTGAAAAAACCCAAGAAAAACACCACCAGCGCGTCGCGGCGGGCGCGCAGCTCCAGCGTTTTGAGCGCCAGCAGCAGCACGATCAGGTTGCTTCCGGCCAGGGCGCCCCAAAACTGGCCGTGGTGTAGCCAGGTGCCGGCCAGCGCCAGCAGCAGCAGTGCCAACATCACTGCGCGGCCGGGCAGGGGCTGGCCGCGCAGCGCCAGCACGGCGCGCCCGAGCAACAGCAGCAGCGCCAGCGCGCTGGCCCACAGCGGCTGGTGCGCGCTTTGCAGCAGCACGATCCAGCCCACCACGCCGAGCAAAAACAGCGTGTCGCGCAGCTCGCGCGGCCAGGTGCGCGGGGCCAGCGCCGCGGGCAGCGCCAGCTTCGTCAGCGCCATGCCAGTGCCTCCAGGCAGCGCTGGCGCTGCGCCGCGCCCTGCTCGGGGGCGATTTCGAAGCCCGGCAGGCGCAAGCCGTAGCGCAGCCCCAAGGCATCGGCTTGCAGCACCCAGGCGCACAGGCGCGAGCGGCGCGCTTCTTCGTCGTGCAGCTGGCAGCGCGCGTGTTCCAACCACAACTCGGCTGCGGCCGGGTGGCTGAAGTCGCGGCTGACCCACTGTGCGCGCTCATCGCCGGCCAGGCGCGCGGCTTTTTTCCAGAGCACCCACTTGAGCGGGTCGCCGCGCCGGTAGGGGCGGGCGCCGTCGGTTTCGCCGCTGCGTTGGGCGGCGTGGGGGCCGCTGGCGGGGCCGTCCTCGTGTGTGGCGGCCAGCGGCAGCGCCGGGGCCGGGGTCTCGGGGGCCGGATAGACCCACAGCTGCGCCGCCGGCCGCCACCAATGCCAGACCTTGAAGGTGCCCAGCGGATACAAGGTCTGCACCCGCAGCGCGGGCAGCGGCAGGCGGCCGCGCTGCTGCGTGGGGTAGGCCAGCTGCACGCTGTGCTGGTCTTGGGGGCCGACATCGGCCCAGACGTCGCTGGCCGCAGGGCCGCTGCCCAGCCACTGCAGCCCCACGGCGTAGCGCGCACGCCGCGAGGGGTTGTGCAAGTGGATTTCGACCGCGGCGCTCTGGCCAGCAAACACCGGCGCGCCCGGGTGCAGGCTCAGCTCCAGCCCGGCCAGGTTGCGGTGCCCCACCCAGACCCCAGCCGCCGCACTGCCGGCGAGCATGAAAGTGAGCAGGTAGCCTAGGTTGAGCTGGTAATTGATGCTGCCCAGCAGCAACAGCAGCAGCGTAAAGCCCAGCATCCAGCCCGCACGGGTGGGCAGCAGGTAGAGGTTGTGGTGGTGCAGCGCGGTTTGGTCTTGCTGTGGCAAGCGGCGCAGCCACCAAGCGCGCAGGCGCGGCACAAAGGTGGTTTGGATCATGGCTGGCATGAGCGATTGCCTCTCAGTGGCGCCCGGCCGCCCGAAGCCACTGAAGCGCCCCCTTGGGGGGCAGCGAGCGCAGCGAGCATGGGGGCAGTTTCACTTCAGTGGCGCCCGGCCGCCCGAAGCCACTGAAGCGCCCCCTTGGGGGGCAGCGAGCGCAGCGAGCGTGGGGGCCAGTTTCACTTCAGCGCAGCGCCGTGGCCTCGATCATGGCCTGCACCTGCTCAAAGGCGCCGCGCCCAGCGCTGCCCAGCGGCTGCAGCCGGTGCGCTGCGGTTTGCGGCAGGATCGCGGCGACGTCGTCGGCGGCGGCGTAGCTGCGCCCCTCCAGCAGCGCATGCACCTGGGCGGCACGCAAAATCGCCAGCCCGGCGCGCGGGCTCAGGCCCTGCGCAAACCAGCGCCCGTTGCGGCTGGCCTCCAGCAGGTCTTGCAGGTAGTCGAGCACCGCATCGCTCAGGGCCACCGCCTGCACCTGGGCTTGCAGCCGGGCCAGTCCGGCGCTGTCGAGCAAGCTGGGCAGGGTGTCGAGCAGCTCGCGCCGGTTTTGGCCGCGCAGCAGCAGACGCTCGGCCGGGCGGCTGGGGTAGCCCAAGCGCAGGCGCATCAAGAAGCGATCGAGCTGCGACTCGGGCAACGCGTGCGTGCCCAGTTGGTCGTGTGGGTTTTGGGTGGCGATGACAAAAAAAGGCTGCGGCAGCGGCCGCGTCGCACCCTCGACCGAGACCTGCTTTTCTTCCATGGCCTCGAGCAGCGCGCTTTGGGTCTTGGGGCTGGCGCGGTTGATCTCGTCGGCCAGCAGCACCTGGGCAAACAGCGGGCCCGGGTGGAACACAAACTCGGCGCGCTCGCGCTCGAATACCGAAACCCCCATCAGATCGCTCGGCATCAAGTCCGAAGTAAACTGAACCCGTGAAAACTGCAAGCCAAAGCTGTGCGCCAACGCATGGGCCAGCGTGGTTTTGCCGACGCCGGGCAAGTCTTCGATCAGCAGGTGCCCGCCGGCGAGCAAGCAGGTGACGGCGTCGCGGATGACGCCGGCTTTGCCCACGATGACCGTTTCGAGTTGGCGCAGCAGTGGCGCGATGAGGGATTGGGGTTCGAGCATGGGTGCTACGATAACGGAAAAAGGAGACAACGATGAAACCGACCGGCTACTACACCCACCCCGCCTGCCGCAAGCACGACATGGGCCCGGGCCACCCCGAATGCCCCGAGCGCTTGGGCGCGATCGAAGACCGGTTGCTCATCACCGGGCTGGCCGACGCGCTCGAGCGCCGCGACCCCAACCCGGCCTCGCAGTCCGAGCTCGAACTGGCGCATTCGCGCATGTACGTGGCCTCGCTGCGCGGCATGACGGATGAACTGCGCGAAGAAGTGCGCGCCGGAGGCCCCGAGCGGCTGCAGCTCGACCCCGACACCTCCATCAACCTGCACACCTACGAAGCGGCGCTGATGTCGGCCGGGGCGGCGCTCAACGCCACCGACGCGGTGCTGGCCGGCGAGCTGCAAAACGCCTTTTGCGCCGTGCGCCCGCCCGGCCACCACGCCTGCCGCGAGCGCGCCATGGGCTTTTGCATCTTCAACCACGTGGCGCTGGCGGCCAAGTACGCGCTCGAGCGCCACGGCCTGCAACGCGTGGCGGTGATCGACTTCGACGTGCACCACGGCAACGGCACCGAAGAGATCGTGGCCGGCGACCCGCGCATCCTCATGTGCAGCTACTACCAGCACCCCTTTTACCCCGAATGGCCGCACGCCGAGGCCGACAACCTCGTCAACCTGCCGGTGCCGGCCTATAGCCGCGGGTCGGATGTGCGCGAGCTCATCGACAGCGTCTGGATGCCGCGCCTCGAGGCGCACCGGCCCGAGATGATCTTCATCAGCGCCGGCTTCGACGCTCACCGCGAAGACGATATGGGCCAGCTTGGGCTGGTGGAGCAAGACTACACCTGGATCACGCAGCGCCTCAAGGCGGTGGCCGACCGGCACGCGCAGGGCCGCATCGTCAGCGTGCTCGAGGGCGGCTACAACCTGAGCGCGCTGGCGCGCAGCGTGGAAGCGCACATCCGCGTGCTCGCCGATTTGTGAGTTCATGATTTGTGAGTTTGGGAGCAGCCATCAAAGCGGGCACCGATCTCAATCCGTCACCCCCAGAATCACACTCGAGGCCTTGAACAAGGCGCTGGCGCGCTGGCCGACGGCAAGCTGCATGTCGATGCAGCTCTGCTGCGTGATGATGGCCGCGAGGCTGGCGCTGCCCGACAGTTGCAGCACCACTTCGGCGTTCACGGCGCCGGGTGTGATGCGCATGATCGTGCCGCTCAGGCAGTTGCGGGCCGAATAGCGCGCCCGGCTGGGTTTGGCGGCGACAGCCTCGTTGTCGGCGGCGTCGTCATCATCGGCGCACAGCAAGATGATGGATGAGGCCTTGACCAGCGCAAAGGCCTCGGTCCCGATCTGCAGCCCTAGGTTTTGCGTGCTCTCGCGCGTGAGCAGCGCCACCAGCGGCTGCGGTGCGCCGATGTCGAGTTCGATCAGGTCATTCACGGCGCCGGGCTCGATGCGCACCACACGCCCCAGAAACTGATTGCGGGCGCTGGTTTTCATGGTCATGCTCCTCAAAAGCAGGTAGTCGTCGGCCATGCCGCTGGCTTGGCGGCTCAGGTGCTCGACAAAGCGCCGGTGCTCGGCCTCGAGGCGGCGGTAGTTGACCACCAGTTGCCGGCCCCGGGGCGTCAAGCGGGTGCCGCCGCCGCCCTTGCCGCCGGTCAGGCGCTGCACCAGTGGCTCACCGGCCAAAGTGTTCATGGTGTCGATGGCGTCCCAGGCCGCTTTGTAGCTCAGCTGGGCCGCCTTGGCCGCGCGCGTGATCGAGCCCCAGGTGCCGATGTATTCGAGCAAAGCAATGCGGCCGGGGCCGCCGAAGTTGCGCTCGCCCGCCGTCATCCACACCAGCCCTTGCAGCTGCAGGGGGGCGGTGGGGGAGGCTTGGGTGGATTGGGGTGCGGGTGGGGATGTGGGTTTTTGGGGGGGTGGTGGCGCGGGCGGAGCTTCGGTGTCAGGCGGCGCCGGTGCAGCGTGCGGGGTGCCTTGGCTGGGCTCGGTGCGCGGGGCGCGTGGTTTGCGCGGGCTCATGGAGCGCGGCCCGACCGGCCCTCGTGCAGGTGCAGCACCTCGTCGCCAAACAAGGCCACGTCTTGCGGGTCGTGGGTGATGAGCACCATCGGCACTTGCAGGCGCCGCTGCAGCGCGTCGAGTTCGGCGCGCATGGTCTGGCGCAGGTCGGCGTCGAGCGCGGCAAAGGGCTCGTCGAGCAACAAGGCGCGCGGCTCGGCCACCAGCGCGCGCGCCAAGGCGGTGCGCTGGCGCTGCCCGCCCGAGAGCTCGTGCGGGTACTGGTGCGCCAGGGCCCCGAGTTCAAAGGCCTCGATCCAATACTCCACCGCCGGGTGGCGCGCACGGCGGCGCGGGTTCAGCCAGCCACGGGCGAGCGCAAAAGCGATGTTTTGGCGCACCGTCAGGTGCGCAAACAAGGCGTAATCCTGAAACACATAAGCCAGCCGGCGCGCCTGCGGCGGCAGAAAAACGCCGCTGGCCGCGTCGTACAGGGTCTGGCCGTCGATGCGCACATGGCCCGACTGCGGGCGCACCAAGCCGGCTATCGCCTTCAGGGTCTGGCTCTTGCCCGAGCCCGAGGGCCCGGCAATCACCACGCGCTGCGCCTGCGACTTGAGCTGCACGTCGAGCGTGAACACGCGCGTGCCCGATTGCAGCCGGTTGCGCAGATGAAAGTCGAGCAGCATGGCGGGCTCTAGTTCTGGTGGTGCGCCACGCGCCCCGGCATCAGGCGCGTGGCCGAGAGCAGCACCGCAATGCAGACGATGGAAGTGATCGCGGCCAGCACGTTGGCCATGTCGTCTTGCCCGGCCTGCACGGCCTCATAGACCGCGATCGACAGCGTCTGGGTCTGGCCCGGAATGTTGCCGGCGATCATCAGCGTGGCGCCAAACTCCCCCAGCGCGCGCGCAAAAGCCAGCAGCAGCCCGGCCATGATACCGCGCCAAGCCAGCGGCAGCGTGACGCGCAAAAACAGCGCCCATTCCGACACACCCAGCACACGCGCGGCCTGCTCGTACTGGCCCTCAACCGCCTCAAACGCGGCCCGGGCCGGCTTGAATACCAGCGGAAAGGTCACGATCGCCGCCGCCAGCACCGCGCCCTGCCAAGTAAAAATCAGGTTGATGCCAAAGTGTTGATACAGCCACGCACCTATCGGGCCGCGGCTGCCCACCAGCACCAGCAGGTAGTAGCCCAGCACCGTCGGTGGCAGCACCATCGGCAGCGTGCACAGGGTGTCGAGCAGCTCGCGCCCGACAAAGCGCTTGCGCGCCAGCAGCCAGCCCAGCGCCACGCCCAGCACCAGCGTGATCGCCGTGGCCCACAGCGCCACCTTGAGCGACAGGCGCAACACGATCCAGACGTCGGCTAGCGCATCCATGAGCTTGGTGTGGGCGCTGCAGAGCGCTCAGGGTTGCAGAAAGCCGTGGCGCTGCAAAATCGCTTGGCCCGAGGGCGCGAGCACAAAGGCGATGAAACGCTGCGCTGCCGCCGCGTTGGCCGAGTTGGCGCTGCGCACCGTGGGCGCAATCGGGTAGGTGATGGGCGTGGTGGTGGGCACCTGGAACGCCACCCGCACCCGATCCGGCATGAGCGCGGCGTCGGTGGCATAGACAAAGGCGGCCTCGACCTCGCCGCGCGACACGTAGTTGAGCGATTGGCGCACATTCAGGGTAAAAATTGCCTTGCCCGACAGCGCCGGCCACAGCCCAGCGGCCTCGAGCGCGCGCTGGGTGTAGCGCCCCACCGGTACGCTGTCCGGGTTGCCGATGGCCACCCGGCGCACGGCGGCTTGGGTCAAGTCGGGCAGGGTGCTCAGGTTCAGGCCGCTGTCGGCCGGCACCGCCAGCACCAGCAGGTTGCGTGTGAAATCGCGCCGCTGCTCGGCCACGATCAGGCCGCGCTGCTGTGCCAGATCCATGGTGAACTCGTCGGCGCTGGCAAACACATCCACCGGCGCGCCGCGGTCGATCTGCTGCAACAGCGCCCCCGAAGCGCCAAAGTTGAACACCACCCGCACATCCGGCTGCTGCGCCATGAAGGCGCGGCCGATGTCGTTGAAAGCGTTGGTCAGGCTGGCAGCCGCCGAGACCGTGATCTGCCCGGCGTGCGCGCCGGCGCTGGCGGCCAAAATGCTCACAATACAAAACAGACGACAGAGGAGGGCGCGCATGGGGACTCGCTTTCGTCGGGGTGGGGCCAGCGGTGGGGATTTCGGGGGAGGGGCTTTTGCAGGTTGGGTCCTGCAAAGCAGGGCGAGAAGGTCGGCCTGCTTTGCTCGCAGCGCAATATACCACGGTACATAACGCTTTTCGCATGCCATCTGCGCTACCGCATCAGCAAGCCGCGTGTAGGCCAGCAGGGCAGACGGGTTAATCGGGTATAAAAGGGTTCAGAACAGCTTGCGGGCTGTGAAGCTGTTTGAATCTCAATTTACTGGGGGCCTGAATCCGTGACTTCCCCCCTAAAACCCCCAAACCCCCTGTTCCCACCAACAACCATGCCCCCAGCAGGTGCAAGCGTCTCAAATGGCTGACCCAGTCGAGTTCGTTGTCAAGAAGCTGCCCTACGACCTGAGCAGCCACGGTGGCTTGGCCTTGGTGGGGCGCTTGTTCAAGCGCATCAACCTGCCGGCCATGGTCGATCCCAAGTATCCATTGCGCTCTGGTATTGCCAACAGCGACATCCTCAAGTGCTACGTCGCCATGCTCACCTTGGGCAAGAACGACTTCGAAGCCGTCGAAGCCTTTCGCAAGCAGCGCTTTGCCCACCAAGCCTTGGGCCTGCGTGCTGTGCCCTCCAGCGCCACCTTGCGCCAGCGCTTTGACGCCATGGGCTGCGAATGGAGCGAACTGGCCGACTCGATCAACCGCGCCATCAAACGGAAGCAATCATGCGAGTTCGGTTGCTGGCCGCAATCATGCCCCAGGCAATGCAGGCGATCCACGCGGGGAAAAAAGCATCAAGGCCAAACCTAGCGTAAAAATCGACAGTATAAAAACCATAATATAAACGGCGGTCATGACGACCCCCCATGTCAGAATACTTGTCGCCTCGATAGAACCCGGCTGTTCCTGACTTCAAAGTCATGAACCTTGGTGGTAGGAGGCTGTGGAGCTTGTGGTCGAAGGTCGGTGCGGTGGGCAACGCGTCAGCGTTGTCCACGGCCAGCCGACCGGTGCGCGCAGCGCATCGTCCACAAATCCACAGCCTGCACTGGCGCCGGGTGGCACAGCACACACTCGGGGGCGAGTGAAGAGAGAACGAAGTGGCTCGATACGGACAAGCATTCAAAAACCGCGTGGTAGCCCGGCTGCTGCCACCAGAGAGCGCCCCACTGGCGGCGCTGGCACAAGAGTTTGGCGTGAGCGCCGACACCCTAGAGCGCTGGCGCAGCGCCGCTTTGGCCCAGCCCGCGCAGCAGCGCAGTTGGACGGCGGCGGCGCGCCTCGAAGCGGTGATCAGCACAGCGGCGCTGGACGAGGCAGCGCGCAGCGCCTGGTGCCGCCAGCACGGCCTGTACCCGCACGATCTGGCGCAGTGGCACAGCAGCGCTGCGCAGGCCCTGGCCAGCCCCGAGGAGGCCCGCGCCAGCCCGCAGCAGACCAAGGAAGACCGGCGGCGCATCAAAGAGCTCGAACGCGAGCTGCGCCGCAAGGACAAGGCCCTGGCCGAGACGGCAGCGCTGCTGGTGCTGTCAAAAAAAGTCGAGGCGATCTTCCACAAGGGCGCGGCCGAATGATCGGCCTCGAAGATCGCCGCAGTTTGGCCCAAGACATCCAAGCGGCTCACGCAGCCGGTGCACGGCTGCACAAGGCCTGCGAGGTTGCCGGCATTGACGTGCGCACCCTGCAGCGCTGGCGCGCCGGTGCGGGCTTGCAACGCGGCGACGGCCGCCCACAGGCCGTGCGGCCTACGCCCGGGCATGCCTTGAGCCCCGTCGAGCGTGAGCAGATCCTGCGTGTGGCCAACCAGCCGCGCTTTGCCGACATGCCCCCGGCGCGCATTGTGCCGGCCTTGGCCGACGAGGGCGTGTATCTGGCCAGCGAATCCAGCTTTCAGCGCGTGCTGCGCGCGCATGGTCAGACGCAGCACCGCGGGCGCGCCAAGGCGCCGCGCGCCAGCCGCGCGCCAACCACCCACGTGGCCACGGCGCCGCGCCAACTGTGGTGCTGGGACATGAGCTACCTGCCGGCGCAGGTCACTGGGCGTTGGTTCTATCTGTACCTGATTCTGGACGTCTACAGCCGCAAGATCGTGGGCTTTGAAGTCCATGAGCGCGACGACTCCGTGCACGCCACGCAGTTGGTCAAGCGCACGGCGCTGGCCGAGGGCATCCACGCCTTGGACAACAAGCCCGTGCTGCACGGCGACAACGGCGCCACGCTCAAGGCCACCACCGTGCTGGCGATGCTGCACTGGCTGGGCGTCAAGCCCTCGTACTCGCGGCCCCGCGTCAGCGACGACAACGCCTTTGTGGAGAGCCTGTTTCGCACGGCCAAGTACAGGCCGCAGTATCCTGAAAAAGGGTTTGCCGACTTGCAGGCTGCGCGCCAGTGGGCGAGCGATTTCGTGCATTGGTACAACCATGAGCACCGCCACAGTGGCATCCGCTACGTCACGCCGGCGCAGCGCCATGCCGGACTGGACCAAGAGATTCTGCAAGCACGCCACGCCCTCTACGCCCAAGCCCGCGAAGACAACCCGCGGCGCTGGTCTGGCCCCACGCGCGACTGGTCACTCATCAAAACCGTCACCCTCAACCCTGAACGAACGGAGGTGCAAAACGCTGCCCTGACGCGCAGCATTACGCAGCCAATGGCTGCTTGAGGACGCGACAAGTTGCTTGACATGTACCGACGATGCCGCCCACTACGGTCGAGTAAAACATGCCCAAAGGCCCGAGAAGCAGCGTCAAAAAGAACGCTGCCAAAAGAGATTTTTCTTGCACGTTGACGATTTTAATGGTCGTGGTGGGCGTGGCGCCGTTATCGTTGACAGTCATGGGGGGTTTCACCAGAAAAGTTAAGTGGATTGATGTGTTGGTTAGACAGACGAGAGTTTCGGGGGGGTTAAGGGGTGACCTACAGGTGGAATAAGCAAATCGCCAATCGCTGCCGCGCCACACCACGGAGAAATTATTGCACAAGTAAGCCGTCAAACAAGCCGTTGAAAAACTCCCCCACACCCGCCCCAGATTTGCTATCATATGCATCACGGCATCTTGCAGATATAAGAGATTTGCAATGAGAGGTGTGCAGAGCTTTCAAGGAGTCATGTTCAGCTACATCAGCCTTGAAGACCGGGTATCGCCCCAGCACCCCTTGCGCAAGCTGCGCGCGCTGGTCGATGCCTTGCTCGCCAGTATGAGCGCCGAGTTCGAAGCCGTGTATGCGCGCAAAGGCCGCCCTTCGGTACCGCCCGAGATGCTCTTGAAAGCCCTGCTGCGACTTCAAAGGCCAAGAGCGTACCAACGACACCCATGCCAGCCGCACCGATGCCGATGCGCGCCTGTACAAGAAAGCCATGGGCGACAAGTCGCGGCTGTGCCACATGGGCCACATCCTGATGGACAACCGCAACGGCTTGGTGGTGGACGTCGAGATCACCCATGCCAACGGCACGGCAGAGCACCAAGCGGCGCTCAAGATGCTGGGGCGCCAAAGGCGCCGTGGGCGCAAGCAAACCGTGGGCGCCGACAAAAACTACGACTGCAAGGCCTTCGTGCAGGGCTGCCGCAAGCTGGGCATTACGCCCCATGTGCGGCCAAGAAGCAGCACTCGGCCATCGATGGGCGCACCAAGCGGCATGCGGGCTACCAAACCAGTCTGAAGGTGCGCAAGCGCATCGAAGAGGCCTTTGGCTGGATCAAGACCGTAGGCGGACTGGCCAAGACCAAGCTCAAGGTTCAGGCCAAGCTGACTGGGCAGGCGCTGATGTGCTTTGCGGCCTACAACTTGGTGCGCATGGGCTCCATGGGTGGCTGGTGGGATGCGCATCATGCGTGATTCTGGGCCGAGGTGCGTCCAAAATGGGCGCATTGGCATGAAACGGGCCGCGAAAGGGGTTGCAAAGGCTGGAAAATGCGCTCTGCGGCGGCTCGAGAGCAACGCGGCAGGGGGCGGGCGGCTTTGGTTTGCACTTTTCAACGGCCTGCTAGACTCTGTAGCCACCCACCCATGGTAAGGCCTCTTGGAAACGTTCATCCGCCAATCTGAAGGCCTGACACTGTGGGCCGAGACCTTTGGTGTTCCCAGCCACCCTGCCGTTTTGCTGGTGATGGGCGCCACGGGTCAAGGGGTTTTCTGGCCCGAGCGTTTTTGCATACAGCTTGCGCAGAGCGGCCACTTCGTCATCCGGTACGACCACCGCGACACCGGTCGGTCTTCCGCGGTCAGCGCGCTGCATCCCTACACCTTGAACGCGCTCACCAGCGATGCGGTGGCGGTGCTGGACGGCTTGAACGTGGCGAAGGCCGCCGTGGTGGGTTTGTCCATGGGTGGGTTCATCGGCCAACTGATGGCGACCCAACATCCGCAGCGTGTCGAACGCCTCGTGCTGATGTCCACCACTGCGGACCACCGCCCCTGCGTCGCCGCTTCCTTGGGGATTCCCACAACAAAGCTGCTGCGCCTGCCACCACCCACCTCGGCGTTTCAGGATTACATCAAGAAGGCTCGGCGACATCGCCCCAAAAGCGCAGACGACTTGTACGCCAGCGCCTACGATGCCTTGGCCGCGACCTACGCCGGGCCCAAGGGTTGCCCGACAGCCGAGGTCAAAGCCGCCATCCGTCTGGCATCTAGCCGAACGGACAACCTCATGGCTGCATTCAAGCACGGTTTGGCGGTGTCTGCTTCAAAGAACCGGCTCAAGCTCGTCAGGGATATACGGGTTCCGACGTTAGTCATTCATGGGCGCTTCGACCCCCTGTTTCCGCTGGAACATGGGCAGTACCTGGCCGAGAACATCCCCGGTGCCCAGATGTTGGTCCTGAACATGGGGCACTCGTTCATGTGGTCTTGGGACGACGAGGTCGGAGCAGCGGTGGAGGGCTTTCTCAGGTTGCCGCACTGAGAACCTTGATGTCCAAGCTGAAAGGCCCTTCCTGCGCATCGCCCAAGCGCAGGCAAGGGTTTCGAACCGAGGCAAAGCCGCCACCGTTCTCCATCGAGACGGTTCCTGCAAAGACCGCATACCCATCCGCATGAAAGCTCAGGCGGCTTTGCGACACACCGCCCATGATGCGGTCGTCAATCGGGGCCCAAGCCTCGACAGCATCGGCTGAGCTGAAATCCACACAGAGGAGGCGCTCGTTTGTTTTTTTATCGCTGCACACGGTCATAGACCCCGATTTTGACAAAGGAAACCCCCGTGAATCGTTGTCACAGGCCCGGGAGTGCATTGTGCGCTGGCGGCAGGACTACAACGAGGTCAGGCCACACAGCAGCCCGGGGCGTATCCCGCCAGCACGATTCGTCCAACAGCACCGCCAGCCGCTGGCGGTGCTGCTGACCAACCTCAAAGACAAAAAATCGATTAATCTTCCACCCCCAGGACTTCTCCGAAACAATGGTACGGTCAATGGGGGCAGGTCAGGTTGGGTAGTAACGTTTAAGAGCCCATACGCTGGCATTGCAGGTTCGATGCCCGACCGCTGGCGGACGGTTATCGCCCGAAAAACCGGCTGTCTGGATTGGGTAGCACGCGTGCTGGTTGCTGCGGGTTAAGCGCCCAGCAGGCGGCGCGCAAGCACGGATGGCATGTCACGGCGGCCGTCGGCAATGAGGTAAACGATGACCTGGCTGCCTGTGACACGGTAGATCACGCGATACGGCTTGAAAAAGGTCTGGCGATACTCTTTGCTGCCCAGATTTACCAGCTCCCTCGGATAGCTGCCGCGTTCGGGGAATCTCGACAGGCTCTCCACGACCTGCATCAGTTCATCCAGCACATGGTTGGCGTTGGCGACGCAGTCGAACTCGGCGATGTAGTCATGGATGGCCTCCAAGTCCTGCTCTGCACCCTCGGTGAGCAGGACTTCGAACTTGGCCGGTGCGCCTGCCATCAGACTGGGGCGCGTTTGGCACGCAGGCGGGCAACGACATCGGCCACCGGCCTGACCTTGCCAGCGGCTACATCCTGATTGCCCAGCGCTAGGATTTTCAGCAAGGCCAGCGTTTCTTGTGTCTCCTCGAACGAGGCCACGTCTTGCAAGACCGCTTTGGCTTCGCCGTTTTGCGTGATGACCAGCGGTTCACGCTGCTGCGCGAGCCGCGTCAGAACCTCGGCGGCGTTGGCTTTAAGGTAGCTGATGGGCTTGACTTGTGATGAGTAGCGCATGGCCGTGCTCCAGACTTAATAAAGACCGAATATAGTCTTTTTATAGTCTCGTGGCAAGAGGATGTGGAAACGGCCTTCGGGATCATTCGCCTTCGTTTTTCGGGCGCATCAGAAGTTCGTCGAGCGCCGCCATGTCGGCCTTGAAGTTGCCGCTGGACGCAAAGATGCGACCTGCCGCCAAGTCTCGGTAACCGGCGAGGATGGCGTCCTGCACAAACTGGCCGTCACGCCGTTCCATGTCGCGGCGGATCAGGTCGCGCACGTATTCGCTGGGTGTTTCGTAAAGACCCGCCTCGCCGACCATTCGATGCACGAATTCAGCCAAGGGTCGCGACAGGCGAGCGTTGATGCGTTCGGACATGGGAGCCTATCGGAGCGATCAGATGGGCGCATTGTCGCGTAGGTGGCGGTTTCTGTCGCAACTATTGCGCACACAGCAGACTTCTTGCTGCGGGTCAAGCGACCAGCAGGCGGCACGCAAGCGCGGATGGCTCAAGATGAGCCCGCCTGTGGCGCTGTTTCATGCGTCAGCCGCCAACCCGGCCTCCGACCAAAAATGGTCGAAATCATCGCCCACGCCCCAACCGACGTTCTGCCCCAGCAGGCGCACCCGATCCAGCCGCGCAAGGAATGCCGTTTGTTGCGCCTTTGGCAAGGCCAGCACGTATTTCAGCGCCTGTTCGAACATTCGCACCAGCGAGTCAAAAAAGCCTGCGTCGTCCATGCCGCAACCGGCCAGAAAATCGAACACTTCCTCGCAGTAGAACACCGAGAGTTCGGCCAAGCCCTCGGGCTGGCCCAGCGCCTTTTTGTAGTCGCTGATCGCCTTCTTGGCCTTGCTGACCGAGATTGGATGGCGATAGTCCGGTGGGTTGATCCAGCAGATGATCGCATCCTTGTAGGGCTCCAGCGGATCAGCGCCCAAACCAAAGCGGGTGTGCAGAAAAGCCTTGTTGTCCTTGCTGGCGGCGTACAGGTCTTGCACCAGCCCCAGCAGGCCGGCACGGTCGAAGTCGGCCAACTTGGTTTTGACGTCGCTCCAGCTGGGAGTGGCTTTGGTGGGTTTTTTCGTCGCCATGGGCTTCAGTCCTCGTCGTGATGGGGTGCACTCTGCTTGAGCAGGCGGTCGAAGTCGCTCTCGAACAACCGGTCCTGCACGCTGCGGTACTTTTCAAATTCGCTTTCAGCGTGGGCCTTGGCGATTTCCGCCGTGATTTTGCCTGCGTCTTGCAACACCTCGCGGTCGGTGGCCTCGATGAAGCGGTTCAGGCGAGTCTCCCAATCCTGCATCGTCATCGGGATCTTGCGTTGCGCCATGTCCTCAGCCACGTCCAGATAGGCGTTGACCAGGCGCGAGAGTTGCGCCAGCTCGTGCTCGGTGAGGTAATTTTTGGCTACCCCCACATCGAAATTCTGGATCTTGCCTTGAGGCGCATCCTTCCAAGTGGTCAGCCCCATGTGGGGCTGGGCAGCATCGGCGCGGTGGTAGATGAGTTCAGCCGCCGTCTGGCCGTGGATGGCCCAGTGCAGTTTGTTTTGCACGGTGGCAAAGAAGCGCTTGGTGGCCTGCGCCGTCAAGTCGTAGTCGATCGCCGTGGCGTAGATGTCGGTGATTTTTTGGTAGAACTTGCGTTCCGAGAGGCGAATTTCGCGGATGCGCTGCAGCTGCTCTTCGAAGTACTCTGATCGGTGAGGACGGAGCCGCCGGCCTTGATGCGCTCATCGTCCATCACGTAGGCCTTGATGGTGAACTGCTCGATGATGCCCGTGGCCCACTTGCGAAACTGCACCGCACGCTCGGAGTTCACCTTGTAGCCCACCGCGATGATGGCGGGTAGCTTGTAATGCTGGGTGTTGTAGGTTTTGCCGTCGGCGGCAGTTATCCGGAATTTCCGGATAACTGCATCTTCCTGCAACTCGCTGTCGGCAAAGATTGTTTTCAGGTGCCCGTTGACCGTGCGCACGTTGACATCGTAGAGCAGGGCCATCATTTTCTGTGTCAGCCAGATGCTTTCATCGGCATGGACAGCCTCTACGCCACCTTGGCCGCTGGTGGCGACGAAGGTCAAGTACTCGGCCGCCGAAGAGCGGACGATGGAGACTTCGCGCTTAGTGGGCACCTGCCGCTGATTTCTGTTGGTCATTTTTCCAAATCTGTTGTTTTGTCATGCATTTTTTATGCATCCCAGATGAGCGTATAGACTCCAAGCGTTATCCCTTGTTTGCCGCAGAGAGCCGGTCGTAAACTTGGCTGCCAAGCCATTTCGAGACCAACTCCTGCATCTCCGGTTTGCCCATGTAATTGGTAAACAGCCCCTCGTTCAACTCCATCCGCTCGATGAACAGCGATTCCAGCACCTGCCGGAACACCAACTGGAACTTGTCGCGGGAGTTGACCCCAGCCGCCCTCTGCAGAGCTTCGCTCTGGCTGGCCGCCTCGGCGATCTGATCAAAGAACAGCTGATCCGCTTCGTTGAGTTCGCCGCCGAAACGTTCGTTGATGAGGTCGATCAGGCGCGACAACGAAACGTGCTCCTCGCGCACCATGCCCGACCCCACTTCGCGCTGGCCGTCTAGCGGCTTGGCATACCCGTCGTTTAGGCTGATCGAGCCTTCACTGATCTTTTGCAACCGGTAGTAGTCGAGCTCGACCTCCTCGTCGAACTGGTAGCCCGGCCCGTGCCGGCGCTTGGGCAGCTTCAACGCGAGGTGGCGCAGGTACGAGTACAGTTTCTCCAAGTCACTGTCCTGATAAGGGATCACTTGGCTCAGAAAGCTGTACAGATTGAGGAAGGCCTGCAGTTTGCCGCGCCACAGCTCGGCATCCTCCTCAGCCGTGTTCTGCAATTGCACGAAACGCGCAACGGCTTGGTCCAGAATCGCGTTCATCGTCTTGTGGTCACTGGGGCTCTGGCGGCGCTTGGGCGCGAAAAACACACGCGCGAAGTCGGCGACCTCGGTCTGCAGGTAGATGCCCGAAGCGTCGATCGCGGCTTTGACCTCGTAGAGCTTATCGGGATCGACCTGCTCGCCCATGACCGAGCCTTCGTAGTACTGGCGGAAGGCCTCTAGGATCTCGGCCGGATCATTGACGAAGTCCAGTACGAAGGTGTCGTCCTTGAGCGGGTGGGTGCGATTCAGGCGCGAGAGCGTCTGCACGGCCTGAATGCCCGCCAGACGCTTGTCCACGTACAGGGTGTGCAGCAGTGGCTGGTCGAAGCCGGTCTGGTATTTCTCGGCCACCAGCAGCACGCGGAATTCTGGTTTGGCCAAGGTGTCGGGCAATTCCTTTTCCTTGATGCCACCATTCATC
The DNA here is from genome assembly GCF_000828915.1 of Serpentinimonas maccroryi. Taxonomy (NCBI): domain Bacteria; kingdom Pseudomonadati; phylum Pseudomonadota; class Betaproteobacteria; order Burkholderiales; family Comamonadaceae; genus Serpentinimonas; species Serpentinimonas maccroryi. The sequence goes on from NZ_AP014569.1 coordinate 668,578, forward strand.
TCGACCTCGGTGTACGACTTCTCCGGGATCTTGTCGTCTTCCACCGTGCCCGAGAACGCCGCCAGGCTCTTGATCGGGTAGCCCTTGTCTTGGATGAAGCGGTCGAACTCCTGCTTGTAGCGCACAGCCTCCAGCCGCGAGCCGGTGACCACCATCGCCTTGGCGTGACCGCCGATCTTGTGCCGAGTGAAGTGCTGGAAATGCTCGACAATTACCTCGGTCTTCTGGCCGATATTGTGCGGGTGCAGCCGCATGAAACGGGCCAGCGCCTTGGCCGCCTTCTTGCGTTCGACGTTGGGGTCGTCCTCGGCCTTCTTGATCAGCTTGTAGTAGGTCTTGTAAGTGACGTAGCTCTTCAGCACGTCCTCGATAAAGCCTTCCTCGATGGCTTGGCGCATGGTGTAGCGGTGGAAGGGTGCGCCGTTGCGGCCGAAGATCGCCAGCGTCTTGTGCTTGGGCGTTGCGGTGAAAGCGAAGAAGCTCATGTTCGGCTGATGGCCACGCTTGGCCATGGACCGGAACAGACGCTCCAGCTCAATTTCGCCTTCCTCCTCGGCCATCTCCTGTGCTTTGCGACGCAACTGCGCGCCGCCCAGCACTCCCTTGAGCTCGGTCGCCGTCTCGCCCGACTGCGAGCTGTGCGCCTCGTCGATGATCACGGCGTACTTGCGCGCTGGCAGATGACTCTTGCCGCCTTCGCCGCGCTCCTCGCTCAGTTTTGCCAGTTGCCCGGAGACAAACGGAAACTTCTGCAGCGTGGTGATGATGATTGGGACGCCAGCCTCCAACGCCTCGGCGAGCTGGCGCGAATCCTCCTCGATCTTTTGCACCACGCCTTGGCGGTGGTCGAACTGGTAGATGGTGTTTTGCAACTGGCGGTCGAGCACCACGCGGTCGGTGATGACCACCACGCTGTCGAACAACCGCTCGTCGCGTTCGTTGTGCAGGCTGGACAGGCGATGCGCCAACCAAGCGATGGTGTTGCTCTTGCCGCTTCCGGCCGAGTGTTCGACGAGATAGTTATGACCCACGCCCTCGCTGGCCGCAGCCGCCACCATCTGGCGCACTGCCTGCAACTGGTGGTGGCGCGGAAAGATTAGGGTCTCCTTGCGCAGCTTCTTGCCGTCGTCTGCGGTCTTCTCTTGCACATCGAGATGCAGAAAGCGGGCGAGCAGGTCGAGCAGGCTGTCGCGCTCCAGCACCTCTTTCCACACGTAGGCGGTCTTGTAGTTGCGTCCCTCGCGGTCGGGCGGGTTGCCGGCGCCGCCGTCCATGCCGCGGTTGAAGGGCAGGAAATAGGTGGATGAACCGGCCAAGCGCGTGGCCATGTGCGCCTCTTCGGTGTCCACCGCGAAGTGCACCAGCGCCCGCTTGGTAAACACGAAGATCGGTTCACGCGGGTCGCGGTCGTGGCGGTACTGGTGGATGGCGTTGGCGGCGGTCTGGCCGCTGAGCGGGTTCTTGAGTTCCAGCGTCACCACGGGGATGCCATTGACCGACAGCACCACGTCCAGCGATTTTTCCGACCTAGGGCTGTAGTGCAACTGGCGCGTCAGCCCCAGCCGGTTGGCCTGATAGCGGGCTTCCAGTTCAGGGTTCAAGCCGTGGGCGGGACGAAAGAAAGCGATCCGCAGCGTTTTGCCGAAACACTTGAAGCCATGGCGTAGGGTGGCCAGCGCCCCATGGGTGTCCAGCCATTTGCACAGCGATTCCAGCACGCGGGCACCGGTCTGCTCGCCATGCAGCGCCTCCAGCTTTTCCCATACCTTGCCTTGGGTGGCGCGGATGAAGGCCAGTGCCTCGTCGGGGAAGATCGCGCGCTCGCGGTCGAAACCCTTGCCCTCGACCCGCGCGTAGCCCCCGCCCAGCAAGACCGCCTCGATGGCGGTTTCGAACGCGGCTTCGCTGGTGGTCTTCATCGCTCGTTTCCTTTATCAGCGCGGGGTCTTGGTTAAATTTTAAGCCCGAACTTTAACTTGTGAACAGCTTAAGGTAACGCTCGAAGGCATACACCCGGCCTCGCTGCTGGCCGGTAATCTCCACCAGGACGTGCCGCTCGATCAGTGCCTTGATCAGCGTATTGGCCGTGGGAGTGGACACGCCCAGCGCCCGCTCCAAGTCGGCTGCGGCCACGATGGGGCGCCGGTACAGCAGGTTCAGCGCATCCCGGGCCATGGCCGCGCGGCGGCCCATGTCCAGCGCCGCGTGCTCCACTTCGGTGCGCAGCAACAAAATCTGCCTAAAGGTGTCGCGCCCCTTGACCGCGGTCTGCGTCACCCCATTGAGGAAAAACTGCACCCAGTGAATCAGGTCGTTGCTGGTGCGCACCCGCATCAGCGCGTCGTAATAGCTGGCCCGGTTGCGCTCGAAAAAATCCGATAGGTACAGCGACGGCTTGGCTAGCAGCCCGTGGCTGATGAGGTAGAGCGGAATCATCAGGCGCCCGATGCGGCCATTGCCGTCCAGAAAGGGGTGAATGGTCTCGAACTGGTAGTGGCTGATCGCGACGCGCACCAGGTGCGGCACCACCACCGCCTCGTTGTGCCAGAACTTCTCTAGGTCTCCCATCAGTTCGGGCACCGCCTCGTGATGCGGCGGCACGAAGGCCGCGTCGGTCAGCCCGGAGCCGCCGATCCAGTTCTGGCTGGTGCGAAACTCGCCCGGCAGCTTGTGCTCGCCCCGCACCCCGCGCATCAGCGTCGCGTGCGTCTGCTTAAGCAGCCGGTTCGACAGGGGCAGGCGCTGCAATTCGTCGATGGCCAAGTTGACGGCGTCGATGTAGTTGCGCACCTCGCGCCAGTCGTTGCGCTTTTCGGGGCGAATCTGGTCCTCGGGCATCAAGGCCTCGTCGATGGCGGTTTGCGTGCCCTCAATCTTGCTGGAGGTCTGCGCCTCCTTGACCACGTGCATTTCGATAAACAGATCGATGTCGGGAACGATCAGCGAAAACGCGTTCAGCTCCCCCAGCGCCCGGGTGGCCTGCTCCAGCAAGGCGTTGATCGTGGCGTTTTCCCAAGTCCATTCGTGGTTGACCGGCACCGGCTCGAAGCTCTTGTACTGGTAGCGCGGCTGCCAGCGGCCGGCCTTGAAGGTTTCGAACTTCATGCGCGCATCTCCTCCTGCGGGATCTGGCCGGTGACGGCGGCGGTGATGAGGGCGGAGCGGCGTTCAGTCAGCAGATCAAGGGAGCGCTGGATCTCCGCGCGAAGAGGCTTCGAAACAGCGAGCGATTGCCTTATGCGGGTGCAAATATCGATTTGCTCACTACTTGGCGGCACAGGAATCTTCATGTTCGCCAGTTGCTCACAGGTAATGGCCCCCTTGGTGCTGCCCGCCCCATCGCTGTCACTGCGAAGAAATGCGTAGGCATGTCCCAGCGAATAACACAAGTATTCAGTGTCGAGCTTTTGCGAGCGTGGCTTGATGAACGCAACATGCTGGTTGATGGTGGCTTCGATTCCCAACACCGCCGCCATCCCTCGTGTCTTACCTTGGCCAGTGATCCCGACGAGCACAGCGGGCGGTTGAATCTTTGGCAGGTGACATTCGCGCAGCGCTGTCTCTGTCACAAAGCGAGTTGCGTTAGTGACCGGTGACACGTTGACAACCGAGCTGTTCAGCCAAGGGTAGCCCTCGTCGTGCCAATAGTCAGCGTTCTCGACAGAAGGAGTTGAGCCATTGCCGACGACCGCCAAGTACTTGATGGGCTGAATCTCCCAATGCGCCGGAATCTCGCCCAGCCAATGCTGGCCTGAGGGTTTGAGCGGGGCGTTGGGATCGAGGCCACGGGTGACGACGCGGCTGATGAGGGCGGCGCGCTTTTCTTCCAGCAGCGTTAGCATGCGTTTCTTCTCGGCGATCAGCCCGTCGATGCGGGCGGTTTCGCGGTCAAGATAGTTGGCGACGGTTACTTGGTTGGCAAGAGAAGGAAGGCAAATGCGCTCTTCATACACGGACTCCCGGTTTAGCCCAGGAACCGCCGCTTCTTGAGACCCCTCGTCCAAGCCCAGCGTCTGGAGACTCCAAAACAGCCACCGCAGATTTTCAGCGGTGAGACGTTCGTCAACGAAAAAGGTTGTATCTGAAGCGAAGCAACCGTCTGGTGCCCAGTTCACCTTTCCATATGAGCCCTTGCGCCCTAAGACGATGGCGGGAATATCGGTGTTTCTCGCACTCGTGGTCGCGTACTGGCCATTCGAACCAAAGACGGCCACACCACCGGCGAACTCTTCATCTTTTGGCAAAGCATCACCGTACCCGAGCCGGCATATGAATTTCACTCGAACAGAGGTGCAGCTCACTCCGTCACCTCCCGCAGCAGCTCAAGAATCCGCTGCTCCACCTCGGCCAGCTCCGCATCGATCTCGTGCAGCGGTCGCGGCGGCTGGTACTGGAAGAACACGCGGTTGAAGTTGATCTCGTAGCCCACCTTGCCGATGCCGCCGTCCTGCTCGTCCAGTGTCTCGCGGTCGATCCAGGCATCGGGCACGTAGGGGCGCACCTCGCGCAGCACGTAGCTGACGATGTCTGCTTTCAGCGGGATGTTCTCGGCATCCTTGAGCGCTGGGTCTGGCTCGTACTCGACGTGTTTGCCCCTGCCGTCGGCGTTCAGGCCCAGCAGGGCATGAAGCCCTTCCTTAGTGATGTCGGCGGGCAGGGTCTGGGCGGGGAACAGGGCGGCGCGGTCCAACGGCTCGATCTTGTGGTGTTTGGCGATCACCGGCGCGGCCTCGGGGTCCACCACGGTGAAGCAGTCGCGCAAAATCCTCTTCTGTGCGCTGCCCTTGGCGCCCTTGGCCCAGCCCTGGACGCCGTCCGGCAGATGTTGGAACACCTTTTGCACCGTGGTCCATGCCCGGTTCCAGTCCAGCAGCGGCTCGGTGCCGAGTGCGTCCTGCACGGCCTGCAAGGCATCGTACAGATCGGGGCAGGTGTTGAGGAAGCGCTCGCGCGCTTCGTCGGTGATCTGGAAGCGCAGCCGCAACGGGCGCAGTACGGTGACGCGGCGGTAGCCGAAATCGGTGTTGTCGAAGACGCGGCTGGTCTGGCTGTGTTCCAGCGCGCCGTGTTCGCGGGTGACGGCGTCGAGCGCAACCTGGTCGAGGTAGCGGCGCTTGTCGCCTAGGCTGCGTTTCATCGGCGTGTAGCGCTCGCGGGCGTCGATGAGCTGGATCTTGCCCTTGCGGTGTGTGGCCTTGCGGTTGGTGACCACCCAGACGAAGGTGCCAATGCCGGTGTTGTAGAACATCTGCTCGGGCAGGGCGACGATGGCCTCGAGCTGGTCGCGTTCGATGATCCAGCGGCGGATCTCGCTCTCACCGCTGCCGGCGCCGCCGGTGAACAGGGGCGAGCCGTTGAAGACGATGGCGGTGCGCGAGCCGGGCTTGTCGCGGTTGCTAGTCTGGTAGTCTTGGAACTTGCTCACCATGTAGAGCAGGAACAGCAGGGCGCCGTCGTTGATGCGCGGCAGCTTGCCGCTGTAGCCGCGGAAGTTGGGCCAGCGGTCGATGACCTTTTTCTCCGCCTTCCAGTCCACGCCAAAGGGCGGGTTGGCCAGCAGATAGTCGAAGCGCTGGTCCGGAAACGGGTCGTCGATGAGGGTGTTGCCCAGCACCACCTGGCCATCCTTGTGGCCTTTGATCAAAAGGTCAGATGCAGCCACGGCGTAGGAGCGCGGGTTGTAGTCCTGCCCGAAGACCTTGACCGTGGCCTGTTCGTTGTGCGCACGAATCCAGTTTTGCGCCTCGGCCAGCATGCCGCCGGTGCCGCAGGCGGGGTCACAGATGGTGACGATGACGCCGGCCTGCGTGAGCACGCTGGTGTCGGGCTCCAGCAGCAGGTTGACCATGAGCTGGATGACTTCGCGCGGCGTGAAGTGATCGCCCGCCGTTTCGTTGGCGGCTTCGTTGAAGCGCCGGATCAGGTCTTCGAACACCAGACCCATGGTGATGTTGTCAACCTTGTGTGGGTGCAGGTCGATCTCGGCGAACTGCGCCACCACATGGTAGAGGCGGTTGGACTCTTCGAGCTTCTCGATTTCCTTGTCGAACTCGAAGCGCTCGAAGATCTTGCGGATGTTCTCGGAAAAGCCGGCGATGTAGTCGGCCAGATGGCGGCCGATGTGGTCGGGGTCGCCCTTGAGCTTGGCAAAGTCGAGCTGGCTGTGGTTGTGAAAGCCCAGCGGGGTGCCGTCCTCATCCTTGGCTAGGTTGTTGAGGATGGCGTCGATGTTCGGGATGTTCTTGGCCTTGAGCTCGTCGTAGCGCCTGAGCACAGCTTCTTTGCTCGGCGCCAACACGGCATCGAAGCGGCGCAGCACCGTGAGCGGCAGCATCACGCGCTCGTACTGCGGCTGGCGATACGGCCCGCGCAGCAAATCGGCGACGGACCAGATGAAGTTGGCAAGTTGTTGGAAGTTGGCGCTCACGTGTGCGTCCTGTAAGTCGAGCGGTCTGCTTGCGCTGCTATCGCCCACGGCGCGCCGCTGGTGGTCGATAGAACCTTTTGATTCATTGGGCCGGTGCCGGCGGATCGCCCACCCTCTATCGTCCGGCTATCGCCGGTACGGCGCAGGTTGTCCGATAGCGTCTTCATGGCATCGGCCCTGTTTGTTCCCATTTGGCCGCTCGGCCTTTGCCGGTTGGCGTGATCAGCCCTTCGGCTTTCATGGCACGCAAGACGACGCGCACCATGTCGCGGCTGATGCCCGGGCAGGCCTCTTCGGTTTCGGAGATCGAGAACGGCAGGTTTCTCTTGAGGATTTCGGCGCGCACCCGGTCGCCCTTGGCGCCGCACCCACGCTCGATGGCGCCGACACGTTCTTCGAATTCCTTGTAAGCCCTAGTAATCATACCCACAATTGAGGGTAAAGGGGTGCGTCATTGCCCCGATAAATCTGTTTGGCAGCGCTTGACTTCCAACTCGTTCAGGGCCATCAAGACCCTCCTCGCATCCTTGAGCAGCAGCAAGAGTTGCTGCTCGCGCAGCGGGGAGGCGATGAAGCCGAACCGGGTGTAGAAACGCGCCGCTTCTTCATCGATGGGGTGGGTCAGCATGGCCCGAATGCCAGCGTGCTCGGCAATCAGCAGCGTGCGGCGAATCGCATCCTGTAGCAGACTAAAGCCGATGCCTCGCCCCTGATCCGCTACCGAGACAGCGAGCCGCGCCAAGATTACCACTGGCAACGGATACTGTCCCATTCCCTTGCGGATGCGCTCCGGCGCCTCCAGCGTGTCGACTTGCCCCACGGTCAGGCTGAAGTAGCCTGCGACGCGGCCATCGTCCTCAGTCACGACGAAGGTCTTGGCCGAGCCGCTGCCTTGCGCTTGGCGGGCGTGACGCAACAGCCAGTCGTTCAACGCGGGTTTGCCGCAATCAAAACCTTCCAGCCAATGCGGCGCGGCCAGTGGCTCCGGTGCACGCAACCTCACTTCGCATCCCAAGGCGCCTTGCGGGCAAACAACTCGCGCAGCCCCTCGTTGTCCTGTTCGGGGCGCTCCAGCAGATCCAGCAAGGCCTGATACTGGCTGCCCGAAACCATGAACAAGCGCTGATCAAGCAGCGTCTGTTCTGCGGCCAAACAGGCGCTGTCGAGGATGAAGTCGGTCAACGACTTGTGGGCCACCTCGGCGGCACGGCGCAGCACCACCTCTTGTTCTGGGGTGGCGCGCAGCCCAAGTCGGGCAGAGCGGGCGGAAGGAGGCGATGCAAGGGCAATCATGGTGGCACCGATTTCGTGGTTTCGATTGCTGTGATGTTAGTACAAGTGACGCACATCGTCAAGTTGAGGTGTTGACTGGTGGCCTTGGTTGACAACGAACCGGCACGCGTAAGTTGTTGATTTATAAATGCCTCCATCTGCTCCTACCCGCAGGCCAAACGGAGAATAGAGACAGACTGGGAGCCTAAAACGCTTAAAACAGGGCGTTGCGGCCGGTCGCCACCCGCAGCACTTTGGCCCACTTCCTTGGGGGAACAGGCAAAAGACAAGAGCCCGGAGATTGTCCGGGCCCTGGTGTGTGGTGGCGGAAGGTTGACGCCCGGAAAACCGGCTACCTGGATTAGATAGCACTCCTGCGGGGTGCTGCGGGCTTGCGGGTGTTTCTCCATAAATCACCCCGCACTATTACCTTGATGCGTCCACAGCCAGTATCACCCGAGGGGTATCCGCCGGTGGTGCTGTTTGCCGCCGCAGGTTTACAACTACAAACCAGAATTAACTAGGTCACGCAGCAGCGCCGACCCAATCACGATGCGATCCTCTGTATCCACGCCGTTCGCTTGGGGAATTGCGCAGACACCGTTGGAAACCAAATGCTTGCTAGCCACATGGTCAAAAGCCTGACGTTGATCCGACTGGGTGGGTAAGTTGCTCAGGCCCCATCCGCCTTCCATGCAACGAATCTGTAACCCGCTACGGCGCAGCTTCAAGTGACGTTCTTCAGTTTGATCGCCAGGGAAACAGCGCGGCCAGCCTTCGTTGTTGATATGCCCTGGTGCAATGCCTGCTTCTTGCATCAGCGCCAATAGGTATGCATCGTGGTGGAAGCTGCGGCCGTCACAAGAATCACTCTTTGGAATGCAAATAGCATAGCCTGCGCCATCAGCAATCACATAGTTGCCAGCAAATTCTAGCTGCGTACTGCGCATGGCTGCGTACTTGGCTAGGTAGTATCGCCAGTCTTTAGGGGTGCTGGGGCTGTTGGTGAATTGTTCGACCACGGTTTTCACTGAATTCCCGCTGGCCATGTCGTCTAGCAAGGCCATCAGTGCAACGGAGCTTGGGTGGGGGTGCTCGTTGTTTCGAGCGCGCAAATGGTCTTCCCACAGGCCGGTTTGACGTGGCTTGGTAGCCCCAAGATAGGTGAATCGATAACCGTTGCGCTTCCTGTAGATGCGTCCTTCATGACCCTTGGCCAACAACGCAGCGCCAACTTCCTGGGTGGGACCGTCAAACAGGGTGAAAAATTGCGCCGCACGCTGAATAAAGATGGCGGAGTCTTGCGTGGGCGTGAGGTCGAAGACTGTCAGGCCGCCGCGCAGCAGCTCATGGTCCTCCAAGTGATTCAGCACATCCAGCAGGGACGGGTGCTGGGCCACCAAAGCGCGCTTGGCCTGCTCATTTCGTACCTGCACCTTGTTGAAGGTCTTGACATCTGCCAGAGGCCCGTCGGCCATAAGGGTATCCACCTCGCTCAGCAGGGCGGGCATATTGTTGCGAGTGTCGTCGGCTCGGATTTCGTCTTCAGAAGCTTCAATCAAATTGCGTAGCAGGCGCAGGCGCGAGTGCAGGTTGGGCAAAGACAGGTCAGTCATCAAGCCTTGCAGCACCCCGTAGAACAACACCGTGTGCGGTAGCTTCCAAGAGCGGGTGCCGTACAGCGCACAGCAGGCGTGGAACAAGTCCACGCCAACAGGTGTCTCGCCAAAATCGCGAAAGTTGAAAATCCTCAGTGGCGTAGTGGCGCTCCTGGCCTCGCGGGTAAAAAGTTCTGAAAACAATGCAGCAACGACCTTGGGTTTGCGGTTGCCTGACGCATCAGCTTCCAGCCAGATATCTAGTGCCTGCACGATCCACGCAAAGTCCTCCTGAGCATGAGCTGCCGTGCTATCCAACAACAGGGTTGACAGGCTCATCAGGGCCTGCAGGTTGCCTTGCTTGGACTGCACCCTGTGGCCACGTCGCCAAGCACGCACCTCCATCAGAAAACGCAGATAGCGCATGAACTCTTCATCGATCAGACGATCGTCGCCCCGATAACCCCAAAAAAGATCAGACCAGTCAGTGTCGATTTTTTCGGAGAAGACTTTTGCGTCTGCGGGATCGATGGCAGGGTTTCTGTGCAGCAGGGCTTCGAGCTCGGCTTTGAAGTTTTCAAACTCAGTCAGGGGCCGACCGCGTGAATTCATCTTCACGTACAAGGTGTTGTCGAGCTTTTGTGCGGCCACCGGTAATAACAGAAAGCGGATGGCCTGTTCCTTAGTCAATCGTATCCATGCAGCGTCAAGGCAGGCTTGGCCCCGCCCTCGGTAATGCTCGTGAAAGGCATCGAGCACCACCAACATACCCTGAATAGTGGGGTCGTGCTTCCAAGTAGGCAGGTAGCGGGCTTGATCACGCAGCCAGGCAGACAAGTTTTCTGTCGCCATGTCAGGGCGACATTGGGTCAAAAATTCACAAAACTTGCGTGCGCCGGGGCGCGTAGCGTAGTGAAAGGCGTGCCACGGCTGTGGCGATTGATCTTGTTGGTGCCAGGCTAAGTAGCAATGCAGCAAAAACAGCGTGGTCAAGCGCTGCTGGCCGTCGAGCGGATAAAGCGTGCCCTCGACCACATCGCCAAAAACAAAATCAAGATGCAAGACTTGATCACCGTCGAGTGCTGCGCAAAGGTCGGCAATAAAGCGGGTGCGCACCAATCGGGCCTGCTGACTGTGACGCCCCTGAGCGTAGTCGCGCTGGAACAACGGAATTTTGATGGCTTGCACCTGCATGCCGTTAATCGTTTGGCCGAACAGTTGCGCCAAACTGGTCAGGGTGCTGTGGCCCGGGTCTCTGCTGTCAGGGGGCTGGGCGATGTTGGCTGCGGTCATTGCAGGTAAGAGGTCAAAGTAGTTTTGATGTGGGCGAGATAGGCGATCTTGTCCTCATCGCCCCAAAAATGGGGCTGCAGCCCCTCCGCTGGGGTGTAGTACTTGAGGAAAACATTACGTGTGGCGGCGGGGACGTAGTCCCCACTCTTGTCCATGTCAAGTACCCGCTGTCGTTTGACCTCGAACACTGCGTTACTCAGCGCAGCATTGGCACCGTGCTGCAGCAGGGCGAGGTTGGAGAGGCTGTGGTCGGCCTCTTCGACTACGCCGTCGTTGAGCGCCATCAAGATGTCAGAGGCAAGTGCGTTGAATTGCTCTTGGTCAAACTGTCGGGTGTGCACCGTTGGCAATGCTGCGTCAATACTTGATAGCAGTGGCTTAATGACCGCTGTGTTGTGCTCGGTCTGAATGGTTAGCAGCGCCTGTCGATGGGCTTGCAGCCAGGAGTCCCACTGTTCGACGCGGTTTAATTTCTGGGCGCTTTGCGCGTGAATATGTTCCAGCGTCCATGAATGCCCCACATGGTGCTCAAATGGGAACCTACCCCGGCATGTGGCGATATTGAATAGCAAAAGGATGCGCTGTAGCTTTTCATAATCGGCTCTGCTTTCGTAGTGCAAGACATCTAAGTTGTCGTTGATGTCGACCTGAACAGCGGCACGGATACGATGGTTCAAGAGGGTTTCAAAAGCGCTTTTGGCTGGGGCCGCTTGGCCATCTGCGCCTTGTGCCCAGCCCAGGATGCTGCCAATTGGCGTACCGCAAGTCACCAGAAAGCCAATTTTGTTGTACAGACGCGGTTCTTCAAACCAGCCTAGGATTTGTGCGTGCAAAGCCACCACCTCATCCCAAAAGGCCAGCCCCTGGGTTTTGGCCTTTTCATGCAAGGCGTCAAAGGTGTGATAGCGCCGGGCACCACTGGATGGTTTGTTTGCAAGGGTGTCAAGCAACAGGTCGACGCGCGTGCCCTGCTGTCCAGCAAGGTGGCGGCTGGGACCGGCTGCAAAGGCCCAAATTTCATCACGCTGCAAATCGCGTTCGATGCCGTCCCACTGCGCTGCGACCTCTGTTTCGCGCCCCGGTATTGCTTGCTCTACATGGGATAGCAAGACGGCTTTGATCAGTTCTGCATCGGTCAATGGAATGCGGCCCTGGTTCAGCCGGGTGAACAGCGGAATGGGCTGCTCGTCCTCAGGGATCTCGTACCAAATGACTCGCACTGAGGTAGAGAGAAACCGGAACATCTCGTCGACAAGAAATTGCTGGTAGGCCTCCCCCATTTTTTGGGTGAACCACTGGGTGATGGTGACATGAGCCTGGTGAATGTGAAAGTAGTCGATGTTCTGCTCTGCCTGTGCAGGGTCGAGCAGTTGCAAATACGCCTGACTTCCGGGCCGCGTTGCATATTCCAGCGTGTAGCGTACGTCACCCTTTTGCATGAAGCGTAGCAGCAGCCACAGCGTAGTAAGGCGTTGCTGGCCGTCGATCAAGGCCCAATCGCTACCGCCATCCTTTTTTTGCTGAACAACGATGGGCTGCAAGCTATAGGGTTGACCCGCACTCTCCCAAATATCGTCCAGTAGTTTGGTCACTTCATCTGAAGTCCAGCGGTAACCGCGTTGATAAGACGGAATAAAGAACACGCCTTCAATGCCCTGGGTGGGCTGGCGCGTCCTAGGGTCAATACCAAAGCCGATGGTTTTATGTTCAAGTTTGTAGTTCATGGAGTGACATCCCAGGATTACTTGGATACCGCCGCGAACAGATCATCAAGCTGCGGGTTGCTGGTGATCAGCAGCAGCTTCTTGATCGTGGCGGCCTGGTTGATTTCCAGGCGCGCAAAATGCTCGCCACCAGCCGAAGACTGCTTGCGGATCAGTTGGATGCGCCCGAATAACCCGCCGTGCTTTTCCGCAAACTTTGCCAGCCCGACGGCCTTCTCAAAGTTGTCGCTAAGACTCGGGTCGTGGGGCTCAAGAATGTCGATGGTGAATTCGTTGCCGACTTTGCGCACCACGACTAAATCCGGGAACATTGGTCGGACATCACCGCCCTTCTCGTACGGAATCTCCAGCGACCATGGCTTGCGATCCAGATTGCGCAACCAGCCGACCACCCCAGGTTTGGCCAGTTCTTCCTTCAGCACCCCGGCTTCCCAGGTGCCCAATTCGGCACGGAACTGGCCGTTGCCTTCCACATACAGGTGGCGCTCCCAGAGGGGATCGGTAGGCAATCGCTTGAAGTCGATGGATGCTGGCAAATGCCATGGCACTTCGTTGGGCTTGGCCGTCGCCAGCCGCAGCTTCTCGTAATTGAGGCGCCGCTGCTCCTTGAGTTTGTAGATGGCCTTCTTGTGCTGGTCATAAAGACCATCGAAGGCTGCCTCTGCCTTTGATTCCAGCACTGCCATTTCTGCCGCGTTGCGTGCCAGGACGATGGCCTCAACCTTGACTTCCAGCGCATCACGATCCGCGTGGGCGCGCCAATACTCCATCTGCAAACCGTGACTGAAGGCGCGCCCAGCCTCTTCAAACAGCCGATCAATGTCCACGTCCGATGCATCGATGTGATAGTCCGCAGTCGGCTCTGCCACACCAGTGCCGTTATTGACAGCCAGAGTCCGCAGGCCAACCTGCGTGATCGCTTTGGCTGCAGCATCGAACTGGTCTGCCGCCTTGATCGCGGCGACCCGCTGTCCCATCCACTCAACAATCTGCTGCTTGGCTTGGCCCCAGGCATCGTCATCAATCTCATCGATGGTCAGGCTGCGTGAGATGGCCATATACCGGCGCAGCGGACTTTGTGCCCGAGCGGCATTCACGCGGTAGGTGATCAATTCGTCGAGTGCCGCAAAGATGAACTCGCAGCCTTCGCGCCGCTTGAGCACCACCAGATTGCGGCTAGAGCCTGTCTCGGCGGGCGGCACATCTTCCGCGTTGTGCAGCGAGGCCATCACGCTTTCCACAGCACCCGTATCGAAGTACGGCAAAAACAGATGCACGTCGTTGAGCGCGGCATCCTTTTCGATGCGGCGCGCCAGTGGCGTGCGCACCATCCGGCCCAGCAATTGGGCAATGTAGGTGTGATCCTCCGCACGGCGGAACGACATCATCACCTCGGCGCGCGGGCAATCCCAGCCGGTGGACAGGCTGGTCTTGAAGAACACCACACCGATGTTTTTGTCCGCGTCAATCCGCGAGGCTTCGACCTTGCGCACCCGGCGGCCGCCCACATCCAGGTCGCCCGTGTCGTGCATCGCGTGGGCGACCTCACCTTCGTTCAGGCGGCGGCCAATGGCGCTCTCGATCACGGTCAACGCTGCACCGAGGTCGGTCTTGGTTAGTTGCCGGTCGGTACCGTTTTCGACCTGAACCACCAGCACGGGCCAGATAGTTTGCTCTTTTTCGTCATGGCAATACCCGCTCCATGCCGAAGTCATCTGCCCCCAACGCCGAGCCGCTTCTTCCAAAAGCGCCATCTCAGCCGTGGTGGTGGCTTCAGGGTGATGAATCAGGATGCGGTCTTTCAGCAGGCCAGACTTGCGCACCTCCTCAGCCGGCACGGCCACCTTGTGCGTGGTCACGGTGTGTTCGGCATTCGCAATCAAATCGAGGAATCGTTTCGGCGTGGCCGACACCCCAATCACCATCGGCATCTTGACCAGGCCAACCTCGGGGTAGCCCAGCAAGAAGCGCTGCATCAAGGTCTGCGCAGCCTGCGCGCCTTTGCCAGAAGTCATGCCGCGGTGCGCTTCATCAATCACCACATAGAAGCGGTCAGGAATAGCCCGCGCAGTGTTGGTCAGCGTTTCCCAAATCAGATGCTGCCGTCCATCGCCGCGGTTGGTCAGCGGTTGATTGACCGCCAGCTTTTGGGTGTTGATGAAATAGATACGCCCGCCGTCCAGCCGGGGCGCGTCGAAATGTGCATCGATGGTGATGAGCTGGTTGACCCGATACACCTTGTCCGATTTGCCCTCAATCTTGAGCTTGGTCTGCTCGTTGAGCTCAGGCATGTCCGACACCCACAGGATCACGGCATCCGGTTGGGGTGCCCAATCCAGCGGCCAAGCCAGTTGATCATCCGGCTCATCCAGGATGGCCTCGAACAGCGCCGTCATCATGATTGTCTTGCCGCTGCCGGTGGCCGCCGACAAGGCGACGACTTGCTGGTTGTCTGGCGAGACACTCTTACGGGCGCTCACCAAGGCATCGCGCAGCTTACCCAACGCGTCTTTCTGAAAATCGAACAGCGTGACCTTCATGCCCGCACTCCCTGTGTGTCGGTGTGACCGGCAGCGCGGTCCTGGTTCTTGTTGATCATGAAATTGAGCAGGTAATCGCGGTACAACTGCACTACAGCCAAGCTAGGGTTGGCCTTGCCCGCCACCTCGCGCACGTCCTGCGCCATGGTTTTGAAAGATTCATCCGCGTCGGTGACGATGAACACCTGCGACAAGCCGGTGCGACCTTCCAGCGACTTCAGCAAACGGCCCATGCGGGTTTCATCCAGCAACACCACGAAGTTGCCGCATTCCGGCGCAAACAGCACAGGTTCCGGCTCGCCGCGCTTCAATTCAGGCCGCGGCCCCACGGCGCCCGCCTTCAGCCACAGCAGCGGCAGGATTTCGTGGAAGGCGCGGCGCAGCGACACGCGTTCGCGCTCCAGAAAATCCAGCTTGAAGTACGCGAGGTTAGAGGCAAAGCCCGCGCTCATCGGGCGCTTTTCTTCCTCCGGCACCAGTATCGACCCGAGCAACTCCACCACCTGCGCCTTCAACTGGTCGAACACACGCTTGACGGGCGTGACGATATAGAAGTCGGTGATGTGCTCTTGTCCGTCCAGCGCCTCCAGCCAATCTTCTGCGGCTGCCGGGTCAAACAGCACTGTGGCCTTGTGGTCCTCAGACACGATGAAGGGGCACGGATCTTTCACCAGCGTCTGCGGCAGGCCATCGATCAGTGCCACCACCTGCTTCTTCTTGGGCAGTGTGTCGAGCTGCGCCGGATCGACAAAGCCGATCTGCGTGAAGCCGCGCGCTTTCTCACGCTCCACCGTTTTGCCGGTCAGGTATTCGCCGGTCAACACAGAGCCATCGTCCCGCTTGCCTAGGATGGTGTACTTGCTGCGCGGCCAGGTCACCGAACGGCAGATGCCTTGGGCTTCCCATCCTGCGTCGCCGGGATGCAAGCCACGGGCGGTCAGCGCGGCAGCCTCCTCAGCCGAGACTTCGTTGTTGGTGACCAGGATGCAGCGGCGTGACCCGCCATCGGTGGCGTTGAGCAGGTTGACGGCATTCAGCGTGGTGCCGCTACCAGCAAAAAAATCGACGATCAGGGCGTTGGGACGATCCCGCACAACGGCTGCTACTGCATCGCGAGTGGCGTAGAGCGATTTGGGAAACGAGAATTTTCGTCCTTCGCCAAAGATCGATTTGAGTATGTCAGCGCCGTAGGCCCCGGCATCGTGTGCACTGCGATGCCAGACGGTTTTGATCTGTCGCTCGCGCTCCTCAGCGTACTCAACGCTTACAACATTGCGTAGTTTGTCAAACTCGACGACCCGAATCGCACCACTTTCAATTTGCAGTTGAAGTTTGCGACTAAGGTACGAGATACCCCAAGTTCGTCTGCTCTCGTCAAAACCGCCTAGGCTTACGTAGCCTTTCTTAATCAATCCACGCAACGATTCAGGACCAACGCCCCAGTTCCCGAAACTTCCATCCATGCGAATCGGCCAAGCAGCGGCAAAACCGTCAACTTTTGCGTCCAAGTCTGGAGTTTGATCCAAAGGAAGGTAATCACCGGCCCCAACAATGGCATTCCGCTCAGTATCAATAAGCACGGGGAAGAACATCTTGTGTCGATCCTGGCGGCGCGCATTTGTACCTGACCGAAGAAGCCCCTTCCATCGCGGAGTCGTATTTGTGCCAGGTTTAGCTGGCGAGAGCAGGTCATCACCCAAGCTGTTTACGAATGCTTGGTTTCTAAAACAAAAAAGTGCGTACTCCTCAACCCTAGAGAAACGCCCCTGAGTTACACCTTTTGGGTTAATAACGATGGTTACCAACTGCCGGTACGCCTCCGGAAATTCCCGTTCCAGCAGCATCCCGAGATGATGCACCTCGTGCTCGTCAATCGTGACGATCAGTACACCGGTATCCGGCTTGAGCAGCCGCTTCGCCAGCTTGAGCCGCTTTTCCATGAAAGCCAGCCACTTGCTGTGCCGCCAGCCATCATTGCCGTCCACGTAGTCGTTGTTGTATTTCCAGTCGCGCGCGCCGGTGTTGTAGGGCGGGTCGATGTAGATGCAATCCACCTTGCCGGCATAGAGGTAATCCAGCAACTGCAGCGCGTGGTAGTTGTCAGCCTCGATCAGCGTGTGCCAGGGGGCATCTGCCGGGCCGTTGGCCACGGCATCCACCGGCACCAGCGCGGGGAAGATCGGCTCGCCAAATTCCCGAACCACCAGCAGTTCATCCACCGGGAACTGCACTGGCTCTGCCGCTGCACGGGTAGACTCGCTCGGGTGTGACTCGTTGCTGGGCTTGACGCAGGTGGCCATGCCCGAGTGGATGGACTTGATTTGCCACACATCTTTCAGCGCCCCCTGACGGCGACACACCAGATCGCCCTTGCGTGGCTTGGCACCGTGCAGTGGCAACAACTCAGGCAGGTGATCTTCGAACACCAAACCAAATTTCTTTTCCTTGGCGGCATTGGCCCACTCGGCGGACAGGCGCTCGCGCAGGCGGTGATCGCTGATTTGTGCGATCAGATCATGGATGGCAGACAAACGATCCTCCTTGAGGTCTGCCAACCCGCTCGGGCAACAGACTCGTGTTCATCCAGCAATTCGATGGGGCCAGTCATCACAAGCCCTTTCCTTCCGGAGCCGCATGCTCATCCGCACCACCGGCGCGCACCCAGTCATCCACCTCGGAAACCTGGAACTTCCACAACCGACCCACGCGGTGCGCTGGCAGCCCCTTGCGGTCGATCCAGCGGTAGATCGAGTCGCGCGTGACACCCAGATGCTCAGCGATCTGGTCCACGGACACCCAAGGTTCAGCAGTCATCGCAGCGCTCCGGCAGCAGGGGTTCGGATGGCATAAAGTCGGTCTGAATCGTAAAGATCGCAATTTATCAGGTAAGAGGGCAGCAGACGAGCGCTCTGTGCCGTGTGCAGTATCTTTTTCTTGACTTCCTGCTCCTTCAGCGCGTGAATGGTGGCGTCATCCACCAACCCGCAGCCCAGCCATGACCACCCAGCCCACCGCCCTCGACACCTACCTGCAGCGCCTGCCGCTGATCCTCGACAAGATCGAGGCCCTGCGGCAACTGGCCAACGACCACTTCGGCCACGACCCAGAGGCCATCCACTGGGGCCACGTCGGTGACCTTGGGCGAGTGGAGCAGGCTCTGGATGAGCTGCTGTCGATCCTCAACGGGCAGCCCAAGTGAGGCAGACGACGATGGACACCCTGCCCAAACTCTCCCCGGCTCAAAGCCTGCTGCTGCGCACAGCCGCCCGCCATCCCGATGGGCGAGTGATCCCGCCTGAAACCCTGCGCGGCGGCGCACTGGCCAAGGTGTTGACCGCACTGCTGCAGCGTGGCTTGATCGAGCTAGCAGGCGACGGCCACGTGCTGACCGACGCAGGCTATGCAGCCATCGGCCAGCAGCGACCCGTGCCGCCGGATGACTTCCAGATGATGGACACCACCGGCGACCTCCAACGTCTGGAGGGCATCCCGGTGCGCCCCGGCACCAAACTCGCCGCGCTGGTGTTGGCGCTGCGCCGTCCGCAGGGTGCAAACCACTTGCAACTGCTGCTGACCACCGGCTGGCAGCCGCACACGGTGCGCGGCGCCATCTCCGGGATGCTGCGCAAGAAGCTCGGCCTGAACGTGGTGCTGGCGCACAACGACAGCGGCGAGCGCGTGTATCGCGTGGTGTGATTGGTAGCTCCAAGGGAGTCCAGTTGCTGGATGTCCTTACCGACACCTAGGCGCGTCTGACGCAGCCGACGCTTTTGCACGTAACGCTCTAAACGCGTGTGCGCGTGCGCGCCTTATGGAAAGTTACGGCAATCCGTGTCAGCTGCGTCAGACCTTGTCCAAACTGGCTTTTCGACGATCGCTGAATTGGCCGCGGTCGTCGGCAGATGGCCGCGAACTGGGCGGCGAAGCGGCCGCAACTCTTCGCCAGCATTGTGTTTTCTACCTTGGCCGATTTCGCATGGCCGAGGTGCCAAACTGCAAACCTGGTGCGCACCTCGGTACGCACCTTCTGCGTTGCCGCCTTCCCGCACGCACCCGCGCTAACGCGACGAGGAGCCCACTGGCCCACACCACAGGTGCGAACCGCAAACCCTGCAAACCTTGTTTTCTGGTCTGACGGTGGCGCAATGCCGCGCTCGCGCCACCTGCATTGGAATATCGCCAGGAAGGACCCATCTTATTTCGGCGGGCACGTGCGCCCCTGCCCGGCCAGCACCAATACCCGAGTGAGGTGAGCATTCCCAATGCTCACCCTCTCTTTAGAGAGGAACCCCGGGAACTTGGAAACATGTTGATTTGACTGGTATTTATTCCTTTCCGGCATAGCTGGGAACGAATAGCCCCGGGAACGATTTAACCCCTTGTTTTTGCTGGTGCCAAACCGTTCCCATCCCCTGACCGTTCCCGGTGGGAAGGCGGGAGGCTGGGAACGATTGTTTGGGGCGGGAGCCATCACTCAGCGATCGGCCGGCCTGCACTGGAGCGGGTCAGGTGGCCGGTGATGAACACCGCTTGACCGAGAGCGACCGGGCCATCGGGCACATCGAGCCACTTGACCAGCTTTGAACCATCGGCCATGGCCGTGACCAGTGCGCCTTGCGCCAGCAAGGCATCCACCCAGCCGGTGAGCCGATGCTTGCCGACGGCGTGAAAGGCCTTGGGCAGTTCGTGGCGGCGCTCGTACAGCCCATTGCCACCGGTCTTGGTGTAGGGCTGGCCATCCCGAGCCGCGCGGGCGATGGCGGATGTCAGCGCGGGCAGCAGGTCATCGGGCTCCGGCCGGGCCTGGCGCAGACGGTCGCTGCAATCGACCAGCAAGCCGCTGGCGCTGCGCAAGAAGGTGGTCACGCTCAAGTTGGCGCGGCCATTGGCCTTGACCACGCCGCCCATCACCACGCGCCCACGCTCAAAGGACTCGCCCAACGCTTCAGAGAGCTTCTTGGCCTGATCCTCTCTGGGGTGCCAAAGGGCATAGACCGCGCGCACGCCATCGACCAAGCCGCCAGTACCCCGGATCGCCTCGCGGGCCTGCTCGGGGGTGGATGCCTCGCGTTTGGCAAAGTGGTGCGAGACGATGACGGCTGCGCCCGTGCTGGCTGCCAGAGCCGCCAAACGGGAGCAGACGAACTGGGCGTTCTCGGGCACGTTCAGGTCCAGCGCACACAGCGGCTGCAGCGGGTCGAGCACCACCAGACACAGGCCGGGCATGGCCTTGAGCTGGCGTTCCAGTTCCATCCATGCGTTCGTGATCGCGGGGCCTCGGCTGGCGGGATCGGGCGCAAACAGCGGCACCGCACCTCCGGCATCGGGCAGTGGCAACACGTACAGCCGGATGGGAATGGGGCCTAGCGCGTGGAGCCGGTTGTGAACCTCGATGGCATCGTCCTCGGCGGTGATGTAGATCGCCACGCCATGGCCAGCCAGCGCGCCGCCAAACAGCGTGGGGGCATTGGTGCACAGGCCATTGAAGGCCGCGACTTCACGCGTGAGCGCCAGCAACAGGAACGACTTGCCTACACCGCCGGCAGCGGCAATCAATGCGGCTTGCGCCTGCGGGAAGACGCCTTCGACCAGCCAACGGCGTTGCTGGGGCTGCCCGGTAAAGCGGTCGGCCGCGTGCCAGCGGGAGAGGTCCAGCGCCGGGGCGGCTGCGGTTGAGAGGCCGGTGACCCGCTGGGAGGCGCGCAGCAGCGCCGTGATGTCGAAACCTTCGACCATGGCATCGGCGGCATCCCATTTCGCGGGCTTGTCCGGTGGCACGCTGACACGGCGCACCACGGCTCCGATGTGCATCAGCTGCTTGATGACCGCATCGGCATAGCGCGCGCCAGCGTCGTCGTGATCGGGCCACACGGCGACCGTCTTGCCGGTCAGTGGCGTCCAGTCGGTCTTGTCTAGAGCCGAGGCGGCACCGCCCATTGCGGTGGTGGCGGTGATGCCAAGCTGCATCAACGCATCGGCACATTTCTCACCTTCAACCAGAACCACGGCCTCGGACTGCGCGATGGCGGGCAGGTTGTAGAGCGGTCGCGGTTCTGGCATGCGCATTGCCCGCGCCCGTGCATCCCAGGGGCGGTACTGCTTGCCCCTTGGGGTGTCGTAGCGATACACGCAGGCCAGCAGGCTGCCATCCGCTGCCAAGTAATCCCACTTGCCGCTGTGCGGACCAAGGTCATCGTAGGCCACGGGGGCGCGCGTTGCGGGCGCAGATGCAATGCGCGGCACCATCAGCCACGTGCCTGCGTCTTCCAGCAGGTCGCTGAAATCGCTCGGCAGCGTGTAACCCCGGGCAGCGGCCCACAGAGCCAGCACATCGCCCGATTCGCCGGTGGCGAAGTCGATCCATACGCCACGCTTGGGGCCCTGGAGTTCGACCACCAGACTGTCCCCCGGATCGCCTTGCAGGTTGCCAATGCAGAACTGGCTGCCGCGCCGCTTACCTTGCGGAAACAGATAAGCCAGCACCGATTCAATCTGCTCCAGCAAGCGGGTGCGGATTTCATCCCTGTCGTGGCGCGGCAGGACGAACCCATCCAGCTGGTTGAAGTCGAAGAAGGGGTGGCCGAGAGCCGTGGGGGTTTGGAGGGGGGTCGCCATCAGTGCGTGTGCTCCGCATCCAGCCGGGCCTTGAACCAGTCGCCCTTGGCACGCACGCAGCAGTAGGCGCGGCCGGGGCCGGTGTCCTTCGTGTCGGGCACGATCCACAGCTGTTCGTGGGCGCCGTAGATCCAGTTACCCGGGCCATACAACTGGTCGAGTAGGGTCTCGATGCCGTGTTTGGCAATGTGGGTGTGCAATTGCCGGGTGATGCGTGCACGCTGGCGGCGTTGGGCCCGGTTCATCGCCAGATCCCTTCGCTGATGGATTGCCCTGCGGTGCAACGGCGTGTGCGCTGCGCCTCGTGCGCCGACACATCGGCCATGCGGTACAGCACACGGCTGCCCAGCTTGAGAAACGCGGGGCCGTTGCCGTTCATGCGCCAGCGTTCGAGGGTTTTTTGAGAAAGGCCCCAGCGGGCCGCCAGCGTGCGCGGGGTAATCAGTTCGTGTAGCGTGTTTTGCATTGGCAACTCCAGTCGGTGGGGGCGCCGTCCCGTCGTGAGGGCGATGCGCCTGCAATGAGGGGATTATTCGCCTTCGGATGGCTGAAGGCAAATGGCCAAAATGCGCTCTATTACGAAACGGTGGCCAATGGCCCCATCTATTACCCGCAATTGCTATCTGCTTCGGGGCTTTTTTACAACACCTAGGCGGACATTGATCTTTGCCACGCGTGCGCGGTACCCGCAAACCCTCAGCCACCCGCTGCGCCCCGATCGACCTGAACTGTCTCTGCGCGGATCATTGCTGCGGTCTGAAGCAGCCCAATTGAGCGCGGTTTGACTTGACTTGTGCCCGCCACAGCGCGTTCATGGAGGTCCGCAAACCCCCTCTTGGAGAAAGCAATGAGCACCCACCAAACCCTGCGCGTGCAGGTCACCGACAGCAACCAGCGCACGCGCGGCGTGATGGCCGTCGAGGCCGATTTTGATCACCTCGGGCCCTACCGCGTCCAGCACGATGGCCGCACCTACTGGTTCACCGGCAAATCCAGCACCCACCGCGCCAGTGGCGTGACCACCCGCGAAATGGCCAGCGCTGACGCTGCCCGGCTCTGGATCACGCTGGGCGGCGTCGCGATCTGGGAGGCCTGAGGATGGGCGCAGATCAACCCAACACCATCGTTGCACAACTGGCCAAGTTGCCCTCGATGCCAATGGTCGAGCTCTGGGTGCTGTGGGATCAACACTTCCCACGGCGGCCTAGCCATCGCAACCGCAACTACGTGGAGTCGCGCTTGGCCTACCGCATCCAAGAGCTGGCCTACGGCGCGCTGCCCAGCAACATCCGCAGGATGCTGGTCGAAGCCGGCGCCAAGCACTCCAAGATGAAGTCGCCCGCCGGTCGCAGCGCGCAAACCTTGCTCATGCCCGGTACCACCCTGATCCGGGAGTGGGATGAACGCGAGCACCGCGTGACCGTCACGCCCGATGGTCTGTATGCCCTGGATGGTCAGGTGTTCAAAAGCCTGTCGGCGGCGGCGCGCCACATCACCGGCACGCGCTGGAACGGGCCCAAGTTCTTTGGTCTGCGCGACGACAAGGTGAGCGCTCAATGAAAGCGCCCCTGCTCGCAGCACCCAAACGCTGTGCGGTGTACTGCCGTGTTTCCAGCGACGAGCGCCTAGACCAGTCTTTCAACTCCATCGACGCGCAAAAGGAAGCCGGGCACGCTTTCATCAAGAGCCAGAGCCACGAGGGCTGGATTGCGGTGGCCGATGACTACGACGACGGCGGCTACTCTGGCGGCAGCATGGATCGGCCCGCGCTGCGCCGCCTGATGGCCGATATCCAGATGGGCAAGGTGGACCTTGTGGTGGTCTACAAGATCGACCGGCTGTCGCGCTCGCTGGCCGACTTCGCGCGCATGGTCGATGTGTTCGACCGCCACCGCGTCAGCTTCAGCGCCGTCACACAGCAGATCAATTCGGCCACGTCGATGGGCCGCTTGATGTTGAACGTGCTGCTGTCGTTTGCCCAGTTCGAGCGTGAAGTGACCGGCGAGCGCATCCGCGACAAGATCGCCGCCAGCAAAGCCAAGGGGATGTGGATGGGCGGGCCGCTGCCGCTGGGCTACGACGTTGATAACCGGTTGCTGGTCGTCAATGAAACGCAAGCCAAGCTGGTGCGCCGCATCTTCGACGACTTCGTGACCCTGCGCTCGTCTACGCTGATGGCCAAAGCCTACGGTGCAGCAGGGGTGCTCACCAAGGGCGGCAAACCCTTCACCAAGCAGGCGATCTACAAGGTGCTGCACAACCGGATGTACTTGGGCGAGATCGTGCACAAGGGGCAGGGCTTTCCGGGCCAGCATCAGGCCATCATCACTCAGGCGCAGTGGGACGCGGTGCACGCGCTGATCGCGACCGATGGCATCGAGCGGCGGCGCGAGACCAATGACCGCCAACGTGAACCGGTGTTGTTGCGCGGCCTGCTGTACACGCTCGATGGCGAACGGCTGGTGCCCAGCTACACGGTCAAGAAGGGCAAGACCTACCGCTACTACACCCCGATCAAGCACCGGTGCTTTGGGGCATGGGCCAGCCAGCACGGCGCGCTGCCGGCGCTGCCCATCGAGGAATTGGTGAGCCAGCAGATCGTGGCGGCGCTGTCGGCCCCGCACATCGTCCAGTCGGTGTGGGGCAGGGCGCAGCAAATCCGTCCAGACCTGAGCGAGCCGCAAATCGTGCTGCCGATGCGCAACCTCGCCAGCCTGTGGCGGGAGCTGTTTCCGACCGAGCAATGCCGGCTGGCGCAGTTGCTGATCGAGCGCGTGGTGATGGCCGAGGGTGGACTGGAGATCATCTGGCGCGATCAGGGCTGGCAGCAACTGGCCGGTGAGCTGGTGCCCGGCACCATCGGCGCAGAGTTGCAAGAGTGGGAGGAAGCGGCATGAGGCCCAAAGTGCAGGCCGTGGGCGGACCCGTTGTGCGCGAGCATCGGGATGCGGGCCAAGTGAAGCTCTCGACCTTCATCCCACTGAAGATCCGCAAGCGCGGTGGCCGCAAGGTGGTGCTGCGGCCCGATGGTCAGGTCGAGGCTGCGGCCAAGGTGGCCACGCAGATCGACCAGCCCTTGCTGGTGGCGCTGACGCGGGCGTTCTACTGGCAGCGGTTGCTCGACGACGGCGTGGTCGGCAGCGGCAGCGAGATTGCCCAGCGCGAGGGCCTGCACCACTCGACGGTCAATGAGCTGCTGCGCCTGACGCTGCTGGAGCCGGCCATCATTCAGGCCGTTCTGGCCGGGCGGCAGCCCCGGTGCATGAGCCTGCTGTGGTTCCAGCGCAATCCGCTGCCGACAGACTGGGTGGCGCAGCGGGCGGTGGTGAGTGGGTTTGATGTGTGAGATGCTCAGGCCAACACGATCTGGGTGTGAACCTCGACCTTCAGAGCGCGCTTGATGGCCGCAAAGACCGCCGAGATGTTGCTCATGGTCGGGTTGCCCGATTGCGACAGCATCCGATGCAGGCTCTTGGCGGGCTTGTGAACTTCCTCGGCCAGTGCCTCGAAGCCCATGGTGGCGTTGACGAGGTCGCGCAGGATCAGCTTGGCCGATTCGGGTTCTCCATTGACGAACAAGGTGATGGCCTCGTCCAGAAGCGCTTGCGCAAAGGCCGGGTCGTTTTGCACGCGCGCGGCCACGGTTGTTTTGAAATCGCGGGTCAGTGCCATGTTCACTTTCCTTGTCTGGTTAAAGACTTGCGGCGCTTGTAGTCTTCCCACAGCCCCACCGCTTGGTCAATGTCCTGCTGTTGACGCTTCTTGGTGCCACCACCGATCAGGATGATGATCTTCTGACCATCTTTGGCCAGATAGATGCGCAAGCCCGGCCCCCAGTCGATCTTGTACTCTCCAATGCCGCGAAACCACTCGACGTTGGACAGGTTGCCCTGCTCCATGCGGCTCACAGCGATGCGCACCTTGGCAGCGGCAACCGCATCTAGCGCCCCGAACCATTGCGCAAAGGGGCAGTCGCCATCGGCCAAGAGCAGCTCTTTGATCTGGTAGCTCATGGGTTGGATGGTAACGTATAAGAACCCATTTGCTGACGTGGCGGGTTCGATGCCCGACCGCTGGCCTTGGTTGACAACGAACCGGCACGCGTAAGTTGTTGATTTATAAATGCCTCCATCTGCTCCTACCCGCAGGCCAAACGGAGAATAGAGACAGACTGGGAGCCTAAAACGCTTAAAACAGGGCGTTGCGGCCGGTCGCCACCCGCAGCACTTTGGCCCACTTCCTTGGGGGAACAGGCAAAAGACAAGAGCCCGGAGATTGTCCGGGCCCTGGTGTGTGGTGGTGGAACACGGAACCGAACCCGCGTCCGGTACCCGAGTTAGATAGTAACGCCTCGGCCTTGAGGGCGTGATTTATAAAGCCTTGGCCATCTGAGGGAACAATCTCGCAATGCCCATCCAAAATGCCACTTCGATCTAGTGGCCCTACCGAGTGACTGGTTCATCATCTCCCGAGAAATTCCTTCGGAGATTCCTCTGCCGGGCAAACAAACGCACGAAATATTCGCCGCCCGTCATACGATGAGGCCCCTAGGATGAGTAACAGCGGTTCCTTGCAGTCGTACTCTCTGCCCCTACTGATCTCGATCATCTGCCCAAAGTCCTCGCTGCTAGGCTCCACATGGTTGACAGGATGGAAATGCCATTCGCCGATGTAGAAGGTCCGCTCTTTGGCCCGCCACCGAGCCTGAAGCATCTCTCGTAGGCCACTCACGCCGCGTACGAACCAAAAGCGACTTTGCTTCGAATCTGTTGGCGGCGGTGTTGCCTCACTTACTATCGCAAGCGTAAGGTCGTCCGAATAGCACCCGATCAGAATGCCACCAGTTTCCACAGATCCAGCATCGCGACAGTAGCGATCGAGCACGCCGAGAACGGACGCCTGTAGCTCAACCGCGAACGTGCTGTCAGCAGTCCTGCCTTTCCAGGTCTTCATAACGCTGACCTCTCCATGGCGGGCGGCGTACTCTCGGGCGCGAAACCCTGGAAGCCGTCATCGGTTGACGTCTGCGCGAACACGCGGAAGCGCGGCTCCGACGGCATCTTCGCCATCAACATCTCCAACTCCTTCACACAAACCGCCGCAGCGAGAACGACGTCATCGTAGCGAGCCGGAAACAGCGGCGACCAGCAGCCAGCCCCTTCAAACACCTCGTCGTTGTCGGCCCACACCTTCGACTCGTGTTCTAGCCAGGGACGGACGCTCCTGATGAATTCATCATGCGGAAACCGGTTGCCACTCACGCCGAACGAGAAGAGGCGCCTCCCGCCGAAGCCCATGGAGAACGACGCGAACGTGCGAGGGATAGACCACCAAGCGCGTTCGAGCGTCGACAAGGCCACGTCCGATGACGTGCAGTCGATGATGATGTTGTACTCGTCTAGCTGCGCCTCAATGGCCGTGGTATCGCTGGGGAGCCTTTCGCTGAACTCTACGACTCGAACGGTCGGCGAAATCTGCCGAAGCCGCTCTGCCACAACGGACACTTTGGACGAGCCGACGTCTGCGAGAGTTGCCGCGTGTCGGTTGATATTGCCTGACTCCAGTACATCCTCATCGACCAGTGCGATATTCTTTGCCCCAGCGCGGACGAGCAGCTCGCTGACAACCGACCCGAGCGCGCCGACACCGAGGACCGTGATGTTGCAGTCTCGAACCGAGCGCGGCAGCCGTCCTCGAGCTTGGAGGCGATCTTCGCTCCAGTTGTCGGTAAACAAGTACTTGAGCGCGACGGTGTCTGCGAAGTTTCCACAGCGGTCGCGATGCCACCAGCCGTGCGCGTTTGGACGGAAACCACGCGGTTGCCCCGCCGCTTCATCGAGAATAGGAAGTAGCAATGAATCCCAGTGGACCTCGCTGGCATCCTCTCCCAAGCGCCTAGGCATGGGATACCCGAGCAAGAGGATGGCGCTGAACTTCGAACCTTGAAGCTGCGGAAACAGCCATCGGAACATCGAATCGACGTCGATATTCATCGTCTTCGCGATTCGCCGGATGTCGCGCCACGTTTCTGGTGCCTGCCAAGGCCGAACAACAACTGGCTGCGGCCACAGCCACCAGAAGCCGTTCACGCGCTGTTCCATCGCTAGGTCACCGAGCTCCCGGCCTGACCACCCCCGTACGACATCGCCGCGCTGATCCTCAAAGCTCTGGGTTGCTAAGACGCCTTTGATTTCCTTCAGCGTACCCAACCGAACAATTCCGAAGCTCCCCACTCGCCCATTCCATGCAGTAAACGATGCTGAACTCTCGTCGTGAATGACGCGCGCGTGGCGCCAGCTACGCACGGGACGGTCAGGCAGTTCGAAGGGATCACCCGCTGCGACGAGCTGGTCATTGGCCGCACGGTCCAGCCACTCGAGTGCTCGCTCGGTATGCCATCGAAGACGCTGGTCAGCGTCACCAACGGGATCGCGCACGACGACCACGCGCCGTTCGCCGCCAAGAGGCATATCGAGGCAAAGGCGTCCCTCTCGCCACTCACGTCGATCCTTGCCCGGCGCGTTCCGCGACTGGTGTGGGAAAGTCGCGGTGATCCCACCTTCGGAAGACGGGTAGAACGAAATACGCCCGAAGGGATAAGTGTTATCGAGTAGAACGCACCATCGTGTCGCAGCACCAACGAACTCGGTGCCCATATCCCGTCGAAGCGTGATCCGAACGACCCAACGCTTCGCCTGTTGGTTGAACTTCGGACTATCCTCTACGGAGCAAGCGACGACCGAACGAAGACCACGAAGGCCACGCTCGATCGCGGACGGTAGGAGGACGGTAGTCGTGGTCACGCGAAGCGGCCGCTCCCCGGTGTAGCGGGCCCCGTGGGTGGGGTGTAGCCACGCCCTGATCCGCTTGATCCACCCCCATTCTCTGGCGGCTTCGGGAACTTGCTGCCGAATAATTCACGCCAGAGGTTTCCGCTCTCGGTACGGTCTTGCGAGTCGTAGGCGCGGCGAGCGAGGGCAGCGCCGTCCTTGACCTGGTCGTAGAACTTTTTGAAGTCGTCTACCGCAATCCGCTTGAACACGTCGTGAGTCGGCACGCCATAGTCCGGCAGTGTCGGCTTACCGCCGACCAGTACCGTCAGCTTGTACTCGGAGACGATCTTCTCCAGTGTTTTCACGACACCCTCAGCGACGCTCTCGATGTCGTCGGGGCAGCACTCACCGATGAGCCGCTCAAGCGGAAACCCTTTCGGATGCTTCGGCTCCTCGTGCTTTTCGACGCGCCACCACTTGATGGCTTTCACGACGTTAACGAAGTGCTTGCCTGTGCGGTTGTTCTTGTCGCGCGTCCATGTGATTTGCGCGAGCGGGTGGGTCGACTCCCACTTATTTGCGTCGCGATCCGGGATGCGAAGGGGCTGAGATTTCCACTCGGGCTCGTTCTTTGCCTCGGCGATGAGCGTTCGCGCATCGCTCCTGTAGCGGGAGCTGAGCCCGAGCCACGAGCGATGTAGTCGCCACTCGGGATCGTCTTCGAGGCTATCGTCAGCCGAAAGTGCCTCGGATCGGAGGATGCCCATTTCGGCCTCGGACGGTGCAGAGGTAAGGACGAGATCCAACTCGACATAAGACAGTTCGATACCAAACGACCGCCCCTGCTGTCGCCACTTGCCCTTGTAGTGCTTGTCTAGGAACGGCGTGAAGATGTCCATCGCCTTCGCAGGCGTGTACTCCTGCTCGGAGAGCTTCGTGACGACGATGATGTCGACATCGGATCGTCGGTCCCCCTTCGGACGAATCGCGGTCGAGCGTTTGTAGCTGCCCTGAAGGAAATCCGAGACTAGACACTTCTTCAGCCCCTCGTCAGCGTTGAGCCGGTCACGCAGCGTCTGATGCCCGGTCTTCAGGTCGTCGCGCATTGCCTTGGTGGGGCGGATGTCTTGTAGGAAACTAGCAAAATCAGCCTCAAGGATCATGGCGTGGCCTCTTGGTGTGCCGCGACGGCCTTCGCCGAGGGCGGTAGCGAGAAGGAAAGCTGGTAGGAGCCGTCACGCTCGATGCCGAAGTCGAACTCGTAGAGCGCGATTCGACCGAGGGCCTCGCGCTGTTGGCCGATGAAGAACATCAGCGCGTTGGGGCATGCGAAGAAGACGTGAACCCTGGCGGCTCGATTCGGACGGGCGCTCATCAGAAGCGCAGGCAGTGCGGCCGCAAGCTGGTAGGCGTGATCGGCGTCCTTAATACTCTGGGGCGATGGCCCGCCCTCCGGGCTCAGCACCACGAGACGTCGCACCGGCGGCGCTCCCGCCGACAAGAGGTAATTCTCTACGTCGACGCGAACGTCGTGGGTGACGGACAAGCAGAACGCCACGTCGTCCGCATCCGCGTTCTTCTCGATCATCTGCGGTGCCGCCCACGAGCCCCCCGTCGACGCGTCCTTGACCGGTCGCCACACATCGAGGTTCGGCTTCTGTATCGGCGCTGCCCTCACGCCGGAGTTGCGGCTCAACTCCCAGCCCGCAAGCAGCGCAAACGAGCCGTGGCACTCGAGGGCGATTACCGACTCTTCACCACGGAGACGTGCCTGATTGCTAAGGAATGAGCGTACCTGCACCGTGCTAGCCTCCCACGAACCTTCATCTGTCAGGTGGCGGCCGTCGAAGTTGGACGAGACGCAGACGAGCTCGTCCACCTCGGACTCGAGCCGCTCGGCGAAGCGCATGAAGCTCCGCACGCCGATAGCAAAGGGGCGTTCGGACCTCACGCTGCCCCCGAGTAGGAGCCCCTCCTTCTGGCACAACGTGCGGAATTCGGCCTCGTCGAACGAGTGCTGGCCGCTCATCAGGAACTGCTGCGCCAGGCTCTCGTAGGGGCACGCCGCGCGGTCAGCACTTGGAGTGCGGAGGCCAGCGGCCTGAAGAGTCGCGTAGACGTACGCCTTAAAATCGCGTCGACCGAAGTGTTCGAGCTGGAACCGCAACGTGCGCGCGAACGCCGTGAACGGCTCGACTTCGAGGCTCAGATGGGCGCGCCATTTCTCGCGGACCTTCCCGAGGTCGCCCTTCGCGCCATCCGTGAAGAACTTGGGTGGCAGCTCACCGTCGAACTCGCGCAAGAGACCAGCGAGCTTGTCGTCGTCCTTCCACCGCCAGTTGGACGCGAGGTGGAGCCGAAACGGGACGCGCCCCTGCGCCGAGAGACGGGCATAGGCCTTATAAAAGCGTTGAAGCAGCGAGACCTTCGCGCTGATGAACGAGGGATCGATCAGCGCGTCGGCGCTGTACGCATCGCGGTTGTCGACGTGGTACTTAAGCTGGAAATAGTCGGCACTCGCCTGCCAGCCGCCCGCGTTGACCCCAGGCGCTCGGTAGAAGACGGCGACATCGTCAACGCCAGCTGCGGCGTCGTGCTCGAGGATGACCCGTTCGACCAGAGAGGTTGGACGCAACAGGTCAGCTGCCTGCCGCCAGAAGAACAGCCCCTGGTAAACATCCCCTTCGGTTCTTGCGCCAACTTGGCCAAGTGCCACGATCTTCCTCCCTGCCTGAAATTTTGCCTTGGCTTCAGCCGCCCCTTGATGTAATGTAACATGTATCACATTACATTGTCACGTCACTAACCATGAGCATAGGTGTCGCATCCCCGATAATTGTATAGACTCGAAGCGTTATCCGCTGTTCATCGCTCGCGAGGCGATGAGGGCGCTGGTATACGATCTGACGCAAGCTCAAGGAGAGTCTACATGATGATAGCCCTGCACAAGAACGCGCGCACCACGCCCGCCATCCGCGCAGAAATCGCTGCCAGCAGCGCCAGTGCCGCCAGCCTAGCCCAGCGCTTTGGCATCACCCTAGCCACGGTCTACAAGTGGAAAAATCGCAGCAGCGTGCAGGACGGTTCGCACACCGCACACCGTCTTCAGACCACCCTCACGCCCGCCCAAGAGCATGTGGTCGTGCAACTGCGGCGCACCCTGTTACTGCCTCTGGACGACCTGCTTGCCGTCACGCGCGAATTTCTCTGCCCCAAAGCCAGCCGCTCTGGCATTGACCGCTGCCTGCGCCGCCACGGCGTGGGCAACCTCAATGCCCTCAAGCCCGCCACGCCCCGTGAGCCCCACAAGCGCTTCAAGAGCTACGAGCCGGGCTACCTGCACGTCGACGTGAAGTACCTGCCGCAAATGGCCGATGAGACAAAGTGGCGCTACCTGTTCGTGGCCATCGACCGCGCCACGCGCTGGGTGTACGTGGCGATCAAGAGCAACAAGACCGCAGCCAGTGCCAAGGCTTTCCTTGGCGCCTTGCACAAAGCCTGTCCGCTCAAGATTCATAAGTTGTTGACTGACAACGGCAAAGAGTTCACGGACAGGCTCTTTGCCTCCCGTGCTAGGCAGCCCACGGGTCAGCATGAGTTTGATCAGTTGTGCCAAGCCTTGGGCATTGAACACCGCTTGACCAAACCCAGAACGCCCAGAACCAATGGCATGGTCGAGCGCTTCAACGGCCGCATTGCCGATGTGCTCAAGACGCATCACTTCCACAGTGGGCAGGATCTGGAGCAGACCTTGATGCGCTACGTGACTTTGTACAACCACCAACTGCCACAGTCAGCGTTGAAGAGCAAAACGCCGATGCAAGCCATGAAAGAATGGTACGCTTCTCGCCCCGATCTATTCCACAAACGTCCGTATGATCGTCCGGGATGTGACAGGCTTGCAGCGCACGCAAAATGTCCAGCGCTTGCCGGGACAATGGCACCAAATGGGGGTCGCCGTTTTCCTTGCCGAACTTGTTGCGCTTCATTCGCTGGGCAGGAATTGTCCAAAGCGCCGCCTCGAAATCAATCTCGGCCCATGCCGCCGCCCGAAGCTCGCCGGGTCGCTGAAACAGCATCGGTGCCAGTTGCAGCGCCGCACGAACCGCTGGGCCGCCACGGTAGGCCTTGATCGCCCTCAGCAGCGTGCCCAACTGCTCGGGCTCTGTAATCGCTGCAAAGTGCCGCCCCCGGTAGGGCTGTAACGCTTTCTTCAAGCCTGCCGTTATGTCGTGCTTGACCCTGCCCTCGGCCATAGCGAAATGCCACACTTGCCGCGCCAGCATCAGGCCACGGTCGGCGGTCTCAATGGCGCCTCGGGCCTCGATCTTGCGCAGCACTGCCAACAGCTCAGGCGCTTCAATGTCGGTCATGCGACGCTTGCCAAGGTAGGGGAACAGATCACGCTCTAGCTGGCGCTTGGAGCGCACCGCGTGGGCCTCGCTCCATTGGGGCTCTTGCTTTTCGTACCACTCCAAGGCAACCAGCTCGAAGGTGTCGCCGTCGATGCTGCGCGCTTTGAGCTTGGTTTGCTGGCGCTGCTGCACTGGGTCTAGGCCTTCGCCTAGCTGCCGCTTGGCCTCATCGCGCCCGCGCCGTGCAGCCGTCAGGCCTACCTCGGGGTATGAACCCAGCGCCAGCCGCTTTTCCTTGGTGTCCAGCCGGAACTTGTAGAACCAGCGCTTGGAACCTGCCGGGGAAACTTCGAGGTACAGGCCGCCGCTGTCGGCTAGCCGTGCGCGTGGTTTATCCGCCGGGCAGCTTGCGTTTTTGCACTGTGTGTCGGTCAGCATGGGGGTACGCTTTCTCGTGATTGGTGGGTGCCGTTCCCCCTATGGAATGGATGCCGTTCCCCTCTGTGGGGGTAGCTATTCCCCCACGGGGGTAAAAAGGCCGTTCTGTGCCCCCCGATATTCCCCCGCTTTGGTCTGGCTGTCAATGCCCTTCGGTGTTCAATTCTGCTCTGTAAGGCTGTGATTTACCAATGAAAAAGGCCTCCAAGTGTTTGTTCTTGGAGGCCTTTGTTTGGTGTCGTGGTGGTGGAACACGGAACCGAACCCGCGTCCGTCATCTGAATAGGAGTCCGTCCGCAGGTCTCCAGTCCCGAATTTGGATCATTTGGCCGTTTCCGTGGACATCCGTCCGAACTGGAACAACCCCGGAGAGTGGGTTTTGAAGCGCTGTACTGGCTACCAATCGGCACTCGACTTTGCGGTTGGTCAGCCTTGATCAACAGGTAATGCACTCGCATTGACATGGCAAGGCGAGTGCATTACCATGCATGGCATTACCCTCTTTGATTGGAGAACGCCATGCCTGCCACCCTCGAAGTCGAATCCACGCTGACCGACCGCTACCAGACCACGGTGCCGGAGACGGTGCGTCGCGCCCTTCGACTCGGTAAGCGCGACAAGATCCACTACACGATCCGCCCCGGCGGCGAGGTCGTGCTGACGCGCGTCGAGGCCCCCGAAGTTGACGATCCGGTGCTCGGTCAGTTCTTGGGCTTCCTGGCGCGCGACATCACCAGCCATCCGGAGCGCCTGCAGGCCATCGACTCCACCTTCGTGCAGCGCATCCAGTCGTTGACCGGCGGCATCGAAATCGACATCGACGCCACCCTGTCGGCGGACGATGAATGAGCAGCAACAAGCCCGCGCCCCTGCTCATCCACGACTGGACTGTTTTCGCGCACCCGCTGTTTCTCGCGCAAATTGAGGTCATCGTCCAGCAGGTCGAGGTACTGAAGGAGAGAGACCCTGTCGGATATGTAAAGAAGAACGCCACCAAGAGGCTGGCGGCAATCGCCAAACTGGCATTCGATGTCATCCCGCAAGACCCGACGAGACCGGAGTACCGACAAGGCAATACGCTCGGCGACGACTACAGGCACTGGTTCCGGGCCAAGTTTTTCCAGCAGTACCGCTTGTTCTTTCGCTACCACGCACCGAGCAAGGTCATCGTGCTGGCGTGGGTAAACGATGAGGATACGAAACGCGCCTATGAAAGCGGGGACGATGCATACCGGGTGTTTCGGAAAATGCTTGCCAGCGGTCACCCGCCCGACGATTGGGATCAGCTACTGAAAGAGGCCAAACCTGCTGCCGACCGACTGCAGTCCAGCATGGGTTCACTGAAGGGGTTGGAGTGATGAACAACAGCCAGCAGACCAAAGAACCACAGGATCAAGTTCTATTCTCCGTCGACGCCGAAACTTTCCGGCAGTTTTGCGAGCTGCTGGATGCCCCGTCCAAGGACAACCCGGGACTGGCGCGACTCATGAAGTTGACGCCACCCTGGTCAAAAGCGGCTGACATCAAAGGTGCAGGCGAGACCATGTGAGCTTGGCTTCTTCGTCGAACAGCGTTGTCATGGGGTCATCTGTTCAGGAGAAAAAGATGCACTACCCCGTGATGACCGAAAAGCATTTGGCTGACCGTTGGCAGGTCAGCCTCAAGACGCTGCGACGCTGGCGGCTCGATGGCGAAGGGCCTGTGTGGCACAAGCTGTTCCGACAAGTGCGCTACCACGAAGCCGATATCCTCGAATTCGAGCGCCGCAGTGCACAGCACCTGATGGCGCTGCTCGGGATCAACCGGGAATTCAAACCCGCCGAGCCGGATGCGACCCTGGGCCAAGGTCTCGACGCCGAGGCTGAAAGTCACTACCTCACGGCCAAGGAAATTGCCGAGGCGGCATCACTGCCGATCCATCTGTTCCGCGATCAGGTTGAACGCAATCGCAAGTGTGTGCCACACCTGATGCTGGTCGGAAACCTGCGCTTTTCGCTGCAAGCGATTCTGGAATGGGAGATGGCCAACAGTGTGCCTGGCAACGCCGCTGCAGCAGCCGTCGAGGAAGTCGAAAGTCCGGTAGAACCTTCAGCACCAGCCAAGCGCTGGTACGAAATCGTCAGGGAACAGGAAGGAGAACGGTTCGATTCCGCACCGTAGCCTGAACAGATGTCCCTGCTTTTGGCCAAAAGTCCACCGTTTCGGCCATTTGTCCCCGAGGGGGAACACGGAACCGAAACCGCGTCCGCTTTCAGAACCAGATAGTAACGTATGGGCCTTGATGGCGTGGATTCGACGATTTGGCCATTTCGACAGGCGTCGTCTTCCAGCCTCAACGCTGCTTATTGGCCTGGGACAGTACCGAGGCCGCCAGTTCTTTCGTCTCTTTGGCGGATCGGTCGCTGGCCAAAACGCGTGCGGCCTTGTCTTCCATCTTGGCACCGGTCTGTTTGTCGCCGCTGCGCTGAGACAGTGCCGAAGCGGCCAGACTCTTGGCCACTTGCGACGAACTGCTGCTTTTCAGCGTTTCCGACGCCAGCCGACCAATTCGTGAGGACGTCTGCTTTGTGTTCTTGGACATCGCTGCTCCTTTTACATCAGGATTTGGAGACGGGCCGGAACGGCACCACCTTATTGCCTTGGGCTGGTTGGTCATCAACCTGCTTCTGGGTTGCTTTCAGTCGCGCAAACTCCACGACATTGGTTTTGCCCTGGAAGTAACCTTCGGGCAATCCGGCGAGTGCTTCCACGTCGCCCGCAGCCAGTCCGATGTGCCTCGGGATGGCGTCCAAAGGCATGACCTTCTCTTCGACCAATAGATCGATGGTGCGACGAAGCAGACGTGGCTGCTCTGGTCGACGGTCCTCGTCTCCGGGTTCCGATTTCGCACCCCACCGAGCAGAGCGGCGCTTGAAAAGCATCAGAGCGCCATCTTCATCCAGCATCTCAAGAGCCTTCAGCCGCATGATGATCGCTGCCGCCGATACGCCCCAACGGCGCTTCAGCAGCAACATGTCATCCAGGGTCGGAGGCACGCGAACTTCGCTGGCGAACGTTTCGGCGGGCAGCAAAAATGCGCCTGCGAAACGGTGTGCCTGCGCTTCCATCATTTTGTGGCGCGCGTTGTCTGTCGTGCGCTGAATGTGACGATGCAGGATCAGATGCCCGACCTCGTGGGCAAGATCGAAGCGACTGCGGTACCCATTGTTTTTGTCGGCGGACAAAAGAATGAGCGGTCGCCCCAATGCTTTACTCCAAGCCGATAGCCCTTCGATCTGAGCGATGCCGGTTTCTTCCCGGACGACGATCACTCCAGCGCCTTCCACTGCCAGCGCCAAGTCTTGAATCGCCGAACGGCCCAAACGCCACAGGTCCCGGCATTCGCTGGCAGCCTTCTCGATGTCCTCGTTAGTGATCTCTTCTGGATCGGTGTAATCCCGAGAGGGCAAATTGACATCGGGGTAGTCAACGTACTCCATCAGGGCAGCCGCCACGTCCTGGGCCCACTCAATGCGGGCCTCAAGCATGGCTCGTGCAGCGACGTGTGCTGACGCGTTGCTGCGAAAAAGCGGCAACGACAACTTCGCCCCGGGCACACGCGTAAACCATTCCGGCGTGACGTTGACCACGCCAGCAAGGCGTTCAAGCGCGTCACGCTCGGGCGCTTGCGTTCCTGCGCGCCACTTACTGATGGTCGCCGGAGACACATCGACCATCGAGGCCAGCTGGACTTGAGTCAGACGACGGGCCGCAAGAATTTGGCTAAGTCGATCTTTCTGAAATCCTTGTACACCGCCCCTGCTCATGATCCTGTTCCGTCTTTGTCTTGTTGTTTGCCAATGTTCTTCTTCAGCTTCGGCACAGCCAAATCGTCCTGGCCTGCTGTCGACTGCTGGTCGTAGCGCTTGATGAATGCGTCAATGGGTTCCCGGAAAAGCCAGCCTTGCATGTGGCGATCTGGGACCGCGATTTCGATGGAGACGGGTGTGTCCGGCTGGCTGTGCAGCGATCCTGCAAAGCAGGCCACGACGAATACAACCGCTTGGGATGGCTCCACGTAGCCTGAAAAGAGCCCGGGTTGAACCAGTGGCTCGATGGCCGCGTTTACCAGCGACATCTGTCTTCGGGTTTCGCTACGCCGCCCGCTGCTCCAGACCCCATACTTGGTGTTGAACCGTGCCAAGGTGAAGATCCCAGACCGGCCCGTGGCGATCTGATTGCCTCGCAGCGGTGAAGGAGATGCGTCCGCAACGGCGAGTGCGCGATGGAACGACTCATTCATATGGAAGTGACGCAACTGACCGACCACGCTGGGCAAGTGCCCGTCATCCATCCCGCGCGCTGCGGCAAAAGCACGTTGAGCGCCAACGAGCTTGGCTTCTTCGAGGCCCATGACAAGCTCACG
Organism: Serpentinimonas maccroryi; assembly: GCF_000828915.1. Taxonomy (NCBI): domain Bacteria; kingdom Pseudomonadati; phylum Pseudomonadota; class Betaproteobacteria; order Burkholderiales; family Comamonadaceae; genus Serpentinimonas; species Serpentinimonas maccroryi. The sequence goes on from NZ_AP014569.1 coordinate 706,018, forward strand.
CGGGATATTCCTCACGAGCAGGTCATTGATCGTTTCTTGGTTCGGCAGGGCCATTGGCAACTCCGTCATCGGATTTCGTTCAAGCGGATTCTATCATCAAATAGTTTCGCTTAAAAGAGAATTTTCAATAAAATGATGCGATTGAGGCTGTAGTCACCGAGACTTGTAGAGGCCAGATCCGCACCAGATCGAGGCACAAATGGTGACCAAAAATCTACGACGCGGCTGATAAAGCGACGGACTTGGCACTTTGCGAGAGCAGCGCACGCATCTTGGCCACTGCGTCGGTGGGGTTGTGGGGCAAAGTGGCAAAGCTGATCTTCTTCCTGTCATCAAGGCTCCACGGGCTGTTCTGCTCGGCATTGGGCGTATCAGGTTTTGATAGGTCGAAGGGATACGCCAAGAGGCCCCAGGTCTCTATTTCGACGGGTGCTTGAAAGCGTCCCAGGTAGGCGGCCATCTGGTACAGGTCGTCGCGTTGCGGCCCATTTGGTGAGCTGGCAGATGGATGGAGGGACTTGTACTTGGCATCAACTACCCCCTTGATGGCAGAGCCTGAGAGCAGGATGGCATCGGGTATCAATGTGCCCAGACCTTGGCCCGAGACATCGCTGTGGAGCAGTTTCTTAGTGGCTGCCTTCTCCCGGGTACCGTGAGTCACGGTTAGCGGTGCGGCAGCCTTGCGCAACACGCTGAGTACGTACATCTCCCACAGCTCCGCAACGTCAAGCAGGACGCCCTTTGCCTCACCACTGGCATCGACATCGGCGGCAAGACCTCTGCGGTTCGCAATCTGGCGGGAGAGTTCTGCGACGGGCGCAAAGCCCGCCGTGATCGGCGTGTAGCGAATCCGGTCGAGCTCGGCCTTCGTCGGCGCGCGTGGTCGCGCACCGGTGACAGCCATCAGATGGGGAAGGAGTTCCTTGGCACGCGTAGGCAGCCATTTTTCGTCTGGCACCCCGAGCCACCGTCGCAGAACCTCATAGGCGGCGACGATGGCATCGGACGCTGCGTGATCCAGCGATCGCTCTGAGCGTATGGACACGACCTGGCCTCCGCCTGCAGCGATCAACCGGAGCGACGCCGGGACGTCGAGCCGTCCTCGAATCGTCGGGCTCCTAGTGGCGACGTCACGGCGCAGTGCGGGCAGCCCGTGCCGAGCTGCCTCGACAAACCCGTGAGCCCATACGGATGCCAGGAGTTGAGCTATGAAGGACTCGTCCTCCCGCAGCTTTCCTGGTGCGTCGGTCAACACGACTGACGTCGCCTCGAAGAGCCAGTTCCGCAGCGTGGCCAGGCCGAAGCGCGGCTCGATGGTCAGACTGTTCCCCTCGAAGGAAAGCGAGCCGACGTATCTGCCGGCCCACCAGGTGCCGTCCCAGGCGCAGTAGACGACCGGCTCATCCTCGTCACGTTCGCCGGAGACCGGAACGACCAAATCCGTCGCGCGTACATTGGTCGCCAGCCGGCGAAGCCAAGCCGCCTCTGCAGCCGTCGGCTGCGAAGCGAGCGGCGAACAGTCCCGCGCGACGAGTTTCACTCGGCCACCGTGGGCTTGAGCAGAACCTTGGATAGCCGGTCAAGCTCCACGTTGCGCGCAGTCGCATCCAGCCCGGCGAGGTACTGCTCCAGCAGCGGGCAAAGTGACAGGCTCCACACCTGCACAACGGGCTCCAGGGCTTCACCCTTCTTGTTCCAGAGGTAGTTCTGCTTGCGCGTCGGCCGAGGGCCGAGGAAATTGCGCAAGAACACGACCACGTCGAGCAGGTAGGTGTGCCCGATCTCGTACTGCGCGCCGAGCAGCGGGCTGTCGTGAATCTCCCTGTTCAACGCCGCTGCCGCTGCGGCCAACTTGCGGAAGTCCGGTTCGATGCGATCCCAGTCCAGGCCCGACTTCAGGTCACTCCACTTGGCTTCGGCGGCACCGAGCAGAGCCTCGGCGTCAAATGGGCACAGCAACCACAGAAAGCGGCGGCGCAGCGCGAAGTCGATCTGCTCGATGGACTGGTCGATCAGATTCATGGTGCCGATCACGAAGAGATCGTCCGGGATGCGCAGCTTCATCGCAGCCCCATCACCGTCGCGGGCTGGAAGTTCAATGGTTTCGTTGCGGTCTTCAAGCAACGAGAAGCATTCGCCAAGCATCCGGCTCAAGTCGGTCCGGTTCATCTCGTCGAGGATCAGGACATGTGGCAGTCGCTCCGAGCGAGGCTTCTGCTCGACGTCCTCAATCAGCCGAGGCAGGTAGCCCGCCCGGTACTCAGTGCCCCCGCCGCTTGAAATGTGAAGGGCCCGGATGAAGTCCTCGTAGCTGTACGCCGGGTGCAACTGCAATCGGTGGACGTTGTCCTGGATTGCCGCAGCAACGACGGGCTGCGACTGGAAGTACCGAGCCGGCCCCATCTGGCTCAACGCGGCGGATCGGATGACCCGCTCCGCGAGCTTCTTTGCACGGAACGTCTTGCCCGTGCCCGGAGGCCCAAAAAGGACGATCTGCTTCTTGTGCTGGATGATCTCCAGGGGCGCTTCCTCAGACGCGCCTTCGCCGTCGTCGTACCACGCCTCAACGAGCGGTGACCAGTAGAAGTCAAGCTGCTGGTTCGGCAACAGCTTCTCGAGCTCGCGTCGGATGGCCAGGATCGCGCGGTCTTCGTCCTCCGGCTCAGAGTCGACCAATCCGGAGAACGCCTTGATTACCCTCCGCTTGTGATTGCCGCTCGCGATGCGCTCGAAGTGGTCCGGGAACAGGAGGTAGAGCAGCATGTGCCGCAGCTGCTTGGACTCCGCATCCTCGATGCTGTCGACGATCTCCTGAAAGAGCCAGGGGTCAGCCGCAACCAACGCCTGTCGATCTGCAGGCAACTTCTTCCATGCGATGACGAGATCGATCAGGAACGCGATCTCGAACGGTCGACGGGTGTTGTAGCCCTGACCGCCGCTGCCGATCCCGTTCGAGAAGGCACCGAAGACCAAGTGGGATTCTCGCAGGCTGTCGCCCGCCCAGCCGAGAACCTCGTTCACGACCTGCCGCTTGCGCGCACCGCCCACGCTGGATGGAAACAGGAAGTAGACGCACAGGATCTCCGCGGCCAAGCGAATAACTTCCGGTCCAGCCTGACCGATCTGGTCCTTGAACTTGACGATGAAGGACCGGTCGCCCTCGTCAGGGGTGGCGACGAATGCCTTGTGAATGCGTTCCAGGACATCCGGGCGCCAAACCGACGCATCGTCGAACAGCAGAGATCCGTCGCGCAGGAGACAGTTGGCGCGGAACGCCTCCGCCACCCGATAGATCTTGCTGGTGTCGTGTTCTGTGTGGCGGGCCATAGCTTGCGTATTCCTCACTGTGTCTATTAAAAGCAGGCCTGTCCGCTGGGACCCGCAGATTGTTCGGGTTGATCATTGAAATACCAGTCACCTCGAGCCAGCCCGCACAGATGAGATTTCGAACAGTTGCGTAACAGAGGCTTGAATGACCTGCGCAGCAAGATCAAGAACTGTCTTTTCACTCTGGCGACCCGGTCCGCGCAGCGCACACTCCCAGATCACGAGTACACGCCAGCCGCTGGCCTGCAGGGCTTCTATCGCCTTTCGGTCCCGGGCGACATTGCCTTCCAACTTCTGCGTCCAGAAGACGTGACGCGTCGCTGGCAGCTTCGACAGCGCGCAGCCATGCGCGTGCCAGAAGCAGCCGTGGATAAATACGGCGGTGTGGTACTTCGGAAAGACAAGGTCAGGGCGGCCGGGCAGCTTCCGGTAATGCAGCCGGTAGCGCAGGCCGCGCGCGTGCAGGCCGCGCCGGATCAGCATCTCGGGCTTCGTGTCCTTGCCCCGGATGCGGCTCATGTTGAACTGACGCTGTTCGGCGGTGAGCACGTCGGCCATTCACGCCCCCGCCCCTGCGTCCGCGACGATGGTGCGCAGACACGTCCGCAGATCGTCGCCGCTCATTCCCGGCCGTAGCGTCACCGCGCCGAAGCGGAATTTCTCTCGGTACTGCGGATGGAACAGCCGGCCTGGCACCGGGGTGTCCTTGAAGTCATCCTTCAGGGACGGCACATGCGGGGTGAGCAGGTAGGCCGCCGTGACGATGCCTTCGGTCTGGCCGCTTTCGGCCTCCTGCACGAGCGCGTCGCGATAGGTATGGATCGAATTCAGCGCATCGTTCAGGCCGTCATTGATGCGGTACTTGGCATCGAGCACGATCACGCGGCGCTCAGTAGCACCGGGCAACGGCCCGGCGAAGACGACATCGGGCACCATGTCGCGGCTGAAGCTGCCCACGCCGTCAGGCTCGACCCAGTATTCGCGGTATTTGCGCTGAAAGCACAGGACCCGGTCACCGCCGATCGGCACGATGACCGCGCCGGCGGCAATCGTCACGCCGCCTGCGGCATCGCTGAGGAACAGCCTGCTCAGGTCCACGCCTTCGGGACCGTATTCCTCGACGGCGGCGCGCAGCAGGCGCAGGAAGCACCACAGCTCGTACAGCTCATAGGTCCGGGCTAGCGGCATATTCAGGAAGTCGCCGAACAGCGCCGCAAGGCCCAGATTCATGTCCTGCCACAGGCGATAGAAGCGCTGATAGACCGGATCGTTTCGGAACAGCGAGGACATTCGCAGCTGTGCGGGCCCATCACCGACTTCCGCCATGAAACCCGCCCCGGCGGCATCGTTCAGGCGGCGCGCGATATGGCGGGCGCGGATGGCCCAGCTGCCGGCCGTGGTGACGATCTCGGGATCATCTTGGGCGCCGGTCCTGGCCAGCATGTCGGCCACGCCGGCCAGCCATGCCGCCCATGATCTGAGGCAGGCCTTGATCTGCCGGTGTTCTGGAATGTCGACGCTGTTCCGGCGCTGCCGAAGCGCGATCTGCGCCGGCAGGCGACCCTGCAGCGCCGCTGGCAGCCGCGAAGGTTTGACCGTTTCGGTAAGGATGACTCCGGACCGGAACGACTTGATGATCTCGGGGCCTGTGGCTCGGGATGCGCGGTGCGACGGCACTGTGACCTCTTCAGCGCGCAGGAAGTGACGCGGGGCGCGGGCAATGGCCGCAACCGTGCCCACAATCGCGTCGGCGCGGGAGCGAAGAAATTCAAGCCGGGCCAGCGGCGGGGCCCGGTTGCCTGGTTGGCGCGCGATGCCCTTGCGGAAGGCGCTGAGGGAGAACAGCGCGAAGGTGTCTTCCAGCACCTCGCGCACCATGGCGTCGAAATCGTCGCGGGTCAGCTTGCGCAGGTCCGGATCGGTCGTGATCTCAAAGCGCCGCGTCCCGGTGCCCGGGACCCGCAGCACTGCCTCGACCATGCCGGCATGAAATCCAGGTTGCCAGCGCCAGCGCGCCATGCGCGGCTGACGCGAGCGCAACGCTTCGGCCGGAACATCATCGATCAGCAGGTCGGCGGCGAGCGCGTCATCGCTGTCGCGCAGTTCAAAAAGGTAGGAGGCGCCTTCCCGAACCGTCCCCACCGGCACCGCATCCGGCATCGGCCAGACCTGCCATGCAGGTCCGCCGACTTCAGCCTGGATGAAGAGTGCCGCCATGGTTCACCGCATCGCCTGGAAGGAGCCGAAATCGTCCAGATCGCCGAGCAGCTTACGGACATAGCCCTGCGCCCTCGGCAGGCCCGCGCACGCTTTGTCCAGGCTGGTCAGCAGCGGGCGCTGCCGTTCAGCGCCGCGCAGCTTCACCAGCACCTTCTGCACCAGCAACTGGTCGGTCACTTCGTCGGGCGGATTCTTCAGATGCTGCGCGTCGAAGGCGTGATAGCGCACGAACTCTTCGATCAGCCGGTAGCCGAAGCCCAGGTTGTGCTGCTGCATCAGGCCGTTGATCTCGGTGAGCTTCGCCTCACTGGCGGCACGCGCCGCCTTGAGGTTCGGGAAGCGGCTTTCCAGCGATGCGAGGAAGCCCGGCACATCCACGGCCGACATATCGATCACGGATGCGCGGTCGAGCACCTTGTCGCTGACAGGGTTCGTCGTCTCATCGACGTTTATGGTTCCAATGATGAACAGGTTCGCGGGCAGCGGCAGTTCGGCGCGGATGCTGGCGCCGGTCGTCCCTTCCAGCGGGACACCGTTCGAATGCAACTGCAGGGCACCTTCCGTCTCCATGCAGGAGAGCACGTCGGACAGGTAGTATTCGACGCGGGCCAGGTTCATTTCGTCGAGGAGGACGAAGACCGGCGATGTGCCGTGGGCCGTAGCGACCAGGACAGCCTCCAGGAAGGTCGGCACGACGTAGCGGTTGGTCAGCACGTCGAAATAGCCGGTCAAGCCCGTGGGATCGGTCCATTCCGGCCGCACCGGGCACTCGAAGATCAGCGGGTCGGGCGCAGTGTTCGAGGTCAGGCCATGGACCGCGCGCGCGTATTTCAGCGCCAGCTGCGTCTTGCCGGTACCGGACAGGCCCGACAGGATCACAAAGTGCTTGTGCGTGAGGAAATTCAGCGCGGCATGGAATCGTCGCACCTCACCGTTTGGGTAGTAGCCGCCCAGAGAGGTGACCGCAGCTTCGATGTCGGCCACCGGGATGGAAGCCGGCATCCGCTGCATCGCAGGCGCGAGTGTCGCGGCATCCTTCCAGACCTGTAGCTCGTGAATCTTCTCGCGACCGACCAGACTGCCCAGCCATCCGATGAACTCACGGGCCAGCAAACTGCGACGTGCGGAAGCGGTTGGTGGATAGAGCGCGACAACGATCTCATCTGGTTCAGTCGCCGGACCGAAGGGCGTCATGTCGAAGGCGAGGCTGTCCCAGAACTTCGCGTTGCGCAGCCACAACTTACCGTCGCGGGCGATATAGATCGGCACCACGTTGTTGCGCGCGCTGTACTTGATCGTCGCGCCAGGGTCTTCCGCTGCTTCCTCGTCGGCACCCTCGGTCAGCAGATCGGCGGGATCAGCGCCACCGGCTTTGGTGGAGGCACCGAGCTTCTTCATCTCGGCGAGGCGGTTCAGGAAGCTGGCCTTGTCCTTGCGCACCAGAACGGCGAAGTACACTTCGTCTTCGGGCGGGAATCGCATAACACACCCGAAGATGAATGCATCGGCGTCTTCCTTGACGTTGTCGAGATTGACGACACCGAGCTGAATCCCGCCTTCGACGATCTTGGCGCTGTTCGAGACCCCGAACAGTTCGCGCGGACGAACGGCCTTCGTGGTCCCGAAATGCTTCTGTGCAGCGTCAAGAAACTGCTGCTGCCGTTCGACGAGGCTCATCCGCCGTCTCCCTGTTTGTCTGTTTGAGTGTTTTCATCATGTGCGTCGCGACAGCCTTCGCCAGCAGCGGCGGCACGGCGTTGCCGATCTGGCGGAAGGCCGGATTCATCGTTCCGCAGAAAACGAAACCGTCGGGAAACGAGTGGAGGCGTGCGGCTTCGCGGACCGAGATCGTCCGCGCCTGACGGCTGTCGTAATGGATATGGCTGTAGCTGTCCTTGCCGAGATGCGCCATGAGCGTGCGCGCCGGCTGGTCTCGCCACATCTTCCGCCACTTGTTCGGGAACTTACCCACGTCGTAGGGCGGCACGATCGTGGCCTTGATATCCTCGTACTTCTTTGAGCCGGGTTTGACCTTCACGCCCTGTTTGGCCAGCTCGGCGAGGTGCTGTTCGAACATTTCCATTGCGTGCTTGTAGGCCTGGGGATACTGATCGCCGGGGTTCATGCGGGCGAACAACGGATAGTCGCGCGGCAGATAGCGGATCACATGATCGGTCAGGGCCGCCGGGGCCTCGAACCCAGGCCATGTACGCATTTGCTTGGCATAGGGCGTATGCGGTTCCTTCCCATAGGGCATGGGTACGTCAAAGCGCCGGGCGCCGCGACGCAGCTCACCGCTCTTCAGCAGTTTCCGTGCATCTATTGCCGGCAGGTCGCCGAGCGCATCCTCGGCCGTGACAGCAGGAGGAAGTGACCGTGATGCCCGTGGCGCCTGCACATAGTGATGCGCATCGTCGGAGATCTCGCCGTCGAGAAACTTCAGTGCCACCGAGCGCGTGCCTTCGTAGCCAGGCGGCAGATCGATGAAATGCGACGGTTCGGGGAACGTGATGCTGTCGGCGATCTCTCGTCGGTAGGCGATGAGGATCATCCGTTCGCGCATCTGTGGCACCCCGTAGAAGGCGGCGTTCAGCAGCGTGTAGCGACAGACATAGCCCTTGCTCTCCAGAACCTCGGCGATTTCCTCCGCAATGTTCTGGCCGCCGTGATTCAGAACATCGGGGACATTCTCGACCAGTACGGCGAGCGGGGCAAAGGCCTCGACATAGCGCAGATAGTCGATATAGAGCTGGGCGCGCGGGTCATGTTTGAAGGCCTCGACATGGTTGTCCACTTCGCGCAGCTTGGGTCGGCCGACACGGGCAAAGGCTTGGCAGGGCGGGCCGCCGACCAGCACGTCGAAGGCATCGGCGGTCTTGCCGAGCCTCAGTTCGCAGACCAGATCGTCGGGACTGGTCTTCGTGATGTCTCGGGCCTGGGCGTGCGCAGAGTCACCCGCGTGGAAGTTGCGGCCGTGGGAGGCTGCGGCTTCGGGGTCGAATTCCACGGCGGCAGACACGGCGAAGCCCGCTGCGGAGAATCCGAGCGAAATACCTCCGCAGCCGGAGAAGAGATCAAGCACCCGGGGCTTGCCGCCGCCTTGCAGGCGGGCAATCTTCTGGCGGATCGCGCGATTGGCAAAGGTGCTAGTCACAGCGTCACACGCTCTCGTGAGTGTTGGTTGTTCATCGTCTTGGCCTTTTCTGCGTTCTTAATGTTTCAGCTGCGGCGCTATGGCTGGCGCCGAAACAGCGGGTACTGCGCCTCGACGTACTTCTCGACGGCGTCCCGCACGACCCAGGCGACGGACACCTTCTTTTCCTCAGCGATGCGCTCAAGTTCGGCGTAGAGATCGCCCGGAAAGGTCACAGAGGCACGTGTGGCTTCCTTGACGGGTGCTTGCTGTTTCGAGGTGACTGCCATATGGCTTTGCCTACCGTTTTTCAGAGGTATACATCATATTACACCACATCGGTGCAAACTAGGCGAGTGACGCAGGGCAACTATGGGTGGAAGCTGACTCCCGTGGTTCGGTCACGACTTCGCCTCGGCCCGCAGGGGCGGAATGCGGCGTTGTGCGCGGGAGCGGTAGTGAGGATCACCAGCCGCTAAGTCGATCAATGCAAGCGAGTCGCGAGGCAAGAGCGCCACTTCAGCGCTGCGTCGGGCTACGAGACCTGGAAGCACCTTGCCTCCGCCGATAACCCAGCGCTGCAGCTCGCCTGCGGCACCGGGCCAGTCCCGCTGGTTGATCCGTCGCCGTAGCGTCGACGTCTGCAAACGCCCAGCCCCGAGGTTGAACGTGAAGTCCACGATGGCCGCAAGCCGCCCCTCGGGTTCGGTGGCTAATACCGGGCAGTAGCGCAGCGTGGCGGCGAGCGCGGACATCAGGTCACGGGCCAGATAGACCTCGGCTTCCGCCTCGGTGATCGGCGGTTGCGTCGGATCACACAGATGGCCGTAGCCAATCGTCCAGTAGCCCGCTGGGCAGATGTACGGGTGGGCACGGCCGGGATCGGCCCTCGGCACCCGGTGGAAACCCTCGAAGCGCTTGGCCAGCTCGATGGCATGCTGCGGGATCGTGGTCATGGCAGGCACCTCCACGTTTCACGACGTTTGATCTGGTAGAGCGTGGTTTGGCCGATGCCGTATTGCGCGCGAATGAGGCGGGGCGCACGCGTGTCGTCACGAATGGCGACGACATCTGCCGTCGACAATTTGGCCCACCGGTGAAGCTCACCACTCGGCCATTGGCGGCGACCTTTACGCACCATGTCCAGGACGTTCTCGCGCTGCGTGGCGACGAACAGGTGCTGCGGATTGACACAGGCCCTGTTGTCGCAAACATGGCAGACCACCAGCACTTCAGGAATCGGTGCCACGCAAAGCTCGTAGGCCACCCTGTGGGCGCGCCGAAGCGGCTTATCGCCATCCGCTCCAATGTTGCCGTAGCCCCGTGTGTCAATGGAACCGATCCAGGGCCAGCATTCGTCTGGGCTGCGTTTCTCGACCTTCTTCCAAAACCGCTCGGACAGCGGGCGCGGCTGACGCCCTTTATGCCTGCCCACCGCGACGCTCCCAAACTCTTGAAATGAACCAGAAGTTCAAAATCCCAGATAGCAGGGCTTGGTCTGCATCAGTCCACGAAGCCAGGAGCGCCTCTCCAAATTCCATGCCGGTCTGAACAGAGCCAACGAAGGTTGAGAGCTTGACCCCCACATACATCAGCATGAAGAGATAAGTCACCACAGGCCTGACCGTCGTTGACAAGGCATCGGCCCACTTCATGCCTGAAGGTCTGCCTTGGGCGGCAACAGCTTCGCGCAACGCATCGATGGCCCCGACGTTCCACGCCGCATCGGCACCCGCGCCGATCTCTGACATTCGCTGCGCGCCGCGAATTTTCTCGAACTCCAGCGCCTTGTCCTGCATCGCCAGTTCGTGGCCACGCTCGCCCTTGCGGTCGAGCCACTTGAGCAATTCGGGCGCGAGACGGAAGGCCCCGCCCATCAGGCCACCGAGCAAGGTCTCGATCATTGGCCACCCCCGAACACCTTGAATTTGATGATGGCACCCGCGACCAGGGCGAGCAGGAAGCCGGTCGTGATCATCTTGATAACGGTCTGCCAGGCGGTGTGCTTGGCGGTGTTGAAGGCGTCCAACAGGCCGCGCAGCTCACGGATGTCGTTGGCAGCGTCCTCGCCGTCCAAGCCAACATCGGCCAGTGCACGCCTGGCGCCGCGCTCGGCAACACGTTCCAGCAGCTCTTCGAATTCATCCTTGGGCATGGTGACCATGCCATCCGTCACAGTGGGTGCATTCATTTGCGTTCTCCAGAAAAGCGAAACCCGCATCAAAGGCGGGTTTCTGGTGGGTAGGAAAATGGGAAATCAGATGGCGAGGCCAGCGCTCCAGCCGGTGGGCTTGAATGCCGACAGCCTGTCCTCGTCCTCGATGTAGCAAAGCCAACCCACCCTTGGGGTGTGGAATTCCCATGCGCCAGCGATGTGCACGGCGACCTGGCTGGCTCTGCCCGCCCACGCGCCGGTGGCTGCGGCAGGCACGATGTAGCGGTCGCCATTGGCCGGGCTGGTCGGTGGCGTGGTCAGGTCGCGGTCTTTCACGGACAGGCCGACCAGCGCGCCGAGGCGCTTGAGATTGGCATCCATGCCGGCGTCCCAGCCGCTTTCGCCGAGCGTCCAGCCGTAATCGAGTCCAAGGTTCGGGTCGGTTGATGACATGTTTTATCTCCAGAGATTCGATGCTTGGCCTAGGGTGTGTCGGGTACGCCGGACGGCGTCCGGATCGCCGCCGGTGCGATGGCTTTGCTGCGGGTACTGTCGCCAATGACGCCCGACGATGGGCAGGTACAGGACGCCGCCGCGCATGGCCACGAGCAGCGTCAGCAGCCAGTCGGCAAAGTTGTTGATGTCGGTGGTTTCCTTGAGCACGGCCTGTACGGCAGATCGACGCATCACGATCAGGCCGTGAACGTGGCTGGCGCTGTTGGCGTGCTGCCAGCGGCTGTAGGCCAGACGCCGCACGGCAATGTCGCGGCCAGCCTCGTCCGTCAACGCCTCATCGGTGTAGGCCATCACGGCTTGCGGGCAGGCATCCAGTGCATCGGCCAGGTGCGTGAAGGCGCTGGCTTCGTACAGATCATCGGGATCGACGAAGGACAGCAGCGGCAGCGTGCCCTGCGCATAGCCTGCCGCGCGTGCCTCACCGATGCGGCCCGGGATGCCCGGCAGCACGTGCAACTGGATCGGTGCGCCGTCGAGGCTGGCGATGCATGCTTCGCGCCACTCGACAGGTTCGTTCAGGGTGAGTAGATGAACATCGATGCGCGGCTCCATCACACCCCTCCCCAATACTGTCCCCAGCGCAGGCCGTAACCCGTCCTATCCATGACGCGCACCTGCGGCTGCCAACTGCTCAGGCCACCGCGCTCGGCGCTGATCTTCACCGTGATGCGGTCGCCCAGCGCACCGGCCTCTGCGGCAGCGGTGGGCACATCCCAAACGAAACTGGTGCCAGGCAGCGCGGCTTGCGTGCGCACCAGCGCGCCGTTGCGGTTGCGGATGCGCACGGTATAGGTGGTGCCAGGTTCCGGCCCGATGTTGCCCTCGTTTTGCTGCACGAAGTAGGCGGTCTGCTGGATGCGGTCGCGGTGTGCCCAGGCAACGGTGATGTCGCCGGCCACCACTGCAGGCTCGGTCTGTCCATTGATGCGGATGCGACCGGGTGGATACGGCAAAGCCTGCCGACCGATCAGCACCAGCGGCTGGGCGTTGCTGGCCAGTGTCGCGCCAGATTGACCCCTCGAGGTGTATGGGATGGCTCCCACGAACACCGACTCGCCCGGGGCGCGCTCCACTTCTTCTGACGCCAGCCATTCGCCGACACCGATCAGCCGCGCGCCCAGGGCATGCGCTTGGGGTGTGGTGTCGAGCACCCCGCGTGCAAGGCCGATGGTCGAGCCGACAGCGTCGAAGGCCAACACGAGGACGACTTCTCGAATCTGCCCGCTGGCATCGACCAGATAGGCGTAATCACCCACGGCCAGTCTTTCGGGTTGGCTGATGGCCGTCACCGGCACGCCGATGGCATCGACCTCGCTGGCAGGCAAATCCGCATCGAGCCTTAGCAGCGGCGCGTAGTCCTCACGCACGGCGGCGATGAGATTGCCACTCGACGCGCCGGTGGCCAGTTGCCAGTTCAGTTGCCCGGCACCACCGGCAGCTGCCAGCGCGCCAAGGTAGGTATCGGTATCTGTCAAAAAAGCCAGGTCGGCACGCGACAAACGCCGGGCCAGTTCCCAATATGGCATCTCGACGGCCAGTGCCAAGGCGGGCGGCAAAGGCTCGATGACCGACTCATCGACGCGCGGTGGCGGCGGGGGTGACAACACGGTGTTGCCCATCCCGAACACATCCTCCAGCGCGTCGATGTGCCATTCGGCGCCGCCCAGGGTGCCGGTGTCGATGCCGATGACGCGCACCACCATCTGACTGATACCCAAGCGCGGCCAGTTCAGCCGCAACACATCGCCGGGCAGCGGTGGACGCTGCAGCGTGTTGCGTGCCACGGTCAGGCTGAGGCGGGCCAGGGGCGAGCCCAGGGCACGCAGGTCACGCAGGGCAAGTCGCGCGGCCAGCGGTCCGTGGTTGACGCCAGGATAGTCGCGGCGCTGGTTGATCACGCCGCCCTGCAAATGGATGGCAGCCAGGTTTTCGACCGCGACAGTCGCTTCACCGCCGGTTTGCCAGTCGGTGTAGACGACGGTAATTTCGTTGGGCAACTCGCCCCACTGGGCGCGCTCAAAGCGATCAAGACGCACGATCTCGTCGGGCCCCAACTGCGGCAGGTTGTCGATCCAGTAATCGTCGCGCAAGAGCTTGAGCTCGAAGGTGCCCAGCGAAGGATCGGTGTAGAGGATGCCGCCGATGTGGTCGATCACCTGGCCGATGAAGCTTTCGATGGGCTGCTGGCGCGTCCAGATCAGATTGAGGCCGAAGCCTTCGTTCGACAATTGATGCGCCGCGTTCCAGAAACTCCAACCGATGGTGCTCTGCGGATAACCCATGCCCCAATGCGGGTCGGTGAGGCATTGCACCAGGATGTGCGCCGGGTTCATGCCGACGCTGATTCCCTGGATAACTTCGGCGTTCCACTCATGCCATGGCTGACCATGCCAGCCCGCAGTAAAGCGGCGCACGCGCACGGCCCACGGTTTGATGTAGGGGTTGTTGGCCGCGAACAGGATCTTGCGCGCCACCAAGGACAGCACGCCTCGGAACGCCGGAATGGCTGGCCCAAGGCGACTCATCAGGTAGTCGTTACGTCCCTGACCAGCATGGCCTGACAGCACATCGATGGTGCCCACCACGCCGCCTTCACGCTCGTCACCGCCAAACAGGGTGGGCTTGTTGATGGAGAGGCTGGTCAGCCCATGCCCGCTGCCCAACGGCGCGCGGCTGGCGTCGCCCCACGCGGTGCGGTCGCCCATCTGGATCTCCTGCACGGTATCGACCGGCCCCTGGCACAGGGCCAGATGCAGCCCCATGCGGTAGCGGTAGCCAACGGTTTGCTGACTGCTTCTTCTGCGACCCATCAGCCTTGCTCCTGTTGATCGATGTGCGTGCGAGCGTGCTCGACCACGCGCTGGGCCATCGCATCGCCGGTGGCCAGCAAGGTGTCGGCGTCAATGCCCTCGATCAGGAAGGCGCGAAAGTCCAGGTTGTGGCGTGCGAACCAGGCGCGTGCGCCGTGCACGCACATGCCTGCGGCGCGCGCGTGGTCGACGGTGATGATCAATTCATTGCTCATTTCTTGCCGCCTCCACGCCTCTTGATCGGCTCGGCTTCCAGATCGCCGAACCAGACGACGTTGGAGCCACGGATCAGCACGGAGCCGAACACGACCGGTATCGGTCGGCCCTCTTCCGCTGTGGGTGCATCGATGTCGGACAAGGATGCCGGTTTGGGCTGGGGCGGCCTCGGAGCGAGTGCGACCGAAACCAGCGCCGCTACCACGATGACGACGAGGTACCACATGGCTGTTTCTCCAGGGATTCAGAACACGCCCGTCGAAAACGGGTTTTTGATCGGGATGAATGGAAAACCGCCGAAGTTGTCGAGGTTGCCGAAACGTCCGCTGCAGGTTGCCGTGCTGTGGTCGCAGCCGACCGTCAGCACCACTTGCGTGCCGGCTTCAATGGCCACCGGATACAGCAGCTCCACACCGCTGCCGTAGTCGGCCAGGATCATGTGGCGCAGCCCTTGCGGCGTTTGCAGCCAGCCACCAGCCAGACCGCCACTCAAGCCCGCTGGAACGCCGCCGTCGAGATCGACGTTGCGCCCAGATGTGTTGCTCACGAAGGCGCTGGAGAAAATCGGTGGCGCACCGCAGGCAGCCGAATACAGCACATGGGAACAATTGCGGCTGTAGAGCCGCCGCAGCCCGATGCGTTTGAGACTGACCTGCGCAGACTCGCAACGAATGCGCGCCACGTCATCCGCGACCTCGACGCCCAGCACCCGGCCCATCCAGCGCGTGCCTGAGATCCACCAGAAGTCGCCCCAGGTGTCGCGCCGTCCGATGCGCAATGTGATCGAGGTGATTTCCCCGGTCAGTGAGGCGGCGAGCAGGTGGCGCACCAGATCGCCGTCGGGCGGCAGTTTGAGCTCCAGCGCCGACTTGGCCGCTTCGGCACCCAGTGCCAGTTCGTTGCGCTCGAGGGCCAAGCTCTTGTAGAGGTTGCCATCCAGATCAACGTCGAATTCGTGCGGCGTCAGATAGAAATTCGCACTGCTGCTGGCAAACGTGTACAACTCGACTTCCATCAGTGCTTGATTGCTCATACGGCGTACTCCCCATAGGTTTCTCGGTCGTTGCCGCGAGGCTCGGGCACCTGGCGCGCGGTCAGCGTGATCTCCACCAGCGCCGCGCTGTGCCAGTGCAAGTCGACGGCGTCGTGGTCGAGGCGGCAGCGCACGAGGCGAATGACCCGGCTGCCCACGGGCACCCATTGATCGATGCCGGAGCGCAAGACCAGCACGCCGCCTTGATCGAAATGGCAAATCGATGTCAGCGCGTGTTGCCGAGAACCGTCTGGATGGGCGATCACGCAGGCAGCGGGTCGATGCCAGAAGGCCGACACGTCCTCACCGCTGACACGCAGATAGCCATCGTCTGGCGAAGCTTCGCTGGTGACCCGCAACACCGGAGCCAAACCATCGGGCAGCCAGAAGGCTTGCAAACGGCCTTGGGTTCGCCACAGCCGCGCACGCCAGATTTCAATGGCATTTGCTGATCCAGCCAGATAGCGCCGCTGGAAGGTGGCGGTCGACCAGGGGTCGTCCCGGCGCACCCACGGGTCTGCGGGCGAAAAATCCTGGCGGGTGATCGTCGCTTGCGCGCCGGTCGTCGGGTCGTCGCGCCAGTTGCCATCGGGCCAGACCGGGATCTCGTCCAGCCACGGGTCGCTCAGGACGCCCGGGTTGGGCAAGGGCGCGGGCTGGATCTGCGCAGGCACGTTGCCGCCGACCATGCCCGGCACCCATTGCGTGAACCCTGCCGGGTCTGTGGCACTGCCCCACACCAGCGGCATGACGGTGCTGCCAGTGGCTGCGGCGCGCGCCAAGGGCTCCGTCAGCCACAGCCGATTGCTTTGCACGTCGCTGAGTTGGGCCACTTGCCAGCCATCGGCGGCGATGATGAGCACCCAGCGGCCATTGCCAAGCCCCTCCTGCCAGCCCTGCACCCCGCCGGGGGTCAGGCGCAGATTGGCCGAGAGCGGCCCGAAATGCTGCCAGTCGGCATTCGTCACATTGAGCGCCAGTGCGCCACGTGCGGCGGCGCTGCTCATGTGCACCGCGTACTGCGGCATCGGCCACAGCGCGGCCTGGCCAAGATGGTCGGCCAGCCAGTCGGCCACCAGGGCGTCGGTCTGGCGGGCGTTGCCCACTCGGTAGGTGAGCCAGCGCCGGGGAACGCGGCGGCGTGCCTGCCGGGATTCGTTGCCGCTGGCCAGCCGCGTGACGCTGGTCTGCCACTCCAGCCGCTCGACGAGCGGCGCGGCCCAGTCGTGGCGCAAGGCAAACACGCCGCGCTGCGCATCCGGCCACGGTTGATCGCCGAAGGCGTCCATGCCGGTGGCGACGATGGCGCTGGATGCCGTGTCCCGGCGCAGCACCTCGACCAGGAATGCGGGTGCATCGATGGGTGGCTGGGGATACGCCAGAGACTCGGCAAGCAGGTTATCGACCAGACTGGACGGCCAAGGTGTGGCGACCGTTTCCGACGCGATTGCGGCTGCGCTGGCACCAGGAGACGCACGCGAGAGCACTTCGCCGCGCAGCGCGGCTGCGCTGGCACCGGGCGTGGGTCGGCTGGAAACTTCTGTGACCTTGCGGTCAACAACCCGGTCCGTCACACCGACTCCACGCCGAATTCAGCGGCATTGAAAGCAGCCTGCGTCCACTGCACGGCTCCGTTGGGATTGCGCTCGAACAGCGCGCTCTGCCAGGCCAGCTGCTCCTGCAAGATGATGTCGGGGCTGACGGCGCTCTGCGCGCCACTCACCGCCAGGCCGCGCATCCTGCCCATACCGGCATCGGTCTTGCGGGCCAGCAGCGTGAGCTGCACGCCGTGAATGGCGGGACTGGCCATCACCGGCAGCGGCTCGACATCGAAAGACTGGCGCAGCCCCGCGCTGGGCGCACTGATCGCTGTGGCTTCGTCCTCGTCGCTGACCACAGCCCACGCGGCCATGTTGCCCAAGTTCGCGACCGGTATCACCGTCCACTGGTTCAAGCCGCCATTGGCCTGCGCCCGCAAGGCATCGACTCGCACGTCGCCCAGAAAGCTGTTGTTGATCGTGCCCGTGGTGTCGGCGATGTAGCAATCATCAACATCCAGCGTCACCGGGCACGGCTGGCCGGGAAACGCTCCGATGAATGCCGTGAGCAGTTGCCCACCACCTTGCGTGGTGTTCTGCGCAGTCATGTGGATCGCCAGGATGCCGTTGAGGCGCACCGACAGCACGCCGTTGCTGACGCCTTGCGTGACCTGCAGCTCGATGTAGTGCCAGCCGCGCGCCGGGGCGCTGGCCACCGAGGTCGAGATCAACTGATCCCAGCCGTGCTGCCAGCGGTAGAGCTTGAGCCGCCCGTCCTCACCGATCTTCACCAGGTGGGCGACCTGCGAATTGACATCGCGCACGCCGATCAGCAGCGGCTCTGCGCCGGTGTTCTGGTGTGGCGCCACACGCACGGCCGCGCCCACGATCAGGCTGGTCCTGGGGGTGTCCAGATTCCTGACGTAGCCTCCGCCCGGACCTTCTGGCAGGCGCAGGCCGAAGGAAGACGGACGGCGGCCATTGATGCGGGTGGCCTGCGGCGAGAGATACGCCGCCTTGCCGCGCGCCAGCCAAGGAGCGCCAAAGGAGTCCAGTTGTTGCGGGTCGTAGTGATCGAATCCGTCGATGAACAGCAGTGCCATGAAATTACCCCTGAATCGCGGCGCGGATGGCCCGCGCGTTGCGCCCGATGATGTTGACGATGACCCGCTCCCCGGCGGGCGACTGCAGGTGGTCGTGGGTGACGCCCGGGTCGACCGCGTTGACGATGCGTACCGCCTGATTCATCTGCGGCTGTGCCGGTGGCACTTTCACTTCCGGCACCAGACCACCTGCCGCGAAGGCCAATTCGCCGCCCTTGAAGCGTGGGCCTGCCGACAAGCCATTGAGGGAGTCGAGGAAGGCCACACCGACCTGGCGCACAGCGGCCGCACGCACGACGTACTCGCCTGCGGACAGGCGTGCCGGGATCGAGTCCGACGTGGCGCTACCAGGGCCAGAAACCAGACCGCCACCCGCGAACTTCTTGATGCCGCCCAAGAGCGCCATCACGGCGGCGACCATGGCCACCATGGCGGCAATCGCCAGCCCCGGGCCAATGACGGGGACCGAGGCCTGCGAAGCGGCAGCGCCCGCGCCCGCCTTGGCTGCCTCCATCGATACCACGGCGGTTGTTTCCGTGGCCTTCTGCCCAACTTTCATGGCGCTGGCAGCCGCATCGACGACCTGCTCCTTCTGCACGAATCCGAGCTTGATCGCCAGCATCCGCGCCTGCATCGCGATCCACTGCTGGAACGGCTGGATCACGATCTGCTGCAGGAAGGCGTCGGCCACCTGCTGGAAGATGCTCGCCAAGGCACTGCGCCAGGTCTGCGCGCCAGTGATCATTCCGTTGAGCGCGCCGCCGAAACTCTCGCCGATGCGATTCCACAGGGGAGCCATTTCATCGACGACGAGCCGGGTGCGATCCAGCTCGTTGCGCCACGCCTGCACGCGGATCACCGCATCCGCTCCGATGGCCTGCGCGGCCTGCTGCATCGTCGGCAGCAAGCGCTCCATTTCGGTGGCCGATTGCTGTTGCAAGGTCACGATCTGCTGGCGCGCCTGCGCTTCGGTCAGAAGGCCCGCCTGCTGCTGGGTCTGGATAGCTTCCTGCGCGTTGCGCATCCGCTGCGTGACCAGTCGCCATTGCGCCTCCAGTGCGGCCAGATTGGCCTGCGCCGCCTTGACGTTGATCAGCCGATCAACGAGCGACACGCCATCGGCATCGCCTTCGGCTGCCAGACGCGCCAGCAGATCGCGGTAGCTGCTGGCGATGGCGGCCTGGCGGTCGGCGTCGGTGGCTGCGCCGGTGATCTGCGCCAGCTCATCGCGCACCCGTCCCATGGCGTCGGCCAGCTCGCGCTCGGCCTGCGCGGCCCTGCGGGCATTGGCCTGCTCGATGTCCGTGCGCCGGTTGCTGAGCGTGATGAGGTCGGCTTGCGCCTTGGCGACCTCGGCCTTGGCACGCAAGCGGTCGTTTTCTGTTCTGCCGGTGTCGGCGACTTGCTGGCTGCGCGCCAGATCCTGCTGCCTGCGCGCAATCTCGGCGTCGATCTCTTGCTGCTCGATGGCCGTTTTTTGCGCATGGAAGTCGCGCACAGAGACCAGGCGGTCCTCCAGCGCGGCATCCAGCGCGGTTTGCTGGCGCGTGAGGCCGTCTTTGAGCAGCGCGAGTTCGGCATCCAGTTGCGCCCTCGTCAGCGCGGCCAGCGCGCCGGTGGTGTCTTGCTCTGGCCTGGCAGCCCTGGCCGCCCTGGCCGCCCTGGGCGTGGTCAGTCGCTGCAGCAGCGCGGGGTCGGCCTGGATCTTGGGAGCCTTGACCTCGATGGGCTTGGGGTCGAACAAGCTGTCGCGAAATGCCGCCAGGTCGCCGAGCCGTTTGCCCCGCTGGCCCTCGAGGTCGGCCATGATGGCTCTGGCTCCAGCGACGTTGCCTCTCAAAGCCTGCGCAGCCGCAGCGATACTGGCACCGATGTCCTCGCCCATTCCCGACAACACCGTGCCGACCGTGGCCGCACCGAGCGCCATGGTCTTGAGCACCCGCACCACACCGCCCAGAATCGAATGCAGCGCTCCGCCTTGCTTGGCCGACTCGACCATGCCACCCGCCATGTCGTTCAAGGCGGGCAGCAAGGAGGTGATGATCTGGTTGCCGACCATGCCGCTGGCCAAACGCAGTTTGTCGAGCGAGTCATTGAATGTGGCCGCTTGTGCCGCAGTTTTGGTACTCACCTCCAGCCCGAAAGCCTGCATCTCGGTGCGCAATGCATCGACGCCATCTCGCCCCTGATTGAGAAACGGAATCAAGTCGGCACCCGATTTGCCGAACGCGTCGATAGCCAAGGCCGTTTTTTCGGCACCGTCGGGCATGGCTTTGAAGCGGTCAGCCAGATCCAGCAGCACCTCATCGGTGGCGCGCAGCGTTCCGTCCTGGTTCTGGAAGGCCACACCCAGCGCGTCGAAGCGCTGCTTGGCAGACTCTGAACCCGTGGCGGCCTCGAGCATCGTCGTCGAGAGCCTGCGCAAGCCCTTCTCGAAAAGGTCCGCCGAGACGCCTGATAGTTCGGCTGCAGGCCGCAGGGTCGACAGCATTTCTACCGAGATGCCGACTCGTTGCGACATTTCATCCAGCGCATCGGCCGATGCGATGCTGGACCTGATCATGGCCCCGAAGCCAGCCAGCGACACGCCAACACCGATGTCTGCCAGCACGCCCTTGACTCTATCGGCCGTATCGGTGAGGCCGCCCAGACCCCGCTTGATCGAATCGAAGGCGGTCTTGGTCTGGTCGACGGCGCTGATCAGGATTTGGGCACGATTGACTGCCATCAGACTTTTTCCAGTTCTTGTTGAATGGCGCGCGCCAGTGCAGGCAGGGCGCGCTGCACGCCACCGGCCAGATTCAGGCGGCGCTTGAGATCGACGCGCTTGACCAGCACGGCAATGGGCACCTCCTGACCGCGCTTGATCTGCTTGGCGCCGGTGCGAGCGCGCTCGGCACGTTTAAAGCGCGCGAGCTCGGGTGCGTTGTCTTTGATGTTCTCGGCCATCAGCAGCACGCGCCCGTTCTTCTCGATGAAGAAGGCATTGCCCGCGCGCATCAGGCCATCGATGACCGCCCTGAAGCGCTTGGGGCCGATGCGTTGGGTCAGCAGCGGGATCAGCATGTTGCCGCTGACCGTGCCGCCTTTGGCGTGCATGCCGAGCCAGGGAATCTTGCTGCCCACCAGCAAGGCGGGTAGCCGATCCGGCTTCTTGTCGAGCAGCTTCGCACCCATCGATTTGACGAAGCTGCTGCGCTTGACGGTGAAAGCGCGGCGCATCTCGGCGCGTGCGGCGTCACGCACCTCGCGCCCGCCGGACTGCATGCCCTTGGCCACGGCGGCGTGGATGGCGCGACGCCGATCGGTACTCCACGCCGTCAACTGGCGCGGGTCCAGCAGTCCGGATGCGGCGAGTGAGATGCGCATTTGGGTCAACCCTTCAGAAGATTGCGTTGCAGTTGTTCGATGCCGCGCTTCTCGCCCTGGGCTGCCACGGCATGGATGCCGAGCAGTTGGGCCAGTTGCTGCCGCTCGATCTGTCCGTCGGCCTCCAAAAAGGCATGCGCCTGCGCGAGCGTGTAGGTCATCACGTCGCCCAGGTGGTGACCGGCGCGGATCAGGCGGGCGACGGCGGCGTCCCATCCGATTTCGTCAGCAAGCGCAGCGTCGGGGCGAGTCGCTGCGCCGCGCCTTGAATCGCCGGATTGATCCGCGCCACAAAAAAATCCGCGTTCACCTCGAACACGGCGGCGGCCAGTTGCACGGCATCCTCCAGCGACAGATCGTTGATCCAGGCACGCTCGCGCCGCGTGGTGATGGCCAGCAGGTCGAGCACGGCATCGCCGTGCCGCCCCAGCAGCGCCATCCAGTCCGGATCACTGCTGATCTCCTCGGCCAGCGGGCGCACCACGGCCAGCAGCCGTGGCAATTCGCCCAGCCGGATCGGCGTCAGCTCCAGCGCGATGCCGGACAGCGTCACGACCACCGGTGCAGACGGGAAGGTTTTGAAGCCGTCCATCACAGCAGCACCAGACGGCCAAATTGACCGAGATCACCACCGACCGGCTTGGTCATATCGGCCAGCACCTGGCCCGACAACTCGAACTTCAGCAGCTCGTCGGTGATGACGGAGAGTTCCTTGGCCGGGTTGATGGCCACGCGATAGAGGTCGATCACCACGGCGCGGTTTCCGTCGGCGGTGTTGAGCCCCTCGAAGCGAATCCAGCGCTCGGGCAATGGCTGGGTGAACATCGCCGTGCTCTGCGCCGTGCCATGGGCGTAGTCGACGGTGAAGGGCGCGGTGTACGGGCCGCCGGTTGTGACATCGAGCAGCACCAGCGAACCGTGCTGGGCATTGACGTTGTACTGGCTGGCCGGGAGCGTCAAGGGCGGGGTGGACGAGTCCCGAATCTGCACAGCGGACACGTTTTGCCTGGTCAGCAGGTTCAGGCTGCCCGGCGTGACAGGGTTGGGCAGCCGCTCGCCGGTCACGGTGCCGGGAGTGGCCGTGGTCGTGCTGCCGTACAGCGCCAGTTCAAGGTTGACCGCGATCAGCTCTTCCAGCGTGCAGGCAAACTCGCCTTTCTTGGTCTTGATGAGCTGCAAGTCGGTCAGGCGCTGGCCCGACTGAGACTCTTGGTGTTCGAGTGTCTCCACCGACAGCGACACCTTCAGCTCGGGCACGTTGCCGACGAAGGTCAGTCCTGCCGGGTTGCCGTTGATGTCGCGTGCGCCGATGTAGACGCGGCCTTGTCCAGAAAAATAAGCCATGGTCAATCTCCTTTGGGTTGGGTGGTGCCGGACGCAGCGTCGCGGCGGGCGGGTTTGGAATCAGGGGCGGGTGTGACTGGCGCAGTGGCGGCCTTGGCCACGTCCAGATCGATCAGCCAGCGGGCGCTGTCATCGGGCAGATCGATGCGCGCACCCACGGCGAGGCGCTTGCCTGCGTGGGTGTGGGGCTTCAGCAGTTCGATTGAGCGGGTTTGCATAAGGGGTTCATCCTGTTTGGGTAAGGTCAATGGCGTGGGTGCGGTAGCGGATTTGGTATCGGGCGGGCAGCGCAACGGCCCCGGCGTCGGCGTCGTCAACATCCCATTCGCAGTCGATCTCGCGCACCGCGATGGCGAGACCACCCAGATTCGGGTCGGCCAGCAAGGCTGCGTGAGCAGCCACCAGCACCCGGTCGGCAACGTCGAAGGCATCCGCGCCGCGTGCCACCACAGCCAGACGTACTCCCAGCAGCCGGTCGACGAGGTGGTTGACGTGGGCGGCGATGCTGTCGCCATCAACAAACAGCAGCAGCGCCGGGCTGGCTTCGCGGGTGACCGGCACGGCGGGCATGCGCAGCACCGAAATAGGTGCAATGGCGGATGACAGGCGCGCGACGATCTCCCGCAAGACGCGCTCGCGGACGGAGTTCATGGCGGATTCCTCAGAGGTGGGAGAGCGAGGCGCGACGCTCGGTGCCGTCGCCGATGGCGCGCACGTCGCGCACCTGATAGGTGTTGCCTGCCACCTCCACCGTGTCCCCGGCAGTCAATGTCAGCCAGGACGCCGGGTAGTCGATCTGGTAGTCCCTTGAGAGTGCGAAACCATCGAGCACGGTTTCGTCCGGGGCACGGAAGGCGCAGTGCACCGTGTTGCCTGCCGCCGTGACGACGGTGAGCAGCCCGGCATTGCGTGCGGCTTCGTACAGCGTCGTGACATCCATCAGGCAGAGGTCAGCTTGATCAGCACGCCCGGGCGGTGGCACATCGGCAGCGGGTTCGATTGCGTGTGCAGATCGGTGCCGCGCTCGAACTTGCGCGGCTCCTGCTTGGCGTACAGCGGCTGACCGATGGTGTTCACGGTTTCGTTGAAGTCCGCTGGCGCGAAGTAGGTGGCGAAGGTGTCCACCGTGCCGACCGGGAAGGCATGGGCTTCCCCTGCGGCAATGAAGCGGCGCGTGCCCAGCGTGCCGTCGGCCTGCACAAAGGACGCCTGGCCCCGGTACTCCTCGAAGGTGATGCCGCTGTAGCTGAAGCCAGATCGCATGTCGTTGATCAGCACCGCGCCCTGTTGCCAGTTCTGGTAGGCGGTCTTGACCTCCTTGTGGGTGGTCAGTGCCCGGAAAAACTCGGTCGAGCACAGCACATGCACGCCGCTCGAGAACTCGCCCGTGAGCCCATCTTCCATGAGCCCCAGCAGCTCCAGGCAGGCGCTCTTGAGTTGCCCGTTGTCGGCCGCCGTCGAAAACTCGAAGGGCACCGATTGCGCGGTGATGTCGAACTCGTCGAACAAATCGACCAGATCGCTACCATCCGCATCGAGGATCTTGCCCTTGAGCGCGCCCATGCGCAGATGCTCCAGGGTGATCGCGTGCTTGTTGCGCATCGTCTCCAGATGACGGGCCATCACACCGCCAATGGCTTCCATCTCGGTTTCCGAGCCGAAGGCACGCAGGCCTTGCACCTCCTCGGGCAGCACCACATCGTCATGCGGGATGTGCGGGATCACGAAGGAGCGCAGCTTGCGTTTACCGCGCTCCCCTACGGTGCCGGGCGAACCGGGTGCGCGGGTGGGCAGCAGGTTCAGGCGACCGGCGTACTCCTCGACGATGATCTGCCGGGTGCGCACCGGCTTGGCCGGGAACAGGTTGAGTTGCTCCAGCCGACCATAGCGGTTGGGCAGGAGGTTGAGGGCTACCGTCAGGCTGGCCATCGAGAAGCCGGGGGTTTCAAACGGATTGAGCATTTGGGTCTCCAGAAATGACTGAACGTGTTCAATGAGCCACCAGCGGCGGGTTTAGGCGCTGTCGCGGACGAGGATTCCGCGCGCCGCCAGTTGCAGGGTGGCAGCTTGTTGTGCAAGACCGATGCGGGCTGGCCAGACCAAGGCGGCGCGCGCGACGATGGCGTGGCGCGCGATCAGGATCGCGTCCTCGCGGTCGATGAGCGTCGCATCGACGTCATTGCCGAGCACGCCAACGGCGATTTCCGTGCCGTCCGTGGCGCTCGGCTCGAGGGCCTTGAGCTTGGCCGTGGCCGTTTCGCGGCCCACCACGGTGCCCAGCGCCAGGTTCTGCGCCGCAGCAACCGTGTCCTGGTCGCGCGAGTAGAGATTCGGCGCTTCGTACTTCAGCAGGTCGCCGAGATTTTTGGGTTGAGTGATTTCGGGCATGGCTTACTCCTTGATGGCGTTGAGTTTTTTGACTGCGGCAACGACTGGGCTGTTTTCCGGGCGCTGGGTGGTGCCTGTATCGGCGGTGATGCGCGAGGCGATCTCGGTCTGGTCTGCTCGGGCATCGAGCAAGGTGCGGCGCACCTGCGCTTCTGAAAAACCAGCAGCCAAGAACTCCGTCGTGCGGTGCGGCTGGCGCGCAATCAGACACAGCTCTGCAATGGCCTGTGCTTGGCTGCGTCCGCTCGCGAAGGACTGCGCCAGCGCAGCATCATGGATGGCAGGCTGCGGCTGATCGTCCTGCATGGTCGGATCGCTCGGTTTGTCGTCGCGGTCGTCGTGGTCGTTGGGTTCTTTCATGGCGTTCTCCGGGTTAAAAGTTTGGGTTGAGGGCTGGACTGAGATATGCCGCGCAGACAGTCTGCGCGGCGAGGCGCGGGCCAGACCCGGCTGCGCCAGCCGACGCTGGGCACCCAGTGCATCGGCAAATTCGGTCATCACCTGTTCGAGCGGCATCACCGCATCGGCCAGGCCTTGGGCCACGGCCTGCTGGCCGTAAAACACGCCCGCATTGCTGGCGCGCACGGCATCAGGCCCGAGGCCGCGCATCTGCCCGACCTGATTCACGAAGATGTCGTAGAGCCGATCCACCTCGGTCTGCAACGCCGTGGTGGCCTGCGGGCTGAGGGGCTCGTGCGGCGAGAAATCGTTCTTGTGGCTGCCCGCGAAGACGGCGGTGTAGCTCAGGCCGTCCTTGGCGTCCCGCACCGACTGATCGACGTGCAGCGCGATCACGCCAATCGACCCGACACCTGCGGTTTGCGACAGCGTCAGGCGCTGGCAGGCGGCCGCGATGGCATAGGCAGCCGAATACGCGGCGTCGTTGGCGTGCGCCCAGATCGGCTTGATGGCGCTGGCAGCGCGGATGCGATCAGCCAGCTCGAACACGCCCGATGCTTCGCCGCCGGGCGAGTCCAGATCGAGCAGGATGCCAGCCACCTGCGGGTCGGCCAATGCGGCATCCATGCGCGCATCGATCTCGCTGTAGGACATCAGGCCGGAGGCGGCGTCGATGCCCATCGAGCGCTTGACCAGCGTGCCGACCACCGGGATGACAGCAATGGGTGACTGGGCAGCAGGACTGGCTGGGTGGCTCTGCCGTGCAGCCAGTATCGGAGCGGCCATGCCCAGATCGGGCAAGCCGATGCGCGACCCCAACACCGAAAGAATGACCTCGAGTTTGGGGCGCGCAATGAGGAGCGGTGTCCCAACGAGCCGGGACGCCAGATGAACGAGGGGCATGTCAGTGGTCCTGGTCTTGCTGCACCACCACCGTGGCGGCTTCCTGGGTGGGGGCTTTGTCGTGGCGCGGGTCGGAATCGAACACCAGGCCGAGTTCGTCGGCACGTTGGTTGTCGGCGGCGATCTCGCGGTCGATGTCCTCGGCGTCGTAGCCGAAGCCTGAGATGGCTTCCGAGCGAGACAGCAGCCCGGCCCGGATGGCGGTCAGCATCGCCTCAAATTCTTTCTTGGGATCGACCCACTGCCAGCCCTGCGGCACCCACTTGGCCGCGAGGTACTCGCGCTTCTTGTTGCTGAACTGCGGCAGCGCCAGCGCACCCTCCAGTACGGCCTGCTCCATCCAGGCACGCCAGATCGGGCGACACATCTGGTGGACGATCACGCCATGCTGAATGGCCCCGCAGCGGCGGCGAAACTCCAGCAACCCGGCCCGGATCGACGAATAGTTCACCTGCGTCAGGTCGCCGGTCAGCATCTCGTAGGTGATGCCCATCGCAGCAGCGACGGCCCGAAACTGCATGCGCAGGAATTCGGCGTAGCTCGCGCCGACGTCGGCCGGCGCGCTGAATTTCACGTCCTCGCCCGGCTCCAGAATCTGCATCGTGCCCGGCTCCAGCCCGGCCATGGCCGCGCCATGGGCGTCCGGCAGCCCTTCGCCCATCAGGTTGTCCTCGGGCGACAAGCGCGTGATGAAGCCTGCGAACATCGCGGCGGTCTTCTTGCGCACCAGTTCTGCGTCGTCGTATTGATCCAGCTCGTTGAGCTTGACCAGCGCCCGGGCCAGCCACGGTTCGCCCCGGATCTGGCCGGGGCGCAGCGGGCGAAACAGGTGGATGATTTCGGCGGCTGGCACGCGCACCGTGTCGATGCCGCCCGTGCCTGACATCGGCGACAGCGAACCATCGCCAGGGTGCGAGGTGTGCAGGTGGTAGGCCACACGTCGCCCGAGCCGGTCGAATTCAATGCCGGCGCGGACCACATTTCCCGATGCCAGCTCCTGGTTCAGCGTGGCTGGCAGGTGCTCGGGTTCGAGCACCTGCAGTTGCAGGCCGACCTGTAGGCCATCCTCCGGGCGGCGGTAGCGCAGCCGCACCAGACATTCCCCGCCTTCGACCATGGCGCGACAGGCCAGCGCCTGCAGGCCGTAAAAATCGGTCAGACCGGCGGCGTCGGCCTGCTCGCACCAGTCCCACCACAGGCTGTGGATGGCTTCTCGCAGGGGCTGGTCGGCCAGCATGCTCTGCGGCTTGATGCCGGTGCCGATGGCGTTGGCAACGAAGGCCTCTACACCCGCCGCCGCCCAGGCGTTGCGCCGCACCAGGTCGCGGCTCTTGGCGCGCAGCTCGTTCTGGGTGAACGCCAGTGCCGCCACCGCGCCGGGGTTGCCGACCTGCCACGCCATCGCGCGTCGACCGCCTCCAGTGCCGTCGTAGAGCGGTGTGGCACCGAACAGCCCCCGTCGAATTTTGGACAACCAGCTCATTGTCAGTAGCTCCAGATCGTGGGGCGGGGCTGTTGTGCTTGTGCCGACAGGTCATCGAGGTGGATGAAGCGACCTGAGCCCTTTTGTTGCACACCAATGCCGGTGAACCCGTGCTGGACCGCCAGTGCAATGAGTTGCAAGGCCTCCGCGCCGCGCACACTCACATCGACGGCGCGACCGCTGGCGTGCGATCCAGGCTGCGACTTGATGGCTTCCAGGGGATGCGTCGGATCGCGATAGCCGCTGCTGATCAGCATCGGACGCGCGAAGGCGCTGCGCAGCGCTTGCAATCGGTCCATGAAGTCCGCGTCCATGCGAACGCGCCCGGTATGCCGACACGCAAATTCTTGCGGCTGAAAATTGGGATAGCGCCGCCAATCCAGTGCTCTGTTCATCGGTTGGTCCTCATGTGGCTTTGCGGGTGGCGACCCGGATCTGACGCGGCGCACCGGGCCACAAGCCGGTAGCCACCGCCTGCTCAAAGAGGTCGCGCTTGACCACCTCGATGGCGGCCATGAGCTCATCGACGCTGCGGTACTCGACGGTCTTGTCGCCGAAGCTCACGCGCCGCTCACCTTTGGCCAAGGCTGCCTTCAGGGCGTCGAGGTGTGCTTGTGTGTAGGTCATCAGATATGCACCGTGAGGTTGATTTCGGTTGAATCAGAAAACGTCGCCGCTGTCGTCGCGCAGCTGATGTCGACGAACTGGGCGGTCTTCTGGTCAGTGATGGAGCGCACGATGGCAATGCGCTGCGTGCCGCTGTCGGTGCTGCTGCGGGCAAGCGCCGTCCAGCAGTAGTGGGCGTTGGGCATGGCGGTGGCGAAGCTCACGCGGTAGCGGCCAGCGGCCGTCCGGGTCACGCTGGCCACGTTGTGCGAGGCGCGCACGACGATCTGCGTGCCGACATAGCCGAAGCACACCCACGCCCGGGCCAAGCCAGGGTGGGTGGCGTCGATCTTGGTCTTGACCTCGAGCCCGACACGACTGGCCAGCGCACTGATGCGCGACGCGAGGCTCATCAGACCAACGCACCCACAAAGACCGCGACGAAGTCGGTGTCGGTGTTGCCGACATCACTGGCCGCGACCGCACCGATGTTGCTGCGCGCCTGCAGTTGTTCGGCAACGGTCAGCGACTGCGCGCCATCGAAGCGCACGCGGTTGTTGACGGCGGCGAGCAACGCATCCAGACCCGTGGTGCCGCTCTGCAGCAGTTGCTGGATTTCGACCAGCGTGTCATAGGCGGCATCGGCACCGCCCAAGATCTCGGTCTTGAGCGCATCGAGCAGCGAGACGATCCTGCTCGACGAGTAGGTGCTGGTGGTCGTGACCTGCGCATCGTCGATCACCGCCGACGACACGACAGTCGCCTTGAGTTCGTTGATGGCAGCGACCAGATTCGACTTGTCGGTGGTGGTGAGGCGGGACAGGTTGCCTGCCTTGGCGCGGACGTCGTTGAACTCCTGCGCGACGCGGATGACCAGGCTTTCGATACGGGTGGAAAGACTCATGTTTTCTCCTTTAGGGGTCAGGACAGCCAGCGGCTTTTGATGACGCGCCGACCTGATTGACGAGACCCGGAAACAGCGAGGCCACCGCGTTGGGTGGCCTCGTCGTTGTGCGGGATGAGATCGGAATCGGGTGGTGCCGCGATCCCGAGTTGTCGCTCCAATTCACGCCAGTGGCGTTCCTCGAAGCGATCCAGACCCGCCGCCGATGCGGCCGCGCGGGCGTAGACGTAGCAGTCGAGCGCTTCATTGCGCTCGCGCATCTTTTGCCACTCCCGGATGGCAAAGCCGTTGCGGTCGCGGCGGGTGATCAGTTGCTCTGCGCAGAGTTGCTGGATGAACTCCGCGTCGATCTTGGGCAAATGGACAAACCCGGCCGGGAACACCGTGGTCAAGCCGTCCTCGCCAACATCGGCGCTCTTGCGCAGGTTGTTGTAGAACTCCAGCTTGGCGATGCTGACCGCCACCGTGTACACCTTGATGCCACGGCGCAGCTTCTTGCCACCCTGCGAGACATCGATGGCGGTCGGCGTGCCGATCAAGGCTGCACCACGCGGAACCCCCTTGACCGCCATCACGCGCGGATCGCGGCAGGCCCGCACAAAGGCGTAGGCCTCCTGCGTGGCATACCCGGTATCCAGGGCAAAGCGGGCCAGCGGCATCGCAGCGCCCGAGGCGTGTGTCCAGTTCTCAGCCAGCATTTCAGCGAGGTGCTTCCAAACCGCGTCGCGGGCGCCTCCTTCCAAAGGACGGCCCATCAGCACGCGGTGCTCGATGAGCCACGATTCCTTGCCGCGCCCAAAGGCCCAGACCGAGGCCTCGATGCGATCCTTCTGGACGTCGGCCGCGCCCACCAGCAGCAGTCCTCCCCGTGGCACGCCGCCGATGTGGTAGTCCTCGCGGCGCTCGACCAGCCGTTGCCAGTCCGGTGCTTCGCCTTCTTCGACCCAGGTTTCACCCAGTTCGGTGTTCTTGAAGGTCTTGATGGCGGCGGCCGATCCCGACTCTTTGCTGACGGCGGCCTCCCACGCTGCGGCGATGTCACGCCACGAACGCCAGCCCACCGGGCTGTACAGCGACGACAGGTGAAAGCCCGCCGTCTTGCCAGGGCCATCCGTGATCATCGCGCGCCACTCGCCGTGCTCGAGCATCCAGGTCTTGTGGTATTCGGCAATCGCGCTGTCACACGACTCGCAGATGTAGGCCGCCGTGTCCGGTTGCCCCTTTTCCCAGCGCAACTGCTCGAAGCGCAGCCACTGGCGGTGCGAGCAATGTGGGCACGGCACGAAGTAGCGGCGCTGGTCGCTGGCTTCGTACTCGCGCTCGATGGCGCTCGCGCCTGAGATCGTCGGCGTCGAGACGATGAAAATCTTCCGGCGGGCGAAGGTGCGGGTGCGCGCCTCGGCCAGCGAGATCGCATCGCCTTCGCCCTCGACGTCCAGCGGATAGCCATCCACTTCGTCCAGGAACAGATACCGCACCGGCATCGAGCGCAAGCCCACCGCGCTGTTCGCACCCGTCATCACCAGCACGCCGCCCCGGAACTCTTTGGCCAGGATGGTGTTGCCTGAATCGCGCGAGCGCGCCGGTGCAATCAATTCGGCCAGTGCCGGCGATTCCTCAATCAGCGGATCGATGCGCTGCTTGGAGTTGCGCTTGGCCATCTCCACCGTAGGTGACACGGCCATCATCGGGCCGGGCGCGTGGTGGATCACGTAGCCGATCCAGTTGTTGCCCATCTCGGTCGCGCCGAGCTGGGCGGCCTTCATGAACACCACGCGCTCGACCGGTGAGGTCGGCGACAGGCAGTCCATGATCGCCTTCAGATACGGCGTGCGGCTGGTACGCCATCGCCCCGGTTCGGCGGATGCCTTGTTGGAGAGCATCCGGTGCCGATCCGACCATTCGGACACGGTGAGCAGCGGGTCGGGCGTCAAGCCTTCACGCCACGCGCGTTCGATCTCGGCAGCGCCTTCGTAGTCCATGGCCATCAATCCACCCTTGGGCGCATCTCGCCCAGTTCCTGCAGGTGCTCGCGCACCGCCGCCTCCAAGGCGATGTGCAGCGTGTGCGGATCGACGCCAAGCTTGGCCGCCATCTGCGCCGAGATGCGCGCGGGCCAGTTGAGCCACGCATCGCGTTCGGAGCGCGCCAGCTTAAAAACGTGGGCGATGGCCTGCGGCCGATCTACCAGTTCGCCTTTGAGACGGGCCAGGCGCACCTTGTTGGTTTGCGCCTTGACCACTTCGTTGACCGTGCGCGCTTGGAGCAAGGACGTGCCGCCTGCTGGCAATGCGGCAGGCCCGTCACCGGTGGTGCCGCTGGACTCCGGCACGGAAACCTTGACCGCGCGGGTGGCCGTGCCATTGCGCGGCGCATCGGAATTGCGCGCCCATTCGCGGTCGACGCGCGCGGCATCAATCGTTCCGTCTGCCTCCGGCGTGATCCGCCCCGCAGCGATGGCCTTGCGCACCGCCGCGTCGGACACCCCGCGGTGGCGTGCGTAGGCACGAATCGAAATACCCATATTTCCCCTTCGGGGCACCTGCAATCATTTGTTCGCTCATTGGCCAAATTTGCCAGCGAATTGAGCTTGGCTTTCATCGGGAACAGCGCGTTCATACGTTCGTCATCAACACCATGAAAGGACACGGACATGAGCCAGATCGAAACCATCCTCACCCTAATCGCGCAGAAGCACCTTGGCATCGAGACGCTGGAAACCCGCAGATCCGACAGCCTCGACTTCCACGACACGGCGGTCTGGCGCCTCAAGGACGCACTGGAAGCCGCCTTCAAGGCAGGCGTCGAACTTGGCGCATCGATGCCGAGTGCGACGGAGTCGGAAATTGGCAAGGACTGATCGGAAGGCCAGCAAGCCAAGCACAAAGCGCTTGGCTTCAGTCCCGAACAGCGCGTTCATCACATCGTCATCAACCACCGCAACGGAGCAGATCATGACCACCACCCAACTGACCCCAGCCCAGCACGCGATCCTGGCCTACGCCCTCGAACACACCAGCGGCAAGATCGACTGGTTCCCAGACAACATCAAAGGCGGTGCCCGCAAGAAGGTGCTCGACGCGCTCTTCAACCGCGCATTGATCACCCGTGACAGCACCGACTGGTTCGTCGCTGCCGAGGGTTACGACGCGATGGGGCGCGCCCGGCCTGCGCCTGCGCCCGTGGTCGCCGACCCCGAGATCGAGGCCACCGTCGCGGCCGCAGAGGCCTCGTGGGCCTTGGCCCGCGCGCAGGCCAAACCCCGCACCCGCGACAACAGCAAGCAGGCCGAAGTGATCCGAATGCTGCAACGCCCGGAGGGCGCAACCATTGGCCAGATCTGCCTGGCCACCGGCTGGCAGCCGCACACGGTACGCGGCACCTTCGCCGGGGCCTTCAAGAAAAAACTTGGCCTGACCATCGTCTCGGACAAGCCGCAGGGTGGCGAGCGGGTCTACCGCAGCGCCTAAAAAATGTTGCGAGAGAGGCCGGAAATAGCTTGGCTTCTTTCGCCACCAGCGCGTTCATACAGGCGTCGCAACGATCACACTGGAAAACGCCATGAACACCCCGCAGTCCACCACCGAAATCAACTACGACAAGTTCATCGCCGAACTGACTGAGCTCACCCGCAAGTACGGGGTTGCCATTCAGTCGGTTGGCGGCGTGATCCTGGCCGACACGCAGGGCGAATTCAGCAAGGTCAGTTACCGGGCCGACATCAGCAGCGGCGACCTCTACCCGGAGTTTCCGGAGGACTGAGCAGAAAGATCGAGCAGGAGGCCAAGCGGCGCTTGGCTTCCTGCTTGAACAGCGCGTTACTACAGGTGTCGCAACGATCAACCCAGGAGCCCGAGATGAACACCAACCAACCGATCCCCGCCACCCAGAACGATGCCTGGGGGTTTTGGGGCACGATGAACGAACACGCCAGCACCGCCTGGACCCTGGCAATGACCACCGTCTCCGACGCCACCGGCCAGACCCTCGAATCGGTACGGATCTTCCTCGACAGCCGCCACGGACGCCACTTTGCCGACGATGTGCAGAACGGGCTGTGCCAGGGCCAGACCCTTGCGGACGCGATCAACTCCGCCACCCAGCAGTGGCTGGGCTGGAAGATCGGACGCCAGACCAGCAAGGACTACGGCATCCCGCGCGGCCTGCCTTACCTGACTGGCTTTGTGATTCACTGCGAAGTCACCGACGAAGCACTCTCCACCTGATCATCGAACACCACCCCATCCGACTCGCGGGTGGCCTGCTGGCCGGTCCAGTCCTGCCAGCGGCGCACGATCACGTCCACATACTTCGGATCGAGTTCGATCAGCCGCGCCACACGTCCGGATTTCTCGGCTGCGATCAGCGTCGTGCCGGAACCACCAAACGGGTCGAGTACCACGTTGCCGGGGCGGCTCGAATTGCGGATCGCCCGCTCGACCAACTCCACCGGCTTCATCGTCGGGTGCAGATCGTTCTTCTGCTGCCTCTTGATGTTCCACACGTCGCCCTGATCGCGGTCACCGCACCATTGGCGCGTCGCGCCCTCGCGCCATCCGTAGAGGATCGGCTCGTACTGGCGCTGGTAGTCGGAGCGGCCCAGCGTGAAAGTGTTCTTGGCCCAGATCACGAAGGTCGACCACTTGCCACCGGCGGCGCGAAAGGCTGCCTGCAGCACATCGAGTTCACTGGACGACATCGCCACATAGATGCCACCCTGGCAATGCGCGACAGTCGGCGTCAGCGCTGCCAGCAGGAAGTCGTAGAAGCCATCGCCCAAGTTGTCATTGAGGATCGCCCGATCTTTACCGCGCATCTTGTCCTTGGCGCTGTTGGCGTAGTTCACGTTGTACGGCGGGTCGGTGAAGACCATATCCGCCACGTCGCCTTGCATCAGCCGGGCATAGCTCTCGGCCACGGTCGAGTCGCCGCATAACAGCCGGTGCTGGCCCATGATCCAGACATCGCCCGGGCGCGAGATCGGAATCTCGCCAACCTCTGGCACCGCATCCTCATCGGTCTGGCCTTCGTTGTCCGGCTCCTCGCCCGCGATCAGTTCGGCCAGCGCGTCGGCGTCAAAGCCGGTGATGTCCAGATCGAAACCTTCCAGCTGCAAGGACTCCAGCTCGATGCGCAACATCGCCTCATCCCAGCCAGCGTTCTCCGCGATGCGGTTGTCTGCGATGACCAAGGCGCGGCGCTGGGTCGGGCTCAGGTGATCGAGTACGACCACTGGCACGATCTCCAGCCCGAGTTTCTGCGCGGCGGCCAAGCGTCCATGCCCGGCGACGATGATGCCGTCACTGCCTGCGAGGATCGGATTGGTGAAGCCAAACTCGGCAATCGATGCGGCGATCTGCGCCACCTGAGCATCGCTATGTGTTCTGGCATTTCTTGCGTATGGCAGCAGCTTGGCCGTGGCCCACTGTTCGATCTTGTCGGCCAGCCAATTCATGTCACCCCCTCTGTTTCACGCTCGGCGGCGACCTCGTCCAAGGACTGACCGGTGGCAAGCAAGGTGACCGGCACATCCGGATGGTTCTGCTGAAAACGTTTGATGGCGACGTCGACATACTCCGGCGCGATCTCCACGCCGCGGCAGATGCGACCGGTGCGCTGCGCGGCCAACATCGTAGTACCACTACCGCCGAAGGGCTCGAACACGATGTCACTGGCATCGGTGTAGGCCTCGATGACGAACCCCGGCAGCGCGACCGGGAACACGGCCGGGTGGTCGATGTCCTGACCGATCTTGCCCTTGTGCCGCATCACCCGGATCACCGAGTCGGGAATCCGCTTGTCCTGCGTGGGCTGGCCTGCGTGCGTCCAGCCGCCAACCTCGCCATCCTTGCCGCGCATCGCTGTCGACGAGCCATCGGCGCGCAGATGCGAATCCTGTCCCGCGTGCTTGCAGGGCACGATCTTGTTGGGCTTGCGGCTCTGCCGATTGAAGTGGAAAACGAACTCGAAGCTCGGCGCGAAGCGACCGGCCCAGTCCCCCGGCATCCCCGGCCCCTGATCCCAGACGTACCACGCGAAGCGCCGCCAACCCTGCGTGCGCATCCAGCCAAGCCAGGCATCCCAATACGGGATGACTTCGTTGTCGCGGTGGATCAATCCGAGGTTGACCAGCACCTGTCCGTCGTCGGCCATCGGCACGTTGCCGAACACGCCGCGCATCAGGCCATCCCAATCCTTGACACCGCCGCTGGTGTAGTCGCGCTGGTTGCCATAGGGCGGCGAGGTGAAGCACAAGCGCGCCGAGTCGCCTTGCATCAGCGTGGCGATCACGGTTGGGTCGGTGGCGTCGCCGCAGATCAGCCGGTGCTGACCCAAGGTCCACACATCGCCAGAGCGAGACACCGGGATTATCGGGGTGTCGGGTACGTCGTCGGCAGCATCGGGCTCGTCGGCGTCCTGCTCCTGGTCACCATCACTATCACCGAGGTCGTCGGCCAGCAAGGCTTCGATCTCGGCATCCTCGAAACCAGTAAGTGCGAGGTCGAACCCTGCTTCTGACAACTCGGCCAGTTCCAGCGCCAGCATCGCGTCGTCCCATCCGGCATCCAGCGCGAGGCGGTTGTCGGAGATCACGTAGGCACGCCTTTGCGTCGGCGACAGATGCGCCAGTTCAATCACCGGCACCTCGGTCAGGCCCAACTTGCGCGCGGCAGCGAGCCGACCGTGGCCAGCAATGATGCCGTTGTCGCCATCCACCAGTACCGGATTTGTCCAACCGTACTCGACGATGCTGGCGGCGATCTTGGCCACCTGCTCGTCGTTGTGCGTTCTCGGATTCCGTGCGTAGGGGATCAGCGCCTCGACCTTGCGGTACTCGACGTTGAGCATATTCAGTTCGTGTCTCTCAAAAAGAAGCGGCCCGGACGGGTAAGGAGGGAACCCCGTCGCGGGCCGCGAGCGGCGCTGCTGCGTGAAACAAAAAACCCGCCGACGGAAAACCGTGGGCGGGTTTTTGGGTTGGTGCGAACTGGCTGGGTGCGAACTGCGAACCGTGCGAACCTTGGTTCGCACCCTGACGCTAAAAAAGCGTCGCGCTGTCGCCCCCCGCATGGGATTTTGGCCAGGAAGGACCCATTGATTTCTGGGCTGCTCCCTCTGCCGTAACCGCTGTTCAGAAGATAGAGGAATACTACGCTCTAACCGGTGGTTTTGTTGCACGCCTGGGCAGACACGAAAAGGACAAACAAGGCAAAGCGAGGACAAACATGGTTGGCATTACCCTAAATTGCCCACGTTTTTGGAAGGCAGTCGAACGCCTTCGCTGTTGAGGTTCGTGGCCACGACCTCCATTGCCCGCTGCCAACGCCGCCACGCCGTCGTGCGGTCGCAGGCAAAGCGGATCGTGATATCCCTCCAGCCGTAGCGTTTGGCCCGCATCCACACAAGGTGGCGCTGCTCGACCTCGAGCCACTGCACCCAGCGCATCGCCTCCAGCATCCGGTCGATGGCCTCGGGGCTTGGTGGGAAGGGCCGGTACACCTTCTCGTCAGCAGCAAAGGCTTCCCAATCCTTGCGAACGAAGGCAGGCCAGCAGTTGAAGTAGCCCTGCACACGCACAGGGGGAAGGCGTCGTCCAGTGGTGGCGGCATCTTCGAAGCGTGCAGCCACGTCGTCGATAGTCCACTCAGCCATGACGTGCCCCTCCCAGCCCGTACAGACGTTCGCCAATGCGTCGCACGATCTCGCGCTCGATGAAGTCCAGGCGCTCGTCGGACGCGTTGACCACCAGGATGTGCTGGTCACGCCAGCCGTTGCGCTTCATCGCATCCAGATCCGTGGTGTCTGGTTGCAGCCGACCCAAGGGGCAGCGGTATTGAGGTGTTGAAACCTTCATGTCACACCTCCTGCGTCTCGATAGCCCAGTGCAGCAGCGCCAGGGCATCGGCTTCGTTGTCGTCGCAAGGGGCGTGACCACGCAACTGGACGGAGGCGATCATCTCGTCCTTGCCTGCATTGCCCTTGCCGGTGGCGTGCTTCTTGATCGTGCCGACCGGAACGCCCTGGTACGGGATCTTGTGGTGCTCGCACCACGCGGTGAGCGTGGCGAGAAACCCACCGTAGGCGTGGGCGGCGTCGGTCGAAACGTGGCGGCGCACTTCCTCGAAGTGCAGGCAGTCGATGCCGTCGCAGGATTGCTTGATCTCGGCGAGCCAGCGTTTGAATCGCAGGAAGCGCATTCCGCCGCCTTCGAAGCGCTGCGGCCGGAAGCTCTCGGAGCCGCTGGTGATGTGGCCGTCGTTGCCGCGCAATGCCCATCCGGTGGTGGTGCCCAGATCGAGAGCGAGGATGGTGGTGGTCATGGTGTCAGTCCTTGTTTTTGCTGGCCTGACGGATCGGACGGATTCAATCGAAACCTTCTATTGGGCGCACACGCACGCACACGTATAGGAGTTACGACGCAGTCCGTCCGATCCGTCAGACGCGGAGGGTTCAGTTATCGGCATAAGAGGTGTAAGCAGGCGCGGGTGGGTACTTGAGGCCAACGCCCTGAAAGCCACGCAGCCCCATGCCGTTGCGCCACTTCTCCAGACCACGAGTGATGAGCAGATCGGCAAAGCGCTTTTGCGAGCCCGTGAATTCCCCTGCGGACTCGGCCCATTGCTTCCAGTCGTTGAACAGTTCGGCGGTCAGCGACTTGGCGTTTGGCTCGCGCACGCAGCGCTCCTCGAGCCAGCGGCCTAGCGCGTCCTCGCCCTCGAAGTACTCCTCGGTAGCATCAACGACCTGCTGGGGCGGTGCGAGCTTGCCCAGACGCTGCCAGTCGAGGCATCCCTGAACTGCCCACGCAAGGATGCCGTCACGCTCGGCCAAGAGCTTCTGCTGTAGGTGCTTGTCGCGACGCTCGGGCGGCACAGTGATCGTGAAGGGGATCAGGTGCAGTCGCCGCTTCATCGCCTCGTCCACGTTGCGAATCGACGGCTTGTGATTGCCCGCCACGAACAACTTGAACTGCGGGAAGAACTCGAAGAAGTCCTGGCGCATGAAGCGCGCAGCGATCTTGTCGCCACCGGTGAGGTTCTTGACCTTGGACTCGGCCCAGCGACGACCCTGCTCGGTTTCGATGGCCGCCACGAAGCGTGCGCCGCGCAAGCCTGCCATGTCGGTCGGATGCCGGTCTGTGCGCGTCTCCATGAAGGAGTCCATCGGCGCGTTGGTGGCGTAGTCACCAAGGATGGTGGCCAGCGTGTTGACGAACACCGACTTGCCATTCGCGCCCGTGCCGTACAGGAAGAACAGTGCGTGCTCCTGCGTCGATCCGGTCAACGCATAGCCCACCATCCGTTGCAGGTAGGTCTGCATCTCCTGGTCGCAGCCCGTCACCTCGGACAGAAACTGCTTCCACGTAGGACAGTCACCGAAGGGGGTGGCCGTCGTGATCTTGGTCATCCGGTCACCGCGGTCGTTCGCACGCTTGCGACCTGTCTTGAGATCGACCACGCCCCCGGGTGTGTTGAGCAGCCACGGGTCGGCGTCCCACTCGTCGGTCGTGGCCGCGTGTCGGCGATCAGCTCGGGCCAGCCGCTCCACGCCACCGACCGTGCCGGAGCT
This sequence comes from Serpentinimonas maccroryi, assembly GCF_000828915.1. Lineage (NCBI taxonomy): Bacteria > Pseudomonadati > Pseudomonadota > Betaproteobacteria > Burkholderiales > Comamonadaceae > Serpentinimonas > Serpentinimonas maccroryi. Next base: position 745,035 of record NZ_AP014569.1, read on the forward strand.
GGCGAGTTTGGCCGCGATCTTGGGGTTGTTGGCGTTGACGGCCGCGTGGCGACAGACGCTGCGGATCAAATCGGTCGCAGCCAGCGTGTCCTCGGTGCGCCAGCGGTGGCCGTCCCACACCAGCCAGCGCCCCCACGTCGCCACATATCGCCAGTCGCGGTGGAAGCGCCGGGTGAAGGCCAGGGCCAGCGCATCTTCCGTACCCCACACCGACTCATCGCCGCTGACCACCGACTCGGCATCGTCAGTAACATCGTGCATCTGCAAACGCGGGCCATGGGCTAAAAGGGCCGCGAAATCATATCCCTCGGCGATGGCGTCAGCCGCATCCCAGCCCTCGGCAGCATCCTCGGGCGGGTACAGGATGTGGCAGGACTTCGCGCCCGCAGACAAGATCGCCTGCGCCGCCAGCGTGGCGTAGGCCCAGCCCGGCTTGTCGCGGTCGGGCCAGATGAGCACGGCTTTGCCAGCCAAAGGCAACCAGTCGGTTTTATCGACCGGCGCGTTGGCGCCGTGCATCGCCGTGGTGGCCACGACGCCCGCGTCGATCAGTGCCTGCGCGCATTTCTCGCCCTCGACCAACACCACCTGGGCGGCGCTGGTCATTCCCGGCTGGTTGTAGAGCGGGCGCGTCTCGGGCGGGGCCATCTTGCGCCGCTTCACATCCCAGGGTCGGAACTCTTTCTTGCGTCCGAGCGGGTCGTAGCGGTAAACCACTGCGATCAGCTGCCCCGTCGCGTCCAGGTAATCCCACTTGGCTGTGGCTGGGCCCAGATCGTCGACCGGAGCCTCCTTCTTGCTGGATTTGCGCACAGGCTTTGCCCGAGCGCGGCCCAAAAGGTCTGCAGCAGCGTCGAGCACGCGCGGGAAATCGCCGTGAACGTCGATGCCGAAGTGCCCGCCAATGAGGGCGTAGACGTCGCCCCCGGTGTTGTCGGCGCGATCCGTCCACAGCCCGGCTTTCTCGCCAGCGAGCACCACCTCGAGGCTGTCGCCCGGGCTGCCCAGGATGTCGCCAATCAGAAACTTGCCACGGCGTTTCTTGCCAGCCGGGAACAGCGTACCCAGCACCGATTCCAGGCGTGCGATCAGTTCGACGCGCAGTTCTTCGCGGTCGGCATCACGCTTGGACTCAGGTGGTGACGTGGTGCCGTTGAAGTTGATCATTCGGCTCCCTCGACAGGTGCGTCCGCGTCCTGAGCATCACGGCCCTGGACGGCGGTGCTGCGCGTGGCCCACGCAGAGAGCTCGGACAGCCGGTAGCGCACCAGACCGCCCATCAGGTAGTGCGGAATCCGGTACTTGGTGCGCATCGCGTGGTCGGCGAACCAGTAGTACGGCAGGCGCAGCGCGGCGGCCGCCTGCTTGGCATCGATCATCGGCTCGATGCCGGTGGCCGGGGTGTTGTTGTCGGTCATGCTTGTGTTCTCCAGCAGCGGCCTTGCCAAGAGCAGAACTTGCACTCGAAGTGGGTCGGGTCATTGAAGGCGCGCGGCAGGAGATCTCCCGCTTCGGTCGCCGTGATGACCTTCACCGCCCGATCCGACATGCGCTGGGCCAGCGCTGCGTCAAAGGGCACGGCCTCCGTGTAGACCTCCATCGTGTCTGCGTTGAGCGCCGTGAAGATCGCCGGGTGTTCGTGCAGTTCGAGATAGGCTTGGTAGATCGCCACTTGCGCCGCGTAGACGGGCTTGGAGATGGCCAGCCCCTTTTTCTCCAGGTCACTCCAGGACTTGTTGCCCAGGCATTTGCATTCCCAAAGCGCCGGATAGGCAAAGCCCTCGGGACCCGCGACGATGACGCCGTCGATGTGACCCCGCAGACGACCGTCGGCCACTGAGAAGCCAAACTGCTCGCCATCGGCCCTGCGGGTACGCAGGTCGAAACCGGCGTCGCGCAGCCACGCGACCATGCAGTTCTCCATGACGTGCCCGCGCTCGAAGATGCGCAGCATCCGGCCCGGGGTGTCCCGCCCATGATCGACCGGTGCCTTGGCGTACTCAAACTGCAGCGCACGCTCGCAGGCAGCGCCCAACCGCGAGGCACCAAGGTACTGGCGCTCGGACTGCTGGGCTCGGGCGCGCTGCATCCCTGCGTCGACCAGCGCAGTGATCTGGCCCGAGATGCTCGAAGTGGAGTTGAAGTCCATCATGGCTTCTTCCCCTTCGGTTCTTCCCAGGGCAGGTCGTCTTCCATATCCGCGAACGGATGGGCTGAACTCGGCGTCATGGGATCGGGCGTCGGCGTCATGCCGCGCACGGGCGGGTACTTGCTCGCCTCGTGGTGCTCAACCATCGCATCGGTGTAGCAAGTGACGATGGCGTCGATCACCTGCAGCGCCTCGGCTTCGGAGTAGTTGCCCAGCGGCTTGGTGAAGCCGATCTCGCCTGCCGCCTCGCCAAAGGACTTGAGGCACTTGCGCATCGCGGCCAGCTCGATATCAGAGGGATCGATCATGGCGACCCCCTTGATGTCGCTGCGACCATCCTTGGCGCGCAGCCAGTTGCCGTACATCGCGTGGAACGCGGTCTGGCAGCGCTGCGAGCAGAACACCCAGTCGATGGGGTAGCGCCGGGGATCGCCGACACCATGCCGGTTGTCGGTGTGACCGAATCCCCGGGCCTGTCGTTTGCAGACCCAGCATTTCACGCCACCTCCTCAAAGTCTTCGGCGAGCAGCGCCAACTGCAGCGAGCCGCCAGCGAAGGCCGCTTCGCAACGGCGGTCGAAGTCGCGGTAGCAGGTCGAGCTGCGCGCAATGGCGGTCACCGCGTGAATCTGCGTTTCCAGACGGGCGAGGCCCTGATCGGACAGCCACTGGTGGTGCTTCTGAGAGATGCCCTTGCGAGCGCGGATCTCGTCGATCAGCGTGGCGGGCAGCACCGGCCCATAGACCCAGCGCTGCGTGATCTGGCCGACAACGTGGGGCGGGTTCTGGTCGTGGCCCTGGTACTTCCAGCCGAACAGCCGGTAGAGGGCGCGGTAGTAGTCTGGGTGGAAGCGACGCTCCCAAGAGGAGCACGACTGGCGCAGCAGCTTGGAGATCAGTTCCTGCAGAGCGTCTGGCGCGCGGTGGTACTGGTAGCCCGTCGCCTCGTCGATCAGCGCGACCTCGCCGGTGGTGGCCAGCGCGCGCATGATCTTCATGCAGTTGGGCACGATGCCCTGGCGGGCCTTGTGCAGCGTGCCGTTGATGGCGGCGCTGACCACCGCCGACGCGACGTCGGCAATGATCCCTGCCGGGAAGAACTGTGCCTGTCGTCCCGATGGCAACAGAATCGGCTCACGAGTTTTCTCCAATGTCGACAAGGAGTTAGGCGCGAAATCAGCCAGGAACCGGGCAAATCGGCCACCCTTGTGTGTCTCGTGGAAGCCGAGCAGCTTGGCCAGTTGGCGACGGACATAGCCACGCTCGCCGCCCTTGAGGACAACGGCCTCGCATTGCAGATCGCCGAAACGCACGACGCCGTAGTGGCTGGCAGTGAGTACGGTTGCGTTCATGGCCGCCTCCTCACTGAGCCCAGGACGGTTTGCCCGTCACTGGCGTGCGTTGCGGGGTGGGCGCAGCGTAGGCAGGAGCCACTTGCGCCGGAGCGCCAGAGTTGCCACCGCCCGGACTGCCCTTCGGCGGCACGCCCTTCAACTTGGCGTAGTCGGGATGGTCGGGCTCGACCGCCAGCTTGACCACGTTGCGGTCTTGGCCCTTGGCGTCCTTCTCGATGTCGACGCGAGCCAGGAACTCCAGGCCGTCCAGTTCGGCAAAGCCATTGATGCGGCGCGCGGCGGCCGCCTGCGGACTGTTGTCCTGCGGGTGGACGTTGCGCGCGCTGTTGAGCGCGGCGCGGATGAAGCTGCGCCCCATCTGGCCCCAGGTCGGGCCCTTCTTGGAGTGCAGGCCGACGTTGCTCCACATCTTGCGCTTGGCATGGTCGCCAGCGGTGACCACGAACTCGGCTGCAAGGTAGATGGAACCGGTCTCGAACGACTCGGTGGCGTAGCCGCCGCCCCAGCCTTGTTCCAGGTCGTCATAGCCACCCGGCTTGATGGTCATGCGCACCGGCACGACGGTGCCCTTGGGGATCAGATCGAAGCCGGATTGCTGCGGATCGGCATCTTGGAAGTTGAAATAGTTGGACGTCATGGCGATTACTCCTGGGATTCGGTGGGGGTCGTGTTGGCGGCGCTGGCGGGCGTGATGGATGCGCCCGCACACTTGGCGATCAGCGCGCCGAGATGCGGCGGCTCCAGCAGGTCGAGACGACCGCTGCGGTCTTTGGCCGGGAAGCCGTAGGGATTGACGGTGTGCGTGACGAAGGCGCGGTAGGAACTGCCGTCCTCGGCCTTGATCTCGGCCAGCGTCACGACTTCGTCGACGATCCCGGGCAGCTCAAGGCTGGTTTTGCTGCCTTCGATCTGTGGCACGAACACCTTGCGATTGAAGTCATCCAAGCGTTCGTCGAGGATCGCCACGAACACCACGTTCTTGCCCCGGGCGTGTTGCAGGTGGGTCAACGCGCCGATCATTTCCTGCCCGAGCAGGCCATAGGCCGCGCGCAGGTCGGGTTTGCCGGAGCGGTCGCTGACCGCGCCGGGCTGCGTCTTGCACCACGCAAAGCACTGGCGAGACAGTTGCGTGATCGAGTCCAGGAAGAAGGTCTGGTAGCGATCAAGCTGCTTCGCATCGCCAAACTTCTCGATGACGTGGTCGTAGTGCGCCTGCGAGAACGCGCTCTCGGAGGGCAACGACTTGTCCGGGCCCGCGAGGAACACGAAGAAGTCGCGGCTCTCGGGCCACGACACCGGGCGGATGGTGTCGCCCGGCCAGTCGGCCACAGCCAAGTCGCCTGCCTCGATGTCGAGGAACAAGGTGGTGGCGGGGTCGAGGTCTTTGAGCCGGGAGGTTTTGCCGATGCCGGACTTGCCCAGCATCAGCAGCTTCACGCCCTTGCGCTCGGCCATGCGCTCGACGGCGGACACGATGGGGAGCTTTTTGCCGGTGGCTTCGCCCCCTTTCGCCTGCGGCTCTCGAAACTGCGCTGCGCTTGTTTTCATGCCTCACCCCCGTCGGTGCTCAGGGTGAAGGACGGCTTGCCGGAATCGACCGTACGGGCGGCCGCGAACTGCTGCTGCAACGCCGGCGGCCAGTTGATGTACCGGGACTCGGACACTGAGAGCTTGACGTCGAGGTAGCCCTCGACCTTCTCGCCCGAGGCCACGATGCGCTCGGCGATTTCGCCCAACTGCTTCTGGTTCCAGCTGACCTTCTTGGGTAGCTCGAACTTGATGTGCAGCGGGCCGTCGCTGATGTGGGCGGTGCCGAAGTCGCGGCCGGATTCACGCAGCGCGGCGCGGGCCGGCTCGCCGTAGCACTGCTCCAGCGCCGCGTCGAACTTGGTGCGTGCCTTCTTGAGCCAGTCGATGGCGGCGTCGAGGTTCTTGTCGACCTCGCGCTTCTGCTCGGGCGGCAGCGCGGCCAGTTGGCTCACGGACATCTCGGCGATGTCGACGGGGAAGATGGTCAGATCGCTCATGGCCGTCCTCCTCACTGGTATGCCCGAGCGAAGGTCGAGTAGCGCGAGACGCGGCGCTCGAAGGCTTCGATTTCGGAGATCAGATAGGTGACGCGCGCCCCGAGCTTGCAGAAGACGGGGCCGAGCTGTTCCTGCCGCCAACGGCGCAGGGTTTTGACGGAGAGCCCCCAGCGGGCGGCGAGCTCGTTTTCGTCGAGGGCGATGCGGGTGACGCCGTCGGGAAGAGACCGGGTCAGGCTCCGGCCGGTTTGAACAGATGAGGCATGGTTTTGCATTGCGGAACTCCTTTTGTTTGGGAGTCCCTATTCAATTGCTCCATACCTTGGGCTTGCACGAGCGCGTTTTCGGCTTTGACGGGAGGTCAAGGCGAGGTGGCCGCACTGCATGGCCACGCTAAGTTGTTGATCTGTATAGGTAGTCGATGTCTGTTTCGGTTATTGCGATTTCGGTTGTTTCGTTTATACTGGAGCCAGTCTGAACTTTTCCCCGTTGAGGAGACCCCTGTGAACGCTCCCGCCATTCCCAAAACCCTGCCCTCTGAAGAGGACATCGCGCTCGCCCGGGAATCTGGCCGCGCGCTGTCGACCGTGCTCCAGACCCGCTCTGAAACCCAACAGATCGACTTTCACGACGACAAAGGCGCGGTGCGTGCCGTGCGTATCCCGACCTCGGCACTGCGCCTGCTGCTTGAAGTTCTGACCGAGATCGGCCAGGGCAATGCGGTATCGATCATCCCGATCCATGCCGAGCTGACGACCCAGGATGCGGCCGACGTGCTCAACGTTTCGCGCCCCTTCCTTGTCCAATTGCTGGAGAAAGGCGACATGCCATTCCACAAGATTGGCACCCATCGCCGCGTGCGCTACCAGGATGTCGTCGCCTACAAGAAACGCATTGATGCCGAGCGTCGCAAGGCCTTGGATGAACTGGCTGCGCAGGCTCAGGAACTCGGCATGGGGTATTGATCGGATGAGCTCGCATTTCACTGTCGTCTACGACGCATGCGTGCTGTATCCGGCACCCTTGCGCGACCTACTGATGCATCTGGCCCTCTCGGATCTGTACCGGGCGCGCTGGAGCGACATGATCCACGACGAGTGGACTCGCAATGTCCAAGCCAATCGACCGGACTTGGCCCCAGCGCAGTTGAGCCGCACGCGGCAGTTGATGAATGCGCATGTGCGCGACTGCTTGGTCTCGGGGTTCGAGCACCTCATTCCCTCAATCCAATTGCCCGATGCCGATGACCGCCATGTGGTGGCCGCAGCCATCCACGCAGGTGCCAGTCTGATCGTGACCTTCAACCTCAAAGACTTTCCGGTCGAGTCGCTCAAGCCCTACAACCTTGCCGCGCAGCATCCGGATGATTTCATCGTCGATCTGCTGGATTTGCAGCCTGCGGGCGTGCTTGAAGCAGTGGCGAGTCATCGGCGGTCACTCAGGAATCCACCCAAGACGGCAGACGAATATCTGGACACCTTGCTGGCGCAAGGTTTGACTCAATCGGTGGCGGTGATGCGCCAATGGACTGTGGCCATGTGAAGGGCCGAAGGGAGACCACATGGGCAAAAAGACCCTGACCAACGCGCACTGCCTGCTCGATCTGATCGAGAGAGCTCCGGTTTCGATTCTCAAGGCCTTCAGTGGGCTGCCTGAATGTCAGTCCCTGGCTCGCGGCTTTGACTGGATGCAGGACCCTGCATCGCTGCCACTCGCCCTGATCGAACATGTCAGGCATCTGCGCAAAGAGCAGCGTGACCTCGCCGAGCGCGAGGCACTGCGGGTATTGCGTCTCGCATCGCCCCGTGGTGCGCTCATCCTTTCCACTGTTGCCGACCAACTCAACGACAACGACCTGATTGCCGTATTCGCATCGCAGGAGGGCGGCGAGATCGGCCGTTCCGTCTGGATGCGCACTCATTCCGACGAGGCTGCGCGGCTGTTTGACGTCGCCGAGTCCATCCTGAACACCGGTGACATCCGGGGCAACAAGCGTCTGTATGACGCGTTCGATGTGCCGTGCGACGACGCTCCACCCTTCATTTGGAACGACACAGTCAAGAAGGAGCTGGAATCACAGCTGACCAGTGTGATGCGCCTTGGTGAGCCGTGCGAGGTGATCTACGTACCGCTCGCTGGCGAAAACAAGGACGGTGACGCCAAGACGCTGCACTACTTGGTGGTGCGCTTCGCTGGCGATCAGGTCAACGCCGTGCAAGTGGTCAACCGCAGCCGCAAGAGCTTCTGCTATTTCCCGGCGCGCGACGCCACGCTCGTCTATGCGCCGGGACGCAAGGTGGTCGAGGTCTACGCCCATACCCTGTCCACGCGGGCCCCGTTGGCAAACGTGCTGTCCAAATATGGCTTCAAGATGCCGCTGTCGAGCCGACCGTTGAATCGGTCGCGCTACGACCTTTCCCGATTTGCACAGCCCCTGAAGGACGCGAAACCGCGCCTGGACGGCGCGAAGATTGAGCGGCTGTACCTGACCGAAGCAAAGGCCTTGCTCGGTCATTCCACCGACGCGGTGTCATTGCACATCGACAGCGGTATGGAGCTACACGACGTGATCGGTGGTCGCTGGAGCGACCACCCGTTCGCTCAGCCTGGCGCCATCCTTGGCGTGACGCTGGTGGCCGATTTTGTGTTCGATGGTGAAACCACGGAAACGCCGCTGTCCATCGTGCTGGCTGAACCGGGGCGATGCAGCCTGCAGGGTGAGAAGGATCAACGGCTGAAGCAAGCCGGAACGCAGTTGTTGGAACTGCTGGGCGTGCTCAAGCCCCTGCATCCGGGCTCCGGCGTTGACGATCCGAATCTGGTCATCCAAGTTGCCAAGTTGCTCGAATGCGCCACAAGCCCAATGGATGGATTCGCCTTGGCGCAGTTGGGCATTAACATCGATCGCTTTGAGGACGAAGGCATCATCACCGAGGGCGACCGCATCACCGAAAAGGTTGTCGATCTCGCTGATGGCGAACGGTTCACGGTCAAGCTGGAACGCTGTGCGGATGGCAGCCAAGTGCGCTACCGTGACACCTTGACCGGAAATGACGTTGTGCTTCCCGCCAAGCATGCGCGACGCTGGAAGGTTGATCTGAACTGGCTGCGGGAGGAAATCATCACGGCCCTCGGCAGCGCATTGCAAGGCGTTCGCGGCAAGCATCTCGACGAGGAGCCTGTGTTCCTCGGGGAACTCGATATTGATGGGTTTCCCGTCGCACTGCACTTCGCGGCCAAGATGTCCAATGAGCGCCAGTACGCCAAGGTCGATACAGCCCTTCGCTTGCGTCCGCGCCCGATTCCCGGCGTTGTTCTCACGACGGCGTCGGTTCCGTTCCCCTTCGCCGGAACGAACGTGGTGATCCCCGTTGAAGACGTGCTGGCCAGCGGGCGCTCAGCCGCCGCCATCGACACTGCTCGGCTCAAGGTTTCGTATCGGCACGGTCAGCAGGCTGCGATGGGCGGCACGGCCATCAGCGTCAAAGTGTCGTCAGATGGGTACTCGGCGGTGCTGTACATCCCCGGCAAGGCGCCCTGGAGAGTGACCGGCAAAGGCAAGATAGCCGTGCTTCAGCGACTGGCGGACGCCTACGCTGCTGGAACACCCCACGTGAACACGAAGAAGCTGATGGAGGATACCAACTGCGGCTCGCCAGCCAACCTGTTCTCCAAGAACTCGCCCTGGAAAGACTACCTGGTCAAGGTCAAGGGCGCGCACGCATGGCAGTTGCATCTGCCGATGCTCGACGAGCCGGTCGAGGATGACGGCAAAGATGTTGAGATCAAGGAAGGTGCGTTGACCGGCTGAGAATTGTTCCGCGATTACCCTGCGTTGCCATCCTCTTCGGGGGATCAAGCTCACCATCCTTGACGGTTGCAATTCCTCGGAGCCGTCATGAAGAACCTCGAACTCGCATCTCCCTCGGAGATGTCCGCCAGCGCCCGCGCTGGTGAAATCACCGCCATCCTTGCGGCCGCCATCGTCCGCACCGTCGTCGCAGAAGCGCCAAAACAGAGAGAAGTTGGCCTTGGCTTCCTGCCCGACCAGCGCGTTCATACAACCCCCTATCAACAGGAGAAGTTGTGATGAACGAGAAACAAGCATCCATCGCCGCACGGATTGCGGAGCTGTCCAGCCTGCCCATCGCCGAGCTGTGGCCAGTGTGGGATCGGTACTTCAGCAGCCGCCCCATCAACCCCAACCGCGTCTTCATCGAGTCGCGCATCGCCTACAAGATGCAGGAGGAGGCCTTCGGCGGTCTGGCGCATAACACCCGCCAGCGCTTGGAGGCCATCGGTGCCAAGCATTCCAAGATCAAGCTGCGGGCGCGTCCGCGCGACATCAACTTCGCGCCCGGCACCGTGCTGCTGCGCGAATGGGGCGACCGCGAGCACAAGGTGGCGGTCACCGCCGACGGCCTGTTCGAGTACGAGGGTAGCACCTTCAAGAGCCTGACGGCGGTGGCCCGGCAGATCACCGGCACGCACTGGTCGGGGCCGCTGTTCTTCGGCCTTACGGCCAAGGCAGGTGCGCAATGAGCGACGCCACCCAAATCGCCTCTCCCAAGGCGCGCAAACGCTGCGCGGTCTACTGCCGGGTGTCTTCGGACGAACGCCTTGACCAGGAGTTCAACTCCATCGACGCGCAGAAGGAGGCTGGCCATGCCTACGTCGCCAGCCAACGCGCAGAAGGCTGGATTCCGGTGGCCGACGACTACGACGACCCCGGTTTCTCCGGCGGCAACACGGATCGTCCCGGGCTAAAACGCCTGATGGCCGACATCGAGCGCGGCCAGATCGACATCGTGGTGGTCTACAAGATCGACCGCCTGACGCGCAGCCTCGCCGACTTCTCCAAGATGGTCGAGGTGTTCGAGCGCCAGGGCGTGTCGTTCGTATCGGTCACGCAGCAGTTCAACACCACCACCTCGATGGGGCGGCTGATGCTCAACGTGCTGCTGTCCTTCGCCCAGTTCGAGCGCGAGGTCACCGGCGAGCGCATCCGCGACAAGATCGCCGCCAGCAAGCGCAAAGGAATGTGGATGGGGGGCGTGCCGCCGCTCGGCTTCGACGTCGAGAACCGTCTGCTGGTCATCAACGACACCGAGGCGGCGGTGGTGCGGCGCATCTTCGAGGAGATGCTGAGCATCGGTTCGCCCACCCAGATTGCAGCCAAGCTGACGCTGGATGGCATCACGACCAAGGCCTGGACGACGCAAGACGGCCAAACGCGGCCGGGCACGCGCATCGACAAGAAGTACCTGCACAAGCTGCTGCGCAACCGCATCTACCTCGGGGAGTTGTCGCACAAGGGCAGTTGGTACCCGGGCGTGCATCAAGCCATCATCGATCCCGGGCTGTGGGGGCGGGTTCACGAGGTGCTGGCCAAGGACGGTCACACCCGGTCGGTGGAAACCAAGATCCGGTCGCGCACCGACGCCTTGCTGCGCGGCCTGCTGTACGCGCCATCGGGCGAGCGGATGTACCCGACCTACTCGCGCAAGAACGGGCGCAAGTACCATTACTACGTGTCCAAGTCGGAGGCGCGGTTCGGTGCGCCGGGCAAGGGCTACGAGCGCCTGCCCGCGCCGGAGATCGAGGGGGCGGTAGTCGCCCAGATCCGAACGGTGTTGACCAGCCCGGAGACCGTGGCGTCGGTGGTGCGGCACATCCAACAGAACCAGAAAACGCTGGGGGCCCAGATCGACGAGGCCACCACGGTGATGGCCATGGCTGGGTTCGGACGGCTCAACAACGTGTGGGATCAACTGTTCCCGGTCGAGCGCCACCGCATCGCCAATCTGATGATCGAGCGCATCGACCTCGTCCATGCGGGCGAGGTGCAGGGGATCAAGGTGAAGTGGCGCGAGGTGGGTTGGAACGCGCTGATGAAGGAATTCGCGCCCGACAGCATCGGTGCCGAACTGCTGGAGGTCGAAGCCTGATGATTGATCCGATGGAAACCTTTGTGCCCTTGACGTTCCGACGCCGGGGCGTCCAACGCGTGGCTGCCGACGACCGGCACGTCCACGACGTGACACTGCTCGACGGTGTGGCACGGGCCTTCTACTGGCAGCACCTGCTGGACACCGGCGCGATGCAGAGCGGTTCCGCCATCGCCCGCGCCGAGAAGTTGCACCACTCGGTGGTCAACGAACTGCTGCGCCTGACCCTGCTGGCCCCCGACATCATCGAGCAGTTCATGGCGGGCAAGCAGCCACGTCGGCTGACGCTGATGTGGTTCCAACGAAACCGCCTGATGGTCGACTGGCACGCCCAGCGCCAGCTCATCGCCAGCTTCGAGGAGGACGTATGAGTCTCAAGCATCGTGGCCGGGCCAAGGGCGACCCGGTGACGTATCAGACGCCGCTGCCCGCTGGCGGCGTGCAGATGGAGACCTTTCTGCCCTGGACACTGGTGCGCCGGGGTCTGAAGAAGCAGGTCATCACGCCGCTGGACGCGCCGCAGGAATTCCTGGACGAGGCCCGCCGTGAGCGGCAGGTGCGCGAGATGGCGCAGGACACCCCCTTGATGCGGGCGCTCGGCCTCGCGCACCACTGGCAGCGCCTGCTGGACGAAGGACGGTTCAGTTCGATGACCGAGATCGCGGCGGCCGAGGGCATCGACCTCGGCCAAGCGAGCAAGATGAGCCGACTGGCACAACTGGCCCCCGACTTGATCGAAGCCATCGCCCTGGGCCGCCTCGAAGTGGGCGTCAGCCAGTTGCAGCGCGGCAAGTTGTCGGCGTCCTGGCTGGCGCAACGAGAGGCCCTGGTGGCAGGCTCGCGCTGACATCCCTGCCACAGCGACACGCCGCCGCAAGGCGGTTTTTTTTGTGCCTTTCGCTGTCTCGGTCGCGCGCTCCCGAGCAAGCGAAGAAGCAAACCGATGGCCCGCAAACCCCCGCCAACACACGACTTCAGGCCTTGAATGCTCAAGAGGGCCGCAGAGAACAGAGAGAGAAAAACGGCGGAATGCGCGCCTGGAACGGCGACTTCCGCAGGGGCGTGCTCAAGAGGCAAGGGCCTGGAAACCGCGCCAACACAGGGGGAACGGGCAAAAAAAATCCCAACCGGATAAGGGTTGGGATTGCACATTATGGTGGAGCTGGGCGGGATCGAACCGCCGTCCGCAAGCCATCTGTGTGCAGTTCTACATGTGTAGTCGTCTGATTTGGGTCTCGCTAGGTGTGCCGCGCAGCGACACGCTGCACACCCTGCCAGCAACCTTGGGTCTTACCAGTGCGCAAGTTGCCCGCGCGCTGGCCAGCCGATGTAGATTACCTTGCAGCCGGGACGCCAACGGTATTGCTACCGCTGCCGCCCTTGCCCAGTCCATTGGCCAACTGTTGCAAGGCTCGCCGGGTTAAGCGGCGAGTGCGAAACGTTCGTCGTTTGCAGTTACTTTTTTTCTGCTGATTAACGAGGTGACAGAACCTCGACATGCCCCGCAGCGCATCCGTTCCCACGTCGAAACCAATGCAGCCCCAGTCCGGGTTAGTGTACACCCGATTGCAAAAAGTTCAACAGTTCGAGCGGGGCATGGATGGCGGCGTCGGCCCCCCAAGTGTGGGGGTCGTCGGCGTGGCCGATGTAGCCGTACAGCGCGGCCACCGTGGCCATGCCGGCGGCGCGGCCGGCTTCGATGTCGCGCCGGTCGTCGCCCACATAGATGCAGTGCGCGGGGGCGCAGCCCAGCCGGCGCGCCGCCTCCAGCAGCGGGGCTGGGTGCGGTTTGGGGTGCGCCGTGGTGTCGCCACCGATAACCGTGCCGGCGCTGGCAAACAGCGGCAGCGCGGCGGTAATGGGCAGGGCGAAGCGCTCGATTTTGTTGGTGACCACGGCCCAGGCCATGCCGTATTGGAGCAGCGCGGCGACTGTTTCGTTCACTTGCTCAAAGGCTTGGGTGCGCTGGTGCATGCAGCCTTGGTAGGTGTCGAAGAACTCGTGTTTGAGCGCATCGAATTCGGGGTGTTCGGGGCCCAAGCCGAGCGCGGCGTGGATCAGCCCGCGCGCCCCGGCGCCGACGGCCGGGCGGTAGTGGGCCAGCGGCAGCGGCTCTAGGCCGCGCGTGCGGCGCAGTTGGTCGGCGGCCCAGGCCAGGTCGGGCGCGCTGTCGATCAGGGTGCCGTCGAGGTCGAACAGCACCGCGCGTACATGGGCAAATTTCATGCGGCGGGTTTTATGCGAATGGTTTTTGGGTGGCCACGAGGTAGTTGACGCTGGTGTCGGCGTCGAGCCAGTAGCGGCGCGTGAGCGGGTTGTACTGCAAGCCGCGCATGCCTTGCGCTTGCAGGCCGGCGGCGCGACAGTGGCCCACCAGTTCGCTGGGGCGGATGAATTTGGCGTATTCGTGCGTGCCTTTGGGCAGCAGCTTGAGCACGTATTCGGCACCGATGATGGCAAACACGAACGACTTGGGGTTGCGGTTGAGGGTGGAAAAAAACACCCAGCCGCCGGGCTTGACCAAGGCCGCGCAGGCTTGCACCACCGAGGCCGGGTCGGGCACGTGCTCGAGCATTTCCATGCAGGTGACCACGTCGTAGTGCGCGGGCTGCTCTTGCGCCAGTTGTTCGGCGCTGACTTCGCGGTAGCTGACGCGCGGGGTTTCGGCCTCGAGCGCGTGCAGCTGCGCCACCTTGAGCGCTTTGGTGGCCAAATCGATGCCCAGCACCTGGGCGCCCTTGCGTGCCATGGCGTCGGCCAAGATGCCGCCGCCGCAGCCCACATCGAGCACGGTTTTGCCGCTCAAGGGGACGAGGGTTTCGATCCAGCCCAAGCGCAGGGGGTTGATCTGGTGCAGCGGGCGGAATTCGCTCTCGGGGTCCCACCAGCGGTGCGCGAGCTCGGAGAATTTGGCCAGTTCGGCCGGGTCGGCGTTGAGGGGTTTGTCCATGGCCGGATTATGGCTGGGCTTGCAGGTGCATACAAAATTACGCGCAGGTGCGCGTGCAGCGAGCATCGCGTTTAAAGGGCGCAATGCTGCCCCATAAAAAAACCGCCCCGAAGGGCGGTTTCGAGCCGTCTGGGCTAGGCCCAGCAGGATCAGTTGCGGCGCGTGCCCACCACCTCGATCTCGACGCGGCGGTTTTGTGTGCGGCCTTCGCGGGTGCGGTTGTCGGCCACCGGCTGGGTTTCGCCCTTGCCTTCGGTGTAAACGCGGTCGGCGCTGATGCCTTTGCTCACCAAGTAGGCCTTGACGGCTTCGGCGCGGCGCTCGGATAGGCCTTGGTTGTAGGCAGCCGAACCTACGGAGTCGGTGTGACCCACGGCGATGATGACCTCGAGGTTGATCGGGGCGATTTTTTCGACCAGGTCATCGAGGCGGGCACGGCCTTCGGGTTGCAGCACGGCGCTGTCGAAGGGGAAGAAGGCGTCGGCCGAGAAGGTGACGCGTGCAGCGGCGACTGGGGCCGGAGCGGGTGCTGGGGCCGGGGCGGCTGCCGGAGCCGGAGCGGGTGCAGGAGCGGGTGCCGGAGCCGGAGCGGGTGCGGGGGCCGGAGCGGGCGCAGGAGCCGGAACTGGTTGTGGCACGATAAAGCCATCGCAGCCCGGGGCAGCCGTGGCCGGGGTCCAGCTGGCGTTGCGCCAGCACAGGCGGTCGGCGCTGCGCCAGACGGAGCCGTCGGTGGCGCGCCAGTTGTCGATCGTGGCGGTAGCGGGGGCGCCGTGGTTGTGTGCGTGTGCCGGTAAGGCGGCAACAGCGGTCAGGGCAACTGCGGCAAACAATGCTGCGATTTTGTTCAGTTTTTTCATTGCATTCCTCTTTAAAAGCGGGTGGACTGAGATTCAACCGAAGCACGAAGCCTCGCCCGAAGGTGTACACATTGTGCCATAAGCGAATCGAGTGGCGAATCTGATTGTGCGCGAGACAGATGCTGCGCCGGTGCCGTAGATGTCACCAATGTTGCATGGCAGCAACATGGCTAGGGTTTGACCTAGGTTCTTGGGCTGCACGGGCCAAGTCTGAAAGCTTGGCCGGGGTTTAAGACGACGCGCCAGCGCCAGCGCCTAAAATCGCGGATTGCCTTCCCGTTGCCAACCCTGCCGCGCCATGACCTCGTTTGCCAAAGAAACCCTGCCCATCAGCCTCGAAGAGGAGATGCGGCGCAGCTACCTCGACTACGCCATGAGCGTGATCGTGGGTCGAGCCCTGCCCGATGCGCGCGACGGCCTGAAACCGGTGCACCGGCGCGTGCTGTTTGCCATGCACGAGCTGGGCAACGACTGGAACCGGCCCTACAAAAAATCGGCGCGCATCGTCGGTGACGTGATCGGTAAGTACCACCCGCACGGCGACAGCGCGGTCTATGACACCATTGTGCGCATGGCGCAGGACTTTTCGCTGCGCCACCTGCTGGTCGATGGCCAGGGCAACTTCGGTTCGGTCGATGGCGACAACGCGGCCGCCATGCGCTACACCGAAATCCGCCTGTCCAAGATCGCGCACGAGATGCTGGCCGACATCGACCAAGAGACGGTGAACTTCGGCCCCAACTACGACGGCAGCGAAAAAGAGCCGCTGGTGCTGCCGGCGCGCCTGCCCAATCTGCTGGTCAACGGCTCGACCGGCATCGCCGTGGGCATGGCGACCAACATCCCGCCGCACAACCTCAACGAAGTCGTCGATGCCTGCCTGCACCTGCTGCGCCACCCCGAGGCCAGCGTCGATGACTTGATGGAGATCATCCCGGCGCCCGACTTCCCCACCGCCGGCATCATCTACGGCGTGCATGGCGTGCGCGAGGGCTACCGCACCGGCCGCGGGCGGCTGGTGATGCGCGCCAAATGCCACTTCGAGGACATCGACCGCGGCCAGCGCCAAGCCATCGTGGTCGATGAACTGCCGTATCAGGTCAACAAAAAGACGCTGCAAGAGCGCATGGCCGAGTTGGTGCACGAGAAAAAAATCGAGGGCATCAGCCACATCCAAGACGAGAGCGACAAGTCCGGCATGCGGCTGGTGATCGAGCTCAAGCGCGGCGAAGTGCCCGAGGTGGTGCTCAACAACCTGTACAAGCAGACCCAGCTGCAAGACACCTTTGGCATCAACATGGTGGCCCTGATCGACGGCCAGCCCAAGTTGTGCAACCTCAAGGATTTGATCGAGGTCTTTTTGCAGCACCGGCGCGAGGTGGTGACGCGGCGCACGGTGTTCAAGCTGCGCAAAGCGCGCGAGCGCGGCCATGTGCTCGAGGGGCTGGCGGTGGCGCTGGCCAATATCGACGAGTTCATCCGCATCATTCGCGAGTCGGCCACGCCACCGATCGCGCGCACCGAACTGATGGCGCGGCGCTGGGACAGCGCGCTGGTGCGCCAGATGCTCACGCGCACGCGCGCCGACGGCAGCAGCGTCAACGCCGACGACTACCGCCCAGACGCGCTGGAGCGTGACTTTGGTATGCAGCCCGACGGCCTGTACCGCTTGAGCGAGACCCAGGCGCAAGAGATTTTGCAGATGCGCCTGCAGCGCCTGACCGGGCTCGAGCAAGACAAGATCGTGGCCGAGTACCGCGCCGTGATGGCCGAGATCGACGATTTGCTCAACATTTTGGCCACGCCGCAGCGCGTGTCGCTGATCATCGGCGCCGAGCTGGACGCGATCAAGGCCGAGTTTGGCCAGACCAAGCTGGGCGCGCGCCGCAGCACCATCGAGCACAGCGCCCACGACCTGTCAACCGAAGACCTGATCACCCCGACCGACATGGTGGTCACGCTCAGCCACGGCGGCTACATCAAGAGCCAGCCGCTGAACGAGTACCGGGCGCAAAAGCGCGGCGGGCGCGGCAAGCTGGCCACCGCCACCAAAGAGGACGACTGGATCGACCAGCTGTTCATCGCCAACACGCACGACTGGATTTTGTGCTTTTCCAACCGCGGCCGCCTGTACTGGCTCAAGGTCTGGGAGGTGCCCTCGGGTTCGCGCGGCGCCCGTGGGCGCCCGATCGTCAACATGTTCCCGCTGGCCGAGGGCGAAAAGATCAACGTCGCGCTGGCGCTCACCGGCGCCCACCGGCGCTTCCCGGCGGACCAATACGTGTTCATGGCCACCGCCATGGGCACGGTGAAAAAGACGGCGCTGGATGAGTTTGCCAACCCGCGCAAGGCCGGCATCATCGCCGTCGATCTGGACGAGGGCGACTTCCTGATCGGGGCTGCGCTCACCGACGGCCGCCACGACGTGATGCTGTTCTCGGACGGCGGCAAGGCGGTGCGCTTCGACGAAAACGACGTGCGCCCGATGGGCCGCAACGCCCGCGGGGTGCGCGGCATGATGCTCGAAGAGGGCCAGCGCGTGATCGCCATGCTGGTGGCCGAGGCGCCCGACGAAGCGGGCGGCGCGCAAGCCAGCGCCACCACCCCGGCGGCGCGCGCCAGCGTGCTGTGCGCGACCGAAAACGGCTACGGCAAGCGCACCGCCATCAGCGAATACACGCGCCACGGCCGTGGCACCAAGGGCATGATCGCCATCCAGCAAAGCGAGCGCAACGGCCGCGTGGTGGCGGCGACGCTGGTGCACCCCGACGACGAGATCATGCTCATCACCGACAGCGGCGTGCTGGTGCGCACCCGCGTGGCCGAAATCCGCGAAATGGGCCGCGCCACCCAAGGCGTGACGCTGATCGCCACCGACGCCGGCGCCAAGCTCAGCGGCTTGCAGCGCGTGGTGGAAAACGACGCCGCCACCGAGCCTGCCGCCGACCCCGACGCCAGCCCCGACGCCAGCCCGGATGCCACCGATCCCGACGCCGACCCCAGCACCAACCCCAGCGCCTGAGCCGCAGCGCCCACCCTTAGCCCCCATTGCCCATGAGCCGCCCCTACAACTTTTCCCCCGGCCCGGCCACGCTGCCCGAATCGGTGCTGCAACAGGCCGCCGCCGAAATGCTCGACTGGCACGGCAGCGGCATGAGCGTGATGGAGATGAGCCACCGCGGCAGCGACTACGGCCTCATCATCGAGCAATGCGAGGCCGATTTGCGCGAGTTGTTGGCGATTCCGCCCCACTACCGCGTGCTGTTTTTGCAGGGCGGGGCGCAGGCGCAAAACGCGGTGCTGCCGCTCAACTTGGCCGCGCTCCAGCCGCAGCGGCAGATGGATTACGTGGTCACCGGCAGCTGGAGCCAGAAGTCGGCCGAAGAGGCGCTGAAATACGGCGACGCGCAGGTGGTGGCCAGCGCGGCCAGCCCCAACCACCCCGTGGTGGGCGGTCACAGCGGCTACACCCACATCCCAAACCCCGCCACTTGGCGGCTGCGCCCACAGGCCAGCTACGTGCACCTGTGCAGCAACGAGACCGTGCACGGGGTCGAGTTTCACCAGTTGCCCGACTTGCGCGCCCTAGGCAGCGGGGCGCCGCTGGCGATCGATTTTTCTTCGCACGTGCTGTCGCGCCCGCTGGACTGGAGCCGGGTGGCGCTGGCCTACGGCGGGGCGCAAAAAAACATCGGTCCGGCTGGCCTGACGCTGGTGGTGCTGCGCGAAGATCTGCTGGGCCACGCGCTGCCGATCTGCCCGAGCGTGTTCGACTACCGGCTGCAGGCCAACAACCAGTCGATGCTCAACACCCCGCCCACCTACGCCATCTACATCGCCGGCCTGACGCTGCAGTGGATCAAGGCGCAGCGCGAGGGCGATCTGACTGGGCTGGCCGCCGTAGAGGCGCGCAACATCGCCAAGGCGCGGCTGCTCTACGACTGCATCGATGGCTCGCAGCTGTACGAGAACCGGGTCGATCCGGCCTGCCGCTCGCGCATGAACGTGCCGTTTTTCTTGCGCGACGAGTCGCGCAACGCCGCGTTTCTGGCCGGAGCGGCCGAGCGCGGGCTGCTGCAACTAAAGGGCCACAAAATGGTGGGCGGCATGCGCGCCAGCCTCTACAACGCCATGCCGCTGGCAGGCGTGCAAGCGCTGGTGGAGTGGCTGCGCGAGTTTGAGCGCCAGTCATAAACCCCACCGCAGACCACACCCCATGAGCCTGCCTCACCCTGCCTCTTCGAGCGCGGCTGCTTCAGGGCCAGCCGATCCAACAGCCGCCGCGCCTGTTGCTGGCCCGGCAGGTCTGCCAAGCCCGGTCGCTGAAAACCCGGTCGTGCAAACCCCAGCGCTGGCCGACCTGCGGCTGCAGATCGACACGCTCGACGCCCAGCTGTTGGCGCTCTTGAACCAGCGCGCGCGCGTGGCCGAGCAGGTGGGGGCGATCAAGCGCGCCGAGGGCTCGCCTTTTTTCCGCCCAGACCGGGTCGCGCAGGTGATCGAGCGCCTGCAGGCGCGCAACCCCGGCCCGCTGCTAAACCAGCACGTGGGCGCGATCTGGCGCGAGATCATGTCGGCCTGCCTGGCGTTGGAGGCACCGCAGCGGGTGGCGGTGCTGGGGCCGGCGGGCACCTTCAGCGAGCAGGCGGCGGTGGAGTATTTTGGCAGCGCCGCCAACCTGATTTTTTGCAGCAGCTTCGACGAAGTCTTTCACGCCACCGCCGCCGGCACGGCGCAGTTTGGCGTGGTGGCGATCGAAAACAGCACCGAAGGCGTGGTCACGCGCTCGCTCGACTTGTTTTTGCGCTCGCCGGTGCACGTGGTGGGCGAGGTCAGCCTGCTGATCCGCCACAACCTGCTGCGCCAGTGCAACGCGCTCGAGGGCATCGAGGCCGTGCTGGCGCACCCGCAGGCGCTGGCGCAGTGCCAACAATGGCTGACGCGGCACCTGCCGCAGGCCGAGCGGCGCGCGGTCGAGAGCAACGCCGAGGGCGCGCGGCTGGCGGCCGCCAACCCGGCTTGGGCGGCGCTGGCCAGCGAGCGCGCCGCGGCCCAGTTTGGCCTGCACATCGTGGCGCACGCGGTGCAAGACGAAGCCTACAACCGCACCCGTTTTGCCGTGATCTGCCTGCCGCAGACCATGGCCATGCCACCGCCTTCAGGGCGCGACTGCACCAGCCTGGTGCTGTCGGTGCCCAACCGCCCCGGTGCCGTGCACGATCTGCTGGTGCCGCTCAAGCAGCACGGTGTGTCGATGACGCGCTTCGAATCGCGCCCGGCCAAATCGGGCCAGTGGGAGTATTACTTCTACATCGACCTCGCCGGCCACCCTACGCAGCCGAACGTGGCTGCGGCCTTGCAGCAGTTGCAGGGCTTGTGTGCCTTTTACCAACTGCTCGGGGCCTACCCGGTGGCCGATTGAAGGGGGCGGCGGTGATGTTCGAACAACTCGGTCTGATCGGCTGCGGCCTCATGGGCGGCTCTTTTGCGCTGGCGCTCAAGCGCGCCGGCTTGGTGCGGCGCGTGGTGGGCTACAGCAAATCGCCCCTCACCCTGAGCCGGGCGCGGGCGCTGGGCGTGATCGACGTCGAAGCGCCGTCGGCGCTGCTGGCGGTCTCGGGGGCCGACCTGGTGCTGCTGGCGCTGCCGGTGGCGGCGACTGAAGACACCTTCAAGGCCGTTCGCCACCTGCTCGGGGCGCAGGCGCTGCTCATGGACGTGGGCTCGACCAAGGCCGACGTGGTGGCGGCGGCCCGGCGCACCTTGGGCGCGCACTTGCCGCAGTTCGTGCCTGCGCACCCGATCGCCGGCAAAGAGGTGGCCGGGATCGAGCACGCCGACGCCGACCTGTACCGCGGCTGCCAAGTGATCCTGACGCCGCTGCCCGAAACCGCGCCGCAGCAGAGCGCGCGCGCGCAGCAGCTCTGGCAGGCGCTGGGGGCGCAGGTGCGCCTGATGGACGCACAAGACCACGACGCCGCCTACGCCGCCGTGAGCCACTTGCCGCACCTGCTGGCTTTTGCGGCCGTCAATGCGCTCGGGCAGCAGCGCGCCGGCCGCCAGTGGCTGGAGCTGGCCGGCCCCGGGTTTAGGGATTTCAGCCGCATCGCCGCCAGCGACCCGGTGATCTGGCGCGACATTTTGCAAGCCAACGCGGCCGAGGTGCTGGCGCAGTCGCGCCAGTTTCGCGCCGCGCTCGACGCGCTCGAAGCGGCCATGCAGCACAGCGACGGCAGCGCCCTGCAAAAGCTGATCGCCCACGCCAGCGCGCTGCGCAGCCAGTGGCAGCCGGCGTCTGGCGCCACCGCACCCGACTCCATTTTTGCACCATGTACCAAACCGCCTTCCTCGACTTGCCCCCCCTGATGAGCGCCGCTGGCCGGGTGCGGCTGCCGGGCTCCAAGAGCATCTCCAACCGCGTGCTGCTGCTGGCCGCGCTCAGCGCCGGCTGCACCACGCTGCACGAGGTGCTCGAGTCCGACGACACCCAAGTCATGCTGGCGGCCTTGCGCGCCTTGGGCTGCCGCATCGACGCCACGGGCGCGCAGACGCTGCAAGTGCACGGACTCGGCGGCCAGCTGGTGCAGCGCCAAGCGCAATTGTTTTTGGGCAACGCCGGCACCGCCATGCGCCCGCTCACGGCGGCGCTGGCGCTGCTGGCGGCCACCCAAGGGGCGCAGTTCGAGCTTGCCGGCGTGGCGCGCATGCACGAGCGCCCCATCGGCGATTTGCTCGACGCGCTGCGCCAGCTCGGCTGCCCGGTGCAGTGCTTGGGCCAAGAAGGCTACCCGCCGCTGCGCGTGGGCGACGGCGCGCAACACGCGCTGCGGCTGGACGAGGCCATCCGGGTGCGCGGCGACGTCTCGAGCCAGTTCCTCACCGCCTTGCTGCTGGCGCTGCCGCTGGTGAGCGCGCAACAGGCGATCGCGATCGAGGTGCAGGGCGAGCTGATCTCCAAGCCCTACATCGACATCACGCTGGCCATGCTGGCGCGCTTTGGTGTGCAGGTGCAGCGCGAGGGCTGGGAGCGCTTCGTCATCCCGGCGGGCAGCCAGTACCGCTCGCCCGGCGCGCTGCACGTCGAGGCCGATGCCTCGTCGGCGAGCTACTTTTTGGCGCTCGGAGCCATCGCGCCGCCCAGCCCCGGCAGCGCGGGCCTGCGCATCGAGGGCGTGGGGCTGGATTCGATTCAGGGCGACATCCGCTTCGTCGATGCCGTGCGCGCCATGGGCGCCGAAGTCGAGGGCCAGCCCAACGCGCTGCTCGTGCGCCGCGCTCGCTGGCCGCTGCGCGCCATCGACCTCGATTGCAACCACATCCCCGACGCCGCCATGACGCTGGCCGTGCTGGCGCTGTACGCCGACGGCCCGAGCGTGCTGCGCAACATCGCCAGCTGGCGCGTCAAAGAGACCGACCGTTTGGCCGCCATGGCCTGCGAGCTGCGCAAACTCGGGGCCCAAGTCGAGGAGGGCAGCGATTATCTGCGCATCGAGCCCCTGCCCGCCGACGGCAGCGGCTGGCGCAGCGCCAGCATCCACACCTACGACGACCACCGGGTGGCGATGTGCTTTGCCCTGGCCGCCTTCAACCCGGCGCGCATCAAAGTGCGGATCGAGGACCCGAAGTGCGTCGCCAAGACCTTCCCCGATTTTTTCGAGACCCTGTTCGCGGTCTGCCAGACCGATGCGGCCCACATCCCGGTGCTGTGCATCGACGGGCCCACGGCCTCGGGCAAGGGCACGCTGGCTACCGAGCTGGCGCAGCGCTTGGGCTACCACCGGCTCGATTCCGGCCTGCTGTACCGGCTGCTGGGCCTAGCGGCCGAGCGCGCCGGCATCGACACCCGCGCGCCGGCCCTGCAGCAGCCGGGCTGCGCCGCCGCGCTGGGCCAGCTGGCGCGCGAGCTGCCGCTGCGCTTTGAGGGCCAGCAAGTGTGGCTGGGGGACGAGGAGGTGAGCGCGGCCTTGCGCAGCGAAGCCGCTGGCATGGCGGCCTCGCGCGTGGCCGCGCTGCCCGAGGTGCGCGCCGCGCTGCTGGAGCTGCAGCGCAATTTCAGGCGCCTGCCCGGCCTCGTGGCCGACGGGCGCGACATGGGCACGGTGGTGTTCCCGGATGCCGCGCTCAAGGTCTATCTCACCGCCAGCGCCGAGCAGCGCGCCCAGCGGCGCCACCTGCAATTGATGGCGCAAGGCATCCCTGCTACAATGGCAGACCTTTTGGCTGACCTTCAGGCGCGCGATGAGCGCGATCGCTCGCGCAGCGCCGCGCCTTTGAAGCCAGCCGAGGGCGCCCGCTTACTGGACAACTCCGAGCAGAGCATCGAGCAATCGGTGCAACAGGTGCTCGACTGGTGGCAGGTGTGTAACTCAGGCCCCAACGGCCCCGCCGGCTGCCTCTGACAGCCGCAGGCCCGAGGGTTCACAACCATGAAACCCGCAGCGCCCGCTGGCCCTGCGTTTTTGTATCCGCCGCATGCCTTGTGATCGTTCCCTTGCAAGGCGCACGCGGCCCAGGAAGCCCCATGTCTGAATCTTTTTCCGCCCTTTTTGAAGAATCGCTCAAGCGCGCCGAAATGCGCCAAGGTGAGGTCATCACCGCCGAAGTGGTGCGCATCGAGCACAACCACGTCGTGGTCAACGCCGGCCTCAAATCCGAAGCCTACGTGCCGATTGCCGAATTCAAAAACGATCAGGGCGAACTCGAAGTCCAAGCCGGCGACTTCGTCTCGGTGGCCGTGGAAGCGGTCGAAAACGGCTACGGCGACACCATCCTGAGCCGCGACAAGGCCAAGCGGCTGGCTTCGTGGATGGCGCTCGAGCGCGCGCTCGAGTCCGGCGACTTCGTCACCGGCACCACCAGCATCAAGATCAAGGGTGGCCTCAAGGTCATGGTCAACGGCATCAGCGCCTTCCTGCCCGGTTCGCTGGTGGACAGCCGCCCGACCAAAGACCTCACGCCCTACGAAAACAAAACGCTCGAGTTCAAGGTCATCAAGCTTGACCGCAAGCGCAACAACGTGGTGCTGTCGCGCCGCGCCGTGGTCGAAGCCTCGATGGGCGAAGAGCGCGCCAAGCTGCTCGACACCCTGCGCGAAGGCGCGATCGTGCACGGCGTGGTGAAAAACATCACCGAATACGGCGCCTTCGTCGATCTGGGTGGCATCGACGGCCTGCTGCACATCACCGACATGGCTTGGCGCCGCGTGCGCCACCCGTCCGAAGTGGTGCAGCCGGGCCAAGAAGTCACGGCCAAAGTGCTCAAGTTCGACGCCGAAAAACAGCGCGTCAGCCTAGGCCTCAAGCAAATGGGCGACGACCCCTGGATGGGCGTGGCACGCCGCTACCCGGCCAGCACGCGCATGTTCGGCAAAATCACCAACATCGCCGACTACGGTGCCTTCGTCGAACTCGAGCCCGGCATCGAAGGGCTGGTGCACGTCTCCGAAATGGACTGGACCAACAAGAACATCGCCCCCAACAAGCTGGTGGCCCTCGGTGACGAGGTCGAGGTCATGGTGCTCGAGATCGACGAAGACAAACGCCGCATCTCGCTGGGCATGAAGCAGTGCCGCGCCAACCCGTGGCACGAGTTTGCCGAAGCCACCAAGCGCGGCGACCGCGTCAAGGGCCCGATCCGCTCGATCACCGACTTTGGCGTGTTCGTCGGCCTCGCGGCCGGCATCGACGGTTTGGTGCACCTGTCGGACCTGTCGTGGAACGAGCCCGGTGAAACCGCGGTGCGCAACTTCAAGAAGGGCCAAGAGGTCGAGGCCATCGTGTTGGGCGTCGATGTCGAACGCGAGCGCATCAGCCTCGGCATCAAACAGCTCGACGGCGACCCATTCACCACCTTTGTGTCGATGAACGACAAGGGCGCGACCGTGGTCGGCAAGGTCAAGAGTGTCGATGCCAAAGGGGCCGAGATCGATCTGGGCTCCGACGTGGTCGGCTACCTGCGGGCCTCTGAAATCGCCCGCGACCGGGTCGAAGACGCGCGCAACGTGCTCAAAGAGGGCGACGAAGTCACGGCCGTGGTGGTCAACGTGGACCGCAAGACGCGCAACATCCAGCTCTCGATCAAAGCCAAAGACATGGCCGAGCAGCAAGAGGCCATGGCCAACCTGAGCCAGCAAAACGCGGGCAACGCAGGCACCACCAGCCTGGGGGCCTTGCTGCGCGCCAAACTCGACAACAACGGTTGATGCGGCCATGACGCGCAGCGATTTGGTGCAAGCTTTGGCCGAGCGCTTTGCTCAGTTGGGTCAGCGCGACGCCGAATTGGCCGTCAAAACCATCCTGTCGGCCATCGCGCAAGCCTTGGCCCAGGGGCAGCGCGTGGAAGTGCGCGGTTTTGGCAGCTTCACGCTCAGCGAGCGCGCGGCGCGCATGGGGCGCAACCCGCGCAGCGGCGAGAGCGTGGCCATCGAGGCCAAGCGCGTGCCGCATTTCAAACCCGGCAAAGCCCTGCGCGAGCAGGTCGATGCCGGGGGCGGCACCCCTTCTGCATAAAACCCAGCCCTAGCGCAGAGGGTGCAGGTGTGACGGGCTGGTCAGCCCGTTACAATCTTGCTCACCACTGGGGGCAAGCGTGAATTACCTCTCGTGGCTGCTCAAGGCAGCCATTTTTTTTGTCGTCTTTGCGTTCGCGCTCAACAACCAAGGCGCCGTGCGCTTGCATTGGTTTTTTGGCGCCTATTGGGACGCCCCGCTGGTGCTGGTGGTCTTGGCCGCCTTGGTGCTGGGGCTGGCGCTGGGGGTGGCGGTCATGACGCCGCTGTGGCTGCGGGCGCGCCGCGCCGCGCGGGCTGCGGCGGCGCCACCGGCCAACCAGCCCGAAACCAAAGCCAGCGGCGGCGAACTGCCCCCTCATGGAATTTGACCTGATCAGCCTGCTCTGGGGCCTGCCCGCTGCGTTTGCACTGGGCTGGCTGGCGTCGCGCTTTGATTTGCGCCAGATGCGGCTGGAAAACCGGCGCGCACCCAAGGCCTACTTTCGCGGCCTGAACCACCTGCTCAACGAGCAACACGACCAGGCCATCGATGCCTTCATCGAGGCCGTGCAAAACGACCCCGACACCTCCGAGCTGCACTTTGCGCTCGGCAATTTGTTTCGCCGCCGCGGTGACTACGACCGCGCCGTGCGGGTGCACGAACACCTGCTGGCGCGTTCGGACCTGTCGGCGCACGAGAGCGCGCGCGCACGCCATGCGCTGGCCCAAGATTTTTTGAAAGCGGGCTTGCTCGATCGGGCCGAGGCGGCGCTGCTGCGGCTCGAGGGCACGCCGCTTCAGACCGATGCCCGGCTGGCGCGGCTGGCCATTTACGAACGCACGCGCGACTGGGAGCAGGCCGCCGCCATGGCCGAGTTGCTGGAAGACGCCGGCCGCGGCAGCTTTCAGTTGCGGCTGGCGCATTACCGCTGTGAGCAAGCCGCCAGCTTGCGCCAGCAGCAACACACCACCGAGGCGCTGGTGTTGCTCGAGCAGCTGGTGCAGCGCATCCCCGAATCGGCGCGGGCTTGGGTGCAGTTGGCCGATCTGCGCCACAGCCTGCAGCAAACCGAAGGGGCTTGGGAGGCTTTGCAAGGCATGGTGCGGCATGTCCCGGGGCATTTGCCGCTGGTGGCGCACAATCTGGCGCTGTGGGGCAAGCGCTTGGGGCGCACGCCAGCCGTGCGCGCCTTGTTGCAGCAGTGGAGCGAGCAGCACGTCGCCTCGCTCGACGTCACCCAAGCCTTGGTCAGCCTCGAAGACGATGCGCAAGCCGCGCGCGCCCTCTACCTCGAGCACCTGCGCCGCGAACCCTCGCTGGTGGCCGCCAGCCTGTGGTTGGGCGGGTCGCAATGGGGATCGCCGGTAGAACAAAACCTCGTCAAGCCCGCGCTCGAACGCGCTTGCGAGCCGCTCAAGCGCTACCGCTGCGCCGGCTGCGGCTTTGAGGCGCGCCAGTATTTCTGGCATTGCCCCGGTTGCCAGAGCTGGGACAGCTACCCGCCCTTGCGCATCGAAGAACTCTAAACTCCAGCCGCCCACCCAGCCAGCCACCCAGCCTGCAGCCCCGCCATGCCTAGCCACCCACGCAGCGAAGTCTTGATCATCGGCGCGGGGCTGGCCGGTTTGGTCACGGCCTTGGAGTGCCTGCGCGCTGGCCGCAGCGTCACGCTGCTCGACCGCGACACCCCGCAGCGCCTAGGCGGCCTGGCGCGTTGGGCCTTTGGCGGCATGTGCTTGGTCGATACCCCGCTGCAGCGGCGCAAGCGCATCCCCGACAGCCCCGAGCGCGCGCTGCAAGACTGGCTGCGCTTTGGCGAGCTCGATGCCAGCGAGCTGTGGCCGCGGCGCTGGGCCGAACACTACGTGCAGCGCAGCACGCCCGAGGTCTATGAGTGGTTGCTCGGGCTGGGCCTGCGCTTTTTGCCTGCTGTCAACTGGGTCGAGCGCGGCCAGTACGGCGAGGGCAACAGCCTGCCGCGTTACCACGTGCTGTGGGGCACCGCCGCGCACCTCACCCAAACCGTGATCGCCGCCCTGCAGCAAGCCGGGCGCAGCAGCGGCGCACCACGGCTGCAGCTGCGGCACCGGCACCGCGTGACCGAACTCACGCAGCAGGCGGGCCGCATCAGCGGTGCCCTCGCCATCGACGAAAGCAGCGGGGCCGAGCAGCATTTTGAGGCCGAGCAGGTGGTGGTGGCCACCGGCGGCATCAACGGCAGCTTGGAGCAGGTGCGCCGCCACTGGCCCACGGCTGCCGCGGGCGCGGCTGCACCGAGCGAACTGCTCAACGGCGCCCACCCCTATGCCGATGGCGCGCTGCACGAGCGCGTGCAGGCCCTGGGTGGCCAAGTCACACACGCTGGGCGGATGTGGAACTACGCCGCCGGGGTGCCGCATCCGCAGCCGCATTTTGAGGGCCACGGGCTCTCGCTCATCCCCTGCAAATCGGCGCTCTGGCTCGACAGCGCTGGGCGGCGCATCGGGCCCCAACCCTTAGTGACCGGTTTTGACACCCACGACCTGTGCCAGCGGGTGGCGGCGCAGCCGCGCGGCTACACGTGGCAGTTGCTCAACTGGCGCATCGCCGCCAAAGAGCTGGCGATTTCGGGTGCCGAACACAACCTGCAGATCCGCGAGCGGCGCTGGCTGGCGTTTTTGCGCGAAACCCTGCTCGGCAACCACCGGCTGGTGCGCCAGATGCTGGCCGAGAGCCCGCATTTCATCGCCGCCGACACGCTGCCCGAGCTGGCGCAGCGCATGAACGCGCTGGCCGGCAACCCAGATCTGGCCCCCGGCACCCTAGAAACCACCGTCGCCGCCTACGACGCGCAGTTCAGCGCCGGGCTGGCGCACTGCAACGACGAGCAGATCCGCCGCATTCTGCACGCCCGCCTTTGGGGGCCCGATCGGCTGCGCACCTGCGCGCCCGCCCCCTTGAGCCAGCGCGGGGCCGGGCCCTACATCGCGATCCAACTGCGGCTCATCAGCCGCAAAAGCCTGGGCGGCTTGCAGACCGACTTGCACAGCCGGGTGCTGGACGCGCACGGCCAGCCGCTGCCCGGACTGTACGCCGTGGGCGAGGCGGCCGGTTTCGGCGGCGGCGGGGCCTGCGGCAAACGCTCGCTCGAGGGCACCTTTTT
The DNA here is from genome assembly GCF_000828915.1 of Serpentinimonas maccroryi. Classification (NCBI taxonomy): domain Bacteria; kingdom Pseudomonadati; phylum Pseudomonadota; class Betaproteobacteria; order Burkholderiales; family Comamonadaceae; genus Serpentinimonas; species Serpentinimonas maccroryi. Next base: position 773,955 of record NZ_AP014569.1, read on the forward strand.
GCCCGCCTGCATCCTGACGGCGCGTGCCGCGGCGCGCCACATCAACCAAGAAGCCACGCCATGAACGGTGCCCAAGCCTTGCTCAAATCCCTGGTCGATGCCGGGATCGACACCTGTTTCACCAACCCCGGCACCTCGGAGATGCACTTCGTCGCCGCGCTCGACCGCGCGCCGCAGATGCGCGCCGTGCTCACCTTGTTTGAGGGCGTGGCCACCGGCGCCGCCGACGGCTACGCGCGCATGGCCGACAAACCCGCCGCCACCTTGCTGCATCTGGGTTGCGGTTTGGGCAATGGGCTGGCCAACCTGCACAACGCCCGCAAGGCGCGGGTGCCACTGCTCAACATCGTCGGCGACCACGCCCGCAGCCACGTGCAGCACGACGCGCCCCTGCAGTCGGACATCGAAACCGTGGCGCGCAACGCCTCGGCTTGGGTGCGCACCTCAGCCAGCACCCAAGCGCTGTGCCACGACGCCACCGAGGCGCTGGCCGCCTGCATCGGCCCGCCGGGTGCCGTGGCCACCCTGATCCTGCCCGCCGATGTGTCGTGGAGCGAAGGCGCGCAGCCGCAGGCCTTGGCCCCCGCTGCCGCACCACCTTTGGCCAGCACCGCCAGCCTCGAGCGCTTGGCCCGCGTGCTGCAAGCCCCGGGGCGCAAGGCGCTGCTGCTCGGCGGGCGCGCGCTGCGCCAACCGGCCCTGCTGGCGGCGGCGCGCTTGGCCGCACACACCGGGGTGGAGCTGTTTGCCGAAACCTTCCCAACCCGCCTGCAGCGTGGGGCCGGCCTGCCCGCAATCGAGCGCATCGCCTACTTGGCCGAACTGGCCTCGGTGCAATTGCGCGGGCTCGCGCATTTGATTTTGATCGACGCCAAAGAGCCGGTCTCGTTCTTCGCCTACCCCGGCCAAGCCAGCCGCTTGGTGCCCGATGGCTGCACCGTGCACACCCTGTGCAGCGCCGAGCAAGACGTGGCCGCCAGCCTAGAGCAACTGGTGCACACCGCAGGCGCCGCGCAAGCCACGCCCGCCCTGCAGCCAGCCCAGCGCCCCGCGCGCCCGAGCGGCAAGTTCAACGCCGACAAGGTCTGCAAAGCGCTTGGGCACCTGCTGCCCGAGCGCGCCATCGTCGTCGATGAAGCGCAAACCTCCGGTCTGCTGCTGCCGCTCTACACCGCTGGGGCGCCGGCGCACGACCTGCTGACCCTCACCGGCGGCGCGATCGGGCAGGGCCTGCCGTGCGCCGTGGGTGCGGCGCTGGCCTGCCCGGACCGGCCGGTGATGGCGCTCCACGGCGACGGCTCAGCCATGTACACCCTGCAAGCGCTCTGGACCATGGCGCGCGAGCAGCTGCATGTGATCAACATCGTTTTCAACAACCGCAGCTATGCGATTTTGAACATGGAGCTGCAGCGCGTCGGGGCCGAGGCCGGCGGCAGCGTCGCGCAGCAGCAGTTCGACCTGAGCCAGCCGGCGCTGGATTTCGTGGCGCTGGGGCAAGGCATGGGCGTGCCCTCGCGCCGCGCCAGCAGCACCGAGGATTTTCTGGCTGCCCTCGAACACGCCTTGGCCACACCGGGCCCGCACCTGATCGAAGCCGTGGTGCCGCGCTCGGTCAGCGGTTTGAAGCTGCGCCTGTTGCCCTATCTGCTGCGCTCGCTGCGCCACTTGCCGCGGCCGCTGGCGCTTGGCGTCAAGCGGGCCGTGGCGCCCTAAGCAGCCCGATCGCCCATCATTGCACCTCTTCCAGCGGCGGACAGGTGCAAAACAGGTTGCGGTCGCCATAGACGTTATCGACCCGCCCGACCGGGGGCCAGTACTTGCCGGCCAAGGCGCTGCCGTGCAAGGCGGCACCGACTTCGCGCGGGTAGGGGTGCGGCCAGTCGGTGCGCGTGAGCTGCGCGGCGCAGTGCGGGGCGTTCTTGAGCGGGTTGTCGGCGCGCGGCCAGTGGCCGGCTTCGATCTGACTGATTTCGGCCCGGATGGCGATCATGGCCTCGATGAAGCGCTCGATTTCGGCCAGCGGCTCGCTCTCGGTGGGCTCGACCATGAGCGTGTTGGCCACCGGAAAGCTGAGTGTGGGCGCGTGGAAGCCGTAGTCGATCAGGCGCTTGGCCACGTCTTCGGCCATCACGCCGCAGCTTTCCTTGAAGTGGCGCAAGTCGAGGATGCACTCGTGCGCCACGTGGCCGCTGTCGCTGGCGTACAGGGTGGGGTAGTGGGGGGCCAAGCGGCGGCTGATGTAGTTGGCGCTCAGGATGGCGCTCTCGGTGGCGGCGCGCAGGCCGTCGGCACCCATCATGCGGATGTACATCCACGAGATCGGCAGCACGGCGGCGTTGCCCAAAGGAGCAGAAGAGATGGCCCCCACGCTTGGCTGCTGCGCAGCCGCGCTGCCCCCCACGCCAGTCGCAGGCGCGGCGCTGCCGGTGTAGGCACCAGCAGCGGCGGCGCTGGCGTGGCCGGGCAGGTAGGGCAGCAGATCGGGTACCACGCACACCGGGCCGACGCCGGGGCCGCCGCCGCCGTGCGGGATGCAAAAGGTTTTGTGCAGGTTCAGGTGGCTCACGTCGCCGCCGAACTCGCCCGGCGCCGCCAGGCCCACCAGCGCGTTCAGGTTGGCGCCGTCGATATAGACCCGGCCGCCGTGGCGGTGCACCAGCGCGCACAGCTCGCGCACCGAGGTCTCGAACACGCCGTGGGTGCTGGGGTAGGTGATCATCACCGCCGCCAGCCGCTCGCTGTACTGCTCGCACTTGGCTTGCAGATCGGCCATGTCCACGTTGCCGGCTTCGTCGCAGCGCGTCACCACCACCTGCAGCCCCACCATTTGCGCCGTGGCCGGGTTGGTGCCGTGCGCCGACTGCGGAATCAGGCAGATGTCGCGCTGGCCCTGTCCGTGCGCAGCCTGCCAGGCGCGGATCGCCAGCAGGCCGGCGTATTCGCCTTGCGAGCCGGCGTTGGGCTGCAAGCTGATGCCGGCATAGCCGGTGGCTTGGCACAGCCAGTGCCGCAGCTGCTCGTCGAGCAGCCGGTAGCCCTGCATCTGCGCCGCCGGGGCGTAGGGGTGCATGTGGGCAAACTCGGGCCAGGTGATGGGGATCATCTCGCTGGTGGCGTTGAGCTTCATGGTGCACGAGCCCAGCGGGATCATCGTGCGGTCCAGCGCCAAATCGCGATCCGACAGCGACCGGATGTAGCGCAGCATGGCGGTTTCGCTGTGGTGGCGGTTGAACACCGGGTGCGCGAGGATGGCGCTGCGTCGGCGCAGCGCGGGCGGGATGCGCGCCGCGGTGTCGTGTTCCAATTCGCCCAAGCAGGTGAGCGCGTGCGCGCCGTCGGCCAGCAAGGCCCAGAGCCGGTGCAGATCGGCGCGGGTGCAGGTTTCGTCTAGGCTGATGCCCACCCAGGCGGCGCGCTCGCCGTTGTGGCGGCGCAGGTTGATGCCGGCGGCCACGGCGCGCTGGTGCAACTGCTCGGCGGCGGCGGCGCTGCCCAAGTCGAGCGTGAGGGTATCGAAGGCGCTGTGGTGCAGCAAGCGCACCCCGAGCTGCTCGAGCCCGGCGGCCAAGATGGCGGTGTAGCGCGCCACGCGCTCGGCGATGCGGCGCAGGCCTTGCGGGCCGTGATAGACCGCGTACATGCTGGCGATCACGGCAGGCAGCACCTGGGCGGTGCAGATGTTGGAGGTGGCTTTTTCGCGCCGGATGTGCTGCTCACGCGTTTGCAGCGCCAGCCGGTAGGCGCGGTGGCCGTGGGCATCGACGCTCACTCCCACCAAGCGGCCGGGCAGCGAGCGCTTGAAGGGCGCGCGGCAGGCCAAAAAGGCGGCGTGCGGGCCGCCCGCGCCCATGGGCATGCCCAAGCGCTGGCTGCTGCCAAACACGATGTCGGCCCCCATCTCGCCCGGGGCCTTGAGCACGGCCAGCGCCAGCAGGTCGGTGGCCAGCAGCAGCGCCGCGCCTTTGGCGTGGATCAGGTCGGCGCTGGCCTGCCAGTCGGCCAGCCAACCGCTGCTGCTGGGGTATTGGTTGAGGGCGGCAAAGTAGTCGTCTTGCTGCAGCGCGGCCAGCCACTCGGGCCCGGAATGCACCAGCTGCACCACCAAGCCCAGCGGCGCGGCGCGGGTCTGCAGCACCTCGATGGTCTGCGGGTGGCAGTCGGCGCTGACCAGAATCGTGTGCCCGCTGGCCTTGACCGAGCGCTTGGCCAGCGTCATGGCTTCGGCGGCGGCCGTGGCTTCGTCGAGCATCGAGGCGTTGGCGATGTCCATCGCCGTCAGGTCGCAGACCAGGGTTTGGAAGTTGAGCAGCGCCTCCATGCGGCCTTGCGAAATCTCGGCCTGATAGGGGGTGTAGGCGGTGTACCAGGCCGGGTTTTCGAGGATGTTGCGCAGAATCACGCCCGGCGTGTGGGTGCCGTAGTAGCCCTGACCGATGAAGCTGCGCAGCAGCTGGTTTTGCTGCGCGATGGCTTTGAGCTCGGCCAGCGCCGCCGCCTCACCCACGGCCGGCGGCAGCTGCATCGGTTCGGCGCGCACGATGCCGGGCGGCACGATGGCCCCGATCAAGGCGCTGCGCGAATCCGCACCGATGCCAGCGAGCATCTGCGCCTCGTCGGCGGCGCTCAAGCCGATGTGGCGGGCGTGGAATTCGGTCGGCTGCTCGAGCTCGCTCAAGCTGGGTAGGGCAGGGTGGGTCATCGCAGGCGGGTCTGGGGGAATGGGGCGGCGCGGGGTGGGGCGGGATGGGTTGGAGCGGCGGTGCGGTGCGGCGTTTACTGGGTCAGCTGGCTGTAGGCGGCTTCGTCGAGCAGGGCGTCGAGCTCGGCCGGTTGGCTCAGGCGCAGCTTGAAAAACCAGCCTGCGCCCAGCGGGTCGGTGTTGGCCAGCGCCGGGTCGGCGCGCAGCGCTTCGTTGACTTCGAGCACGGTGCCGCTCACCGGCATGTAGAGGTCGGCGGCGGCCTTGACCGATTCGACCACGCCAGCGACCGCTTTTTGTTCCAGCTGCGCGCCGACTTCGGGCAGTTCCACAAACACCACATCGCCCAGCGCGTCTTGGGCGTGGGCGGTGATGCCGACGGTGGCGCAGTCGCCATCGAGGCGCAGCCATTCGTGATCGGGGGTGAACTTAAGGCTCATGACAGGGTTTCCTTGCAGCTAAGGGGTGGAGTTTTGGGTCGCGCAGACCCGGGTGGGGGGCGTACGAAATTTCGGCGGCGATTTCAGCCGCGATGGTAGCGCGTGGGCACGAAGGGCAGGGCGCTGACCGTCATCGGCACGGTTTTGCCGCGCACCACGGCGTGCAGCTGGCTGCCCAAGGCGGCGTATTCGGGCGGCACGTAGCCCATGGCAATCGGCTGGTTCAGGCTCGGGCTCAGCAGCCCGCTGCTCACTTGTCCGATGGTTTGGCCGCTGGCAGCATCCAGCAGGGGCGCGGGTTCGCGCACCGGCACGCGCTCGCTGGCCCGCAGCGCCACGCGCCGTCGAACCAGCGGCTGGCGGCCTTCGAGCTCGGCCAGCACGCGCTCGGCGCCGGCAAAGCCGCCGGCAAAGCCGCCGGCACGCGCGCCGCCGCTGCGCCGCACTTTCTGGATCGCCCAGCCCAGCGCCGCTTCGGCCGGGGTGGTGCCGGCATCGATGTCTTGCCCATACAGGCACAGCCCGGCTTCGAGGCGCAGCGAATTGCGCGCCCCCAAGCCCGCCGGCTGCACTTCGGGTTGCGCCAGCAGCGCGCGCGCAAAGGCGTCGGCAGCGGCTGCGGGCAGCGAGATCTCAAAGCCGTCTTCGCCGGTGTAGCCGCTGCGCGTGGCGTAGAGCGCGTGGCCCTGCCAAGGCAGCGCCGCGCCTTGCATGAACACCATCTTTTCAATCCCCGGCAGCAGCCGCTGCAAGGCCGTGGCGGCCAGTGGGCCCTGCAGCGCCAGCAGCGCTTGCTCGGGCAGGGCGTCGATGGCGCAGCGCTGGCCTAGGCGCGCTTGCAGGTAGGCCAGATCGGCGGCCTTGCAGGCCCCGTTGAGCACCAGCCACAGGTGGTCGCCGCGGTTGACGAACATCAGGTCGTCGAGGATGCCGCCGTCGTCGGCCAGCAGCAGGCCGTAGCGTTGCTGGTTCAGCCCGAGGCCGAGCACGTCCATCGGCAGCAGCGTTTCGAGCGCAGCCGCCGCGTCGGGGCCGCTCAGGCGCACCTGCCCCATGTGCGAGACGTCGAACAGGCTGGCGCTGGCGCGGGTGTGCAGGTGCTCGGCCAGCAGCCCGAGGCCGTTGCCCTGGTACTGCACCGGCAGCTCGTAGCCGGCAAAGGGCACCAAGCGCGCACTCAGCTCTTGGTGCAGCGCGTGCAGGGGCGTGCGCTGCAGGGCGGGGGCTGAAGGGGCAGCCGCAGTGGGGGTGCCATGGGGGGTCGAAGCAGCCAAAGCGGATGGGGTGCTTGGGGTGGATTGGGGTGCGCTCATGGCGCATGACTGTAGCGCAGAAAGCAGTCGCAGCCAGCGCAGGCGTCTGGTAGGTGCAATGAGCCTACGAAACAACCAGCGGGCAATAAAAACGGGCCACCGTCCGGATGGAGGGGCCCGCAGACGCTGCACCCAGCCTCTTAATCTTCGAGGTCGTCGGCCTCGTCGACGATGGCTTGTGCCGCGAGAAAGTACTTGTTGGTGGCCAGATCGCGCACGGTCTTGATGCCAAAAGCCGCTTTGAGCTTTTCCGCGTCGGCGGCCGAAACGCCATACAAGGCATCGACCGGGGCTTCGGCCACTTCGGATACGGGCAGGCCGTGGTAGGCCTTGTCCAAAACTTTAGAGAAATCCATGTTGACTCCTGAGGGTTGAAGAAAAACGGCGACGGCTTGATACTGAGCACCCGGCTCTGGTTCCCTGCTAGGCAGCGGGGGCCCAAAAACGTGGCCACCATCTACTCTACCCTAACACAGAATTTTGAAGCCCTTGCGAGGGGCCTCAGGGGGCCTTACATGCCCGCGTAATTCGGTCCGCCGCCGCCCTCAGGCGTGACCCAGACGATGTTTTGCGTCGGGTCTTTGATATCACAGGTTTTGCAGTGCACGCAGTTCTGGGCGTTGATCTGCAGGCGCTCGCCGCCGCCATCGGCCGCAACGAACTCGTACACCCCGGCTGGGCAGTAGCGTTGCTCGGGTCCGGCGTAGCGCGCCAGATTGATCTGCACGGGCACGGCGGCGTCGCGCAGCGTCAGGTGCGCTGGCTGGTGCTCGTTGTGGTTGGTGTTGCTCACAAAGACGCTGGAGAGGCGGTCGAAAGTGAGCTTGCCGTCGGGTTTGGGGTAGTCGATGCGCGCACACTCGGCCGCCGGGCGCAGCAAGCTGTGGTCGGGGGCGTGGCGGTGCACCGTCCACGGGGGGCGCTTGAGGCCGATTTTGGGCAGCAGCCAGTGCTCGATGCCGGTCATGAGCGCACCCACGGTGTTGCCTTTTTTGAACCACGATTTGAAGTTGCGCGCCTGGTCCAGCTCTTCGTGGAGCCAGCTTTGCTCAAACGCGGCCGGGTAGGCGCTCAGTTCGTCGCCACTGCGGCCGGCTTGCACCGCCTCAAAGGCGGCCTCGGCGCACAGCATGCCGCTTTTGATGGCCGCGTGACTGCCCTTGATGCGCGCGGCGTTCAGGTAGCCGGCTTCGCAGCCCACCAGCGCGCCGCCGGGGAATACGGTTTTGGGCAGACTCAGCAGGCCGCCGGCGGTGATGGCGCGCGCGCCGTAGCCGATGCGCTTGCCGCCCTGAATGTGGGCGCAGATGCTGGGGTGGGTTTTCCAGCGCTGCATCTCTTCAAACGGGCTCAACCAAGGGTTGGCGTAATCGAGCCCGACCACGAAGCCCAGCGTGACCCGGTTGCCCTCGAGGTGGTACAAAAAGCCGCCGCCGTAGGTGCGGGCATCCAGCGGCCAGCCGGCGGTGTGCACCACCAGGCCCGGTTTGGCCTGCTCAGGCGGGATTTCCCACAGTTCTTTGATGCCGATGCCGTAGGCTTGCGGGTCTTTGCCTGCATCCAGCGCAAAGCGCTCGATCAACTGCTTGCCCAAGTGGCCGCGCGCACCCTCGGCAAAGACGGTGTATTTGGCGTGCAACTCCATGCCCAGTTGGAAGTCGGGCCCCGGTTGCCCGTCTTTGCCCAACCCCAGGTGGCCGGTGGCCACGCCCTTGACCGCGCCGGATTCGGTGTACAGCAGCTCGGCCGCAGCAAAGCCGGGAAAAATCTCCACGCCCAGCGCTTCGGCCTGCTCGCCCAGCCACTTGCACACCGCCCCAAGGCTGATCACGTAGCAGCCGTGGTTGTGAAAATTGCGCGGCACCAGCCAGTCCGGGGTGCGGGTGGCCGATTTTTCTTTCAAAAACAGCACGTCGTCGCCGCTCACGCTCTGGTGCAAGGGCGCCCCGCGCTCTTTCCAGTCGGGCAGCAGCTCGCTCAGGGCACGCGGGTCCATGACCGCGCCCGACAAAATATGCGCCCCGGGTTCGGAGCCCTTTTCCAGCACGCAGACGCTCAACTCGGCCCCTTTTTCGGCCGCCAATTGCTTGAGGCGGATGGCGCAAGCCAACCCGGCCGGGCCGCCGCCGACCACGACCACGTCGTATTCCATGGCCTCGCGTGGGCCGTGTTGTTCCAATAGCGATGCAGGGGTTTTCATGCGGAGTGGTGGTGATTGAAAGCGGCACAGGCGCGTGCCTAAACTTACGGCAAACTGTCAGATTCGAGGGTGCGCCATTGTAGGCGGCGCGCGGCCTGCATGGCCGTCGTTTGCGCGACTCAGGGGTCGCTGGCGCGGGTAAACCCTGATTTTTGGGCATAAAAAAACCGCCACATCTGAGTGGCGGTGTGTGAGTTGCCGGTGTTGACACCCAAAGCCAAGCCGCGCACACCCCTAAGCTGGGGTGCGCAGCGGCAGGGCAAATTAGCGGTCGCGGGCGAAAGGACGGGGCCGCGGGGTGGCGTCGCTCGAAGGCGGCAGATGCGGCAGGGTGATGCGCGGCTGCTCACCGGTGAGGGTTTTGAGGAAGGCGACGATGTCGGCGTTTTCGCGCTCGGTAAAGCGCCGGCCCAGTTGCAACCGGCCCATCACATCAACCGCTTGGGTCAGGGTGTCGGCACCGCCGTCGTGGAAGTAGGGGTAGGTCATGTCCACGTTGCGCAGCGTTGGCACCTTGAAGTTGAAGCGGTCGGCGTCCTTGCCGGTGACGGCGGCGCGCCCGATCACGGTGGCCCCGGCACGGCTGTGGTAGGGCTCGACCACACCCATTTTCTGGAACGCATTGCCGCCCAAGTTGGGGCCGTTGTGGCAGGCGACACAGCCGACTTCGTTGAACAGGCGGTAGCCGTTGAGTTCGTTGGCGTTGAGCGCCGTGGTGTTGCCCAGCAGCCACTGGTCAAAGCGCGAGTTTGGCGTCATCAGGGTGGTCTGGAATTCGGCCAGCACAGCCGTGACCATGTCCATGGTGATGCCCTCTTGGCCAAAGACCAAACGGAACTCGCGCACATACTCCGGAATGGACTCCAGCACGCCGATGGCGAGCTCGTGCGTGAACGCCATTTCACCCGGGTTGGCGATCGGGCCGCCGGCCTGTTCGCGCAGGGTGGCGGCGCGCCCGTCCCAGAACTGGGCCAAGTTGAGCGCCGAGTTGAACACGGTGGGTGAGTTGATCGGGCCTTCTTGCCAGCGGTCACCCACCGAGGTGCGCAGATGGTCGGCGCCACCACGCATGACGTTGTGGCAGGAGTTGCACGAAATGAAGCCCGATTTGGACAGGCGCGGTTCGAAGAACAGCTTTTTGCCCAGTTCCACCTTGCCCAAGTTGACATTGGGTGCGGGCCGGATGGGGGCATAGAGGTGTTTGAACGGATCGGCCGCCGCTGAGGGTGCGGGCGGGATGGGCGGCACGGTGGCGCGCGCTGGTGCGGCTTGGGCGGCGCGTGCCGGGGTGGCTGGGGCCGCCGCGCGCGCCGGAGCAGTTGCCCCACCCGCGCCCGTGGTGGCAGAAGCGACGCGCACCGGCGCCTGGGTGTTGGATGAAGCGGCGGCGTAACCGCTCGCGGCCAGCGCGACGGCAGCGGCAATAAGCTGAATCTTCATGGTTCGGGCTCCTAAAAGTTACGTAAACTGACAGGAGACAGATTAAGCCCTATGCGACTTAAGGTTTTTGACGCAGATCAAAGTTGTAAGCGGTTGTTTCAGTCGGCGCCCAGATGTGTGGGTGGAAAAACCCACTTGAGGTGCTCAGACAGAAGCCAGCGCTTGAACGGGCTTTCTCGTCTGGCTGTCTAGGTGGGCTGTCTAGTCGGTGACGTTCTACAATCGAGCGCAATGAAGATTCTTCTGTCCAACGACGACGGCTACCAAGCAGCGGGCATCGTGGCTTTGTACGAGGCCCTGTGCGAGGTTGCCAGCGTCGAGGTGGTGGCGCCAGAGCACAACAACAGCGCCAAATCCAACGCGCTCACGCTGCATTCCCCGCTCTACATCCACCGGGCGCCGAACGGCTTTCGCTACGTCAACGGCACCCCGGCCGATTGCGTGCACATCGCCCTGACCGGCTTGCTGGGTTACACGCCCGACCTGGTGGTCTCGGGCATCAACAACGGCGCCAACATGGGCGACGACACGATCTACTCCGGCACCGTGGGCGCGGCCATGGAGGGCTACCTGTTTGGTGTGCCAGCGATCGCCTTTTCGCAGACCGAAAAGGGCTGGCGCCACCTCGACGCCGCAGCCGCCAAGGCGCAAGAACTGGTGCGGCAGCTGCTGCCTTCGTTGCAGCCGCAGTCTGGCGCGCAGCACCCCGCCGAGCCCTGGTTGCTCAACGTCAACGTGCCGTGCCTGCCTTTGGGCGAACTGCGCGGCTTCAAGGTGGCGCGGCTGGGGCGGCGCCACGCGGCCGAGCGCGTGATCACCCAAATGAACCCGCGCGGCGACACCATGTACTGGATCGGCAGCGCCGGCCCGGCCAAGGACGACGCCGAAGGCACCGATTTCCATGCCACCGAGCACGGCTTTGTCACCGTCACGCCGCTGCAGATCGACCTCACCGACCATGCCCGCTTGGCCTACTGGGGCCAGTCGGTGGCGCAGTGGTCGCGCGCGCACCCGCGCACAGCCGCAGCACAGCCGCCAGATGGGCCCAAACCTCTTGGTACGGAGCCGGCGCAGCCATGAACCGCTCCAAAGCCGGTGGCGCTGGCCCGGCTTCGGGCGCTGCGGCGCGCCCAGCCACGCGCCCGGCTTTTCCGGCGCAGATTCCGGGCCTGACGTCCCAGCCTGCGGCCCGCAGCGCTGCGGGCGCACAGGTGGCCAAGTCTGGCAGCGCGGGCAAGTACGGCGCCACGCCTGCCGCTGCACCAGCCCCTCAAGGTGGCGGGCTCGATTCGGAAGCGGTGCGGCTGGCGCTGGTGCGCCGCTTGGTGGCGCAAGGTTTGCAGCACCCGGCAGTGGAGCGTGCCATGGCCACCGTGCCGCGGCACCGTTTCGTCGATAGCGCGCTGGCTTCGCAGGCCTACGAAGACATCAGTCTACCGATCGGCTTGGGGCAGACGATCTCGCAGCCCACCATCGTGGCGCGCATGCTGGAGCTGCTGTGCACCGGTCGACCGCTGCCGCTGGGGCGGGTGCTGGAAGTGGGCACCGGCTGCGGCTACCAAGCGGCGCTGCTGAGCCTGTTGTGCCACGAGGTGTACAGCATCGAGCGCCTGCGCGGCCTGCACGAGCGCGCGCGCGAGAACCTGCGCGAACTGCGCTTGCCCAACCTGCACCTGCTGTTGGGTGACGGCATGGCTGGGTATCCGGCTGGGGCGCCCTATGCGGGCATCGTCGCCGCTGCCGCTGGGCCCGAGTTGCCCGGCGCTTGGCTCGAGCAGCTGGCCATCGGTGGCCGCTTGGTGGCGCCCACGGAACTCAGCCCCGGCCAGCAACATCTGGTGCTGATCGAGCGCACGGCACAGGGCTTGAGCCGGCAGGTGCTCGATGCGGTGCGCTTTGTCCCCCTAAAATCGGGTTTGGGCTGATGAGCGCATCGGCCCGATTGGGCTTTTGATGAGGTATGGGTATGAATGCATGGGTTGAGTCCGCTGGGTTTTTGCAGGGTGGCACGCGCTGGGCAGGAATGGGTTTAGGGCGCGCGGTCGCTTGGGGCGGTGTGGCGGCGGTGGCGCTGGCGCTGCTCGGGTGCGCCGCACCCACGGCCCAACGCGCTCCTGTGACCGAACGCAGCCCGCAACCCACGGTGCGCGCCGCGGCGGCTCCGCTGCCGCCTGGTGCCGAAAACGCCGGCCTGCCGGGCTTTTACACCGTGCGCCCCGGCGACACCTTGATCCGCATTGGCCTTGAAACGGGCCAAAGCTGGCGCGACATCGCTGCCTGGAACGGCATCACCAACCCAGACCGGATCGAGGTTGGGCAGGTGTTGCGCGTGGCACCGCCTGTGGTGGTGTCGGCGGCGGCTCGTCCGCCTGGGGCTGTGGCCGCTGCGCCCGCTGGGGCCACCCCTGCACCGGGCGCAGCCGGGACCACGGCAGCGCCGGTGGCCACCCCGAGCGTCCAAGGTCGGCCGCTCACTGACCCCACCCCAGCTGCTGCACCCGAGCAGCCCCGGGCAGCACCTGCTGAGGTGGCTCCGGTGGCTGCAGCCCCTGCACCAGCCGCCGGTGCTGCGGAAACCATCAGCCTGATCTGGCCTGCGGCCGGGCCGGTGATCGAATCCTTTGACGAATCGCGCAACAAGGGCATCGGCATTGCAGGCCGCGCCGGTGACCCGGTGCTGGCGGCGGCAGCGGGCCGGGTGGTGTATGCGGGGTCGGGACTGCGCGGTTACGGCAATCTGGTGATCATCAAGCACAACAACACCTTCCTCACCGCCTACGCGCACAACCAGGCGCTGCTGGTGCGCGAAGACCAGATGGTGCGCCAGGGGCAGCGCATCGCCGACATGGGCAGCAGCGACGCCGACCGGGTCAAGCTGCACTTTGAGGTGCGGCGCCAAGGTCGTCCGGTCGACCCGTCGGCTTTTTTGCCCCGGCGTTGATGGCACTCGCTCTGGCCCCAGCGGCCCAACCAAACCCTGCCTGCGCCCACGATCGCTCCGAGCCCGAACCAGCGCCCGCCGCCAGCACTTCACCTGCTGCCGGCCCGGCACCGGTTGCGGGGGCGCCCAGCGCGCTGCCGGTTTCCACTTGGCTGTGCGTCGATGCCATGGACCTCGATGCCCAAGGCGTGGCGCGGCGCCCCGATGGCAAGGTGGTGTTCATCGACGGCGCCCTGCCTACCGAGTGGGTGAGCGCGCACACGCGGCGCAGCAAAAACCAGTGGGAGCAGGCCGATCTGCTCGCCATCCACCGCGAATCGGCCCTGCGCGTGCGCCCGCGTTGCCCGCATTTTGGCTTGCACGCCGGGGCCTGCGGCGGCTGCAAGATGCAGCACCTAGAGCCCGGGGCGCAGGTGGCGATGAAGCAGCGCGTGCTCGAAGACAACTTGTGGCACCTGGCCAAGGTGCGGCCTGAATCCATTTTGCCGCCGATCGTCGGCCCGGCTTGGGGCTACCGCTACCGCGCCCGCCTGTCGGTGCGCTATGTGGCCAAAAAAGCGCAGGTGCTGGTGGGCTTTCATGAGCGCAAGAGCCGCTATGTGGCCGATATGCGCGTCTGCCCGGTGCTGGCGCCGCAGGTGAGCGCGCTGCTGCTGCCCTTGCGCGAGCTGTTCGGGGCCATGGACGCGCGCGAAACCTGCCCGCAGATCGAGCTGGCGGTGGGCGATGCGCTCACGGCGCTGGTGCTGCGCCATCTGCAACCCTTAAGCGCTGCCGACTGCGCGCGTTTGCGCGCTTTTGCACTTAGCCACAGCACGCCCGAATCCCCGATCCAGTGGTGGCTGCAGCCCAAGGGCCCCGACAGCGTGCATTTGCTGGATGAGTCCGCCGATCTGCCGCGCCTAGACTACGCCTTGTCCGAATTCGGGCTGCGCATGCCTTTTAGGCCCACCGATTTCACCCAAGTCAACCCGCACATCAACCGCGTGCTGGTGGGGCGTGCTGTGCGCCTGCTGGCACCGCAAGCCCACGAGCGCGTGATCGACTGGTTCTGCGGCTTGGGCAACTTCACCCTGCCGCTGGCCACCCAAGCGCGTGAGGTGCTGGGCATCGAGGGCAGCGCGGCGCTGGTGGCGCGTGCCCAAAGCAACTGGGCCGAGAACCAAAGCCTGCGCGGTGGGTTGGCCCCCACCCGGTTCGAGGCGCGCAACCTGTTCGAGCTCACGCCGCAGCAGCTGTGCGCTGATGGCGTGGCCGACAAATGGCTGGTGGACCCGCCGCGCGAGGGCGCCTTTGCGCTCGTCAAAGCGCTGGCCGACTGGCAGCAGGCGCAGGCCAGTGTGGCCAATGACGCCGCAGCACACGTAACCGTCGCCGGCGCACTCGATTGGCGCCCCCCACAGCGCATCGTGTACGTGAGCTGCAACCCGGCCACGCTGGCGCGCGACGCCGGCCTGCTGGTGCACCAAGCGGGCTACCGCTGCACGGCGGTTGGGGTGGTGAACATGTTTGCCCACACCGCGCACGTGGAGAGCATGGCGGTGTTCGAGCGCGTGGCTGGCGGCTGAGGCGCCACCAGGATTCTCGCTTAGCGCGCCGGCGCTGCAGGGGCGCCTGCCGGGTTGGGCGCAGCGGGCGCAGGCGGCGCTGGGGGTGTAAGCCCAGGGCGCGGTGGCAAGGCGACCGTACCCGGTGTGGCCCCGCCGGGCGTGCTTGGTGTTGCAGGCCGCTGCGCCGGCGAGGGTGCCGGGGCAGCCGGGGCGGCGCCCACTGCAGCTGGAGCGCCCGGAGCACGCGGGGCGGCCGCCGGAGGCGCAGCGGGTGCCGGAGCCACTGCCCCAGCCGGTGACACAGGCAAGATCTGCTCGGTCGGGTTGGCTGGAGGCGGAGCGGGTTGTTGCGGCATGCCCGGGATTTCGTTATCGCGCATGTGCTGGTCCATTTCGCGCCACCCCTCAAAAATTTCGGCCCTCGACATGCGCGGGTTGGAGGCAAAGCAGTCTTCGATGCTGCGCACCGCGTGGCGGCAGGCAGCGCCCACGGCGCGCGCCTCGGCGGCTTGGCGCTGCGTGGCCATACCGGGGGTTTCCAGCCCCAGCATCTCGCAGCCGCTGAGCAGAAAAAAGGCCGGCAGGAGGGCGAGCCATCTCCAGCGGGGCAGGAGCGAGATTGCAGGGTGGATGGACATGGTGGAAGGCATTGTCGGCCTTAAAGCCGCTGACGGGCCAAGAAAAAAGGGGGCACAAGGCCCCCCAGATTGCTCATTCAAGCTGCACCGAGATTGCCCATGAGGCGCACCTTCGGTGCAGTCTGAGTGCAAGCAGAAGGCAGGCGGAAGCAAGCCCGCACGCCCCCTGCGCCACAGATCACTCCTCGCCGCCCATCAGGCCCAGCAAAATCAGCAGGCTCTGGAAGATGTTGAACAGGCTCAGGTAAATGCCCATGGTGGCCATGATGTAGTTGGTCTCGCCACCATCGACGATGCGCTTGAGGTCCACCAGCAACAGCGCGCTGAAAATGCCGATCGCCATGGTGCTCAAAACCGCCATCCAGATCGGGCTGCCGACAAAGATGTTGATCACCATGCCAGCGATCAGCACCAGCACGCCCATGAACAGCCACTTGCCCAAGCCTTCGAGGTCGCGCTTGATCACGGTCGAGAGGCTCGACATGACCACAAACACGCCGGCGGTGCCGGCAAAAGCCGTCATCACCAAGCTGGTGCCGTTCTGAAAGCCCAGCACCATCGCCAACAGGCGCGAGAGCATCAGGCCCATGAAGAAGGTGAAGGCCAGCAGCAGCGGCACACCAAGGGCCGAATCCTTGGTCTTATGGATCGCGTACATGAAGCCAAAGGCCCCAGCCAAGAACACCACCAAGCCCGTCACGCCGCCTAGCGAGGCGGTGATGCCCGTGGCCATGCCCACCCAAGCACCCAACACAGTGGGCAGCATGCTCAGGGCGAGCAGCCAGTAGGTGTTGCGCAACACGCGGTTGCGCTGCTCGGCCGATACGGTAGGGGCGCCGAAGCGGCCCCAAGATTGGGTGGGTTGGTTCATGTGGCAAAACTCCTATAAGGTTCGCAGCAGATTCTAGCGCCGACGGGCAGATAATGTGCACTGGAAAGTGCAGATCAACCCTCAGCCTGAGGCTGCATAGAGTCAACCATTGCAAGGAAAGTTCATGAAAAGCAAATCCGCACTCGATCTGGCCGACGTCAAGGCCGTTGCTGCCGCCGCCGAGGCCGAGGCGCTCAAAAACCACTGGGCGGTGACCATCGCCGTGGTGGACGACGGCGGCCACGCATTGTGGCTTCAGCGCCTCGATGGTGCGCCGCCTATTTCGGCGCAAATCGCGATGGCCAAGGCGCACACCGCCGCGCTCGGGCGGCGCGAGAGCAAGGCCTACGAAGACGTGATCAACCAAGGGCGCACCTCGTTTCTGAGCGCGCCCACGCTGCAGGGCATGCTCGAAGGCGGCGTGCCGATCTTCAAAGACGGGCAATGCTTGGGCGCGGTGGGCGTGAGCGGCGTCAAGTCGCCCGAAGACGCGCAGATCGCCAAGGCCGGCATCGCCGCGCTGGGGTTGAGAGGCTGAGGGCGGCCACCATGAAGCGCCTGACCATGTCGCTCGACGACGATTTGGCCGACGCCTTCGACGCCTTGGTGCTCGAGCGCGGCTACGCCAACCGCTCGGAGGCCTTTCGCGACCTGCTGCGCCACGACCTGGGTGCCGCACGCTTGCGCGCGCATCCCGAGCAGCCTTGTGTGGCGGTCATGAGCTACGTCTACGACCACCACCGGCGCCAGTTATCCACGCGCCTGACCGACCTGCAGCACGAGCACCACGAGTACTCGGTCGCCACCCTGCACGCCCACCTCGATCACCAGCGAGCAGATGAACGAGCGCGGCTTGCGCACCACGCAGCAAGCCTTGGCCACGGCGCCCGGGGTGCTCAGCGGGCAGTGCTTTGGTTTTACGTGCGTCACGATGCGCGGCTTTGCGCAGGCGCTGAGTGTGCCGTTTTTGTTTGACGTTTTGCGCTACCCGGGCTTGGCCATGTCGCCCCGGGGCACCTTTGTTTACGACCACATCGAGGTCATCAAAGGGCCGGCCTCGGTCTTGCATGGGCTGGGCACGGTGACCGGCGCCGTGAACTTTGTGGCCAAGTCTGTCGATGGGCTGCCGCGGCGCGAACTGTTTGTGTCCACCGACCGCTGGCAGGCGCACAACCTGGGCTTAGACCTTGGTGGCACCCTGCAAAACGGCTGGGCCTAGGTGCGCCACGTGGGCCAGCGCTGGGGCGACAACGCCAACACCGTGATGCTACCGTCCTACACCGCGCTCGATTTGAGCGTGGCGCAATGGATCGGCGCCGGCGAGCTGGCGCTGCACCTGCGCAACGCCACCGACCGGGTGTACCTGTCACGCTCCTATGGCGGCGGCGCACAAGCGCTGCTCGGCGAGCCACGGGCGCTCGAAGTCTCGTACCGGGTGCCGTTTTGATGCGCACCGCCCACCACGCGCCTTCCTGGGCATCCTTGGGCTCGGGGCTGCTGCTCGGCTTGGCCCTGTGGCTGGCTGGGGTGGCACCGGCTTGGGCCCACGACACCTGGGTGCAGCCGCTGCAGCTGCGCCCCGTGCTGCACCAGCCGCTGCAGCTGCAGCTGTCGTCGGGCCATGGCCTGCAAGCGCTGGTGGCGCCCAAGCAGCGCCGCCAGCGCAGCCTGCGCCTGAGCACGGTCAGTGGCTTGGTGCAGCGCGCCTGGGGCTGGCGACGCCAACGCGCCCGCGCCGTCACCCACATGGGGCCCTTGGAGCCCGGCTTGGTGTGCGTGCAGCTGGCTTGCGCCGCGCGCCTGATCGAGATCGAGCCCGAAGGCGTCGAGCGCTATCTGGACGAAGTGCAGCCCAGTGCCGAGCTGCGCGCGCTCTGGAGCGCACAGCGGGCACGCGGCGAGCCGTGGCGCGAGCGCTACGCCAAAGAGGCCAAGGCCTATGTGCGTGCCGCCGGCAGCGCCGGCGCGGCCAGCACCTGGCGCCCGCTGCGCGCGCTCGGGCAGCGGCTCGAGCTGCTGCCGCTGCGCGACCCGACGCGCCTGCGGCCGCGCACCCAGTTACCACTTGAGCTGCGCCTAGACGGCCGCCCGCTGGCCGCTGTGGCCTTGCGCTGCCACGACCGCAAAGGCGAGCGCGTGCTGCACACCGCCTGCACGGCCAGCCGCCCTTTGCCCGGCTCGCAGACCCACGCTTGCGCCGCGCGCTGGCGCTGAGCATAGACCGGGAGGCGGTGGCGCGGGTGCTCTACGGCGGTCATGGGGTGGTGGCGCGCGGCCTGCTGCCCGACTGGATGTTTGGCCTAGGCGCGCACGTGCAAGGCTGGGGCCACGACCCGGTGCAAGCGCGTGCCCTGCTGGAAGCGGCCGGCTGGACGCTCGGGCCCGATGGCTTGCGCCAGCGCAACGGCGAGCTGCTGCGCCTGCGCTTGGTGGCGGCGTTCCCCAACTTGGCCGCCGTGGCCCCGTTCCCAGAGCTGCTGCAACAGATGTTGCGCGCGGTGGGTATCGCGCTCGAAATCGTGGCCGTTGACGACTCTGCCCTGTACAGCCAGCGCTTCTTGGAGCCGGGGGCGGGCGATCTGTTTGTGGAACTGGCGGGCAACACCAACCTTGACCCCACCTTTTTGCTCTACAACCTGTTTCACAGCCAAACGCCGTGGCGCGGCTACCGCCACATGGCAGCCGGGGCGGCGCTGGATCGGGCCTTGGACGCCGCCCGCGCCAGCGCCGACGCCGCCCAGCGCCTCGATGCGGTGCGGCGCGCGCACCGCATCGTCATCGACGAGGCGCTGGCTGCCATCCCGATCCTGCTGGTGCCGCAGTTTGTGCTCTCGCGCCCCGGGGTGCGGCTGACGATGTCCGAGCACCGCGACTGGATCGACTACGGCGCCGCGCTGCTGCCAAACGGGGCGCGCTGATGCGGGCGGCGATCTGGCAGCGCCTGCTGTGGTTGCCGCCGTTGCTGCTGGCGATGTCGATGCTGGCTTTTGCCTTGGTGGCGCTGGCCCCAGGCGACCCGGTGGCGCTCGAAGCCAT
This sequence comes from Serpentinimonas maccroryi, assembly GCF_000828915.1. Classification (NCBI taxonomy): domain Bacteria; kingdom Pseudomonadati; phylum Pseudomonadota; class Betaproteobacteria; order Burkholderiales; family Comamonadaceae; genus Serpentinimonas; species Serpentinimonas maccroryi. The sequence goes on from NZ_AP014569.1 coordinate 793,083, forward strand.
GCGCGCCGGCATCGTGCTCACCCCAGAAAACGCAGCGGCTTTGCGCCAGCAGCTCGGGCTCGACGGCACGCTGGCCGAGCGCTACTGGCGCTGGCTGCAAGCGGTGCTGCAGGGCGATTGGGGGCACTCGATCGCCAGCGGGCGCCCGGTGGGCCCCAAGATCATGGCCCATTTTGGCCCCAGCCTGCTGCTGGCGCTGAGCGCGCTGGCGCTGGCCATGCCGCTGGCTGTGGGCTTGGGGCTGGCCGCGGCCTTGGCGCGCAGCCCATGGGCGGCAGCCAGTTGGCGCGTTCTGACGCTGCTGCTGGTGGCGCTGCCGGGCTTTTGGCTGGCCTTGTTGGCCTTGCACTTTTTTGCCGTTCAGTGGGGCTGGGTGCGGGTCTTGGGCCAAGGGGAGCTGCGCGATCTGTGGCTGCCGGCGGCGGTGCTGGCGTTGGGGGTGGCGGCACCGGCCAGTCGGCTCATCCGCGAGCGCGCGCTGCAAGTCATGAGCGCAGCGCCGTTCAAGCTGGCGCTGGCCCAAGGGCTGGGGCCGGCGCAACTGCTGCTGACGCGCATTTTGCCCGGCACCCTGGTGCCCAGCATCACGCTCTGGGCCCATACTTTTGGCGTGCTGTTGGGCGGGGTGGTGATCGTCGAGCGCATTTTTGGCTGGCCCGGGCTGGGGCGGCTGGTGCTCGAGGCCATCGCCGAGCGCGACTTCCCCGTCCTGCAAGCCTATCTGCTGGCCATGGGGGTGGTCTATGTGCTGGTCAACTTGGTGGCCGATCTGCTCGCCGCCGCGCTCGACCCGCGCCTGCGCGCCAGCCTAGGGCTGCAGCCATGAGCGCCAGACCCTGGGGTCTGTACACCGGGCTGGCGCTGCTGCTGCTCTTGCTCAGCGGCGTGCTTTGGCCCGGCCTGTGGGCGCCGCACGACCCGCTGGCCCAAGATTGGTTGCGCCGGCTCGAGCCGCCGTCGGCGCAGCATTGGCTGGGCACCGATGTGCTGGGGCGCTGCGTTTGGTCGCGGGTGGTTTGGGCGGCGCGGGTGTCGCTTGGGGCGGCGCTGTTGGCGGCGGCGGCGCTGTGCCTGTTGGCCTTGGTCTGGGGCTTGGCGGCGGCCGTGAGCGCGCAGTCGGCGCGCTGGCGCTGGCTCGACGCCGTGCTCATGCGCAGCGCCGATGTGCTGTTGGCCTTCCCCACGCTGGTGCTGGCGCTGGCCGTGATCGGCGTGCTCGGGCCGGCGCTGCTGCCGCCGCTGCTGGGGCCGCTGGCGGTGCTGACCAGCCTCGAGACCGCGGGCGTGATCTTGGCCCTCGCCAGCCTGAGCTTTCTCGGGCTCGGGGCCCAGCCCCCGACACCCGAGTGGGGCCTGATGCTGAGCGAAGCGCGGCCGTTTTTCCAGACCGCACCGCATTTGCTCTGGGGCCCAGGGCTGGCGCTGCTGCTCACAGCGCTGGTGTTCAACCTGCTGGGCGAGGGCTTGCGCACCCAGATTGACAACCGCGCCGTGCTGCGCTGGTGAGCCCATGCAAGCGCCGCACCCACCCTTGCTCGACATCCAGCACTTGAGCGTGCAGTCTGGCACCACCACGCTGTTGCATGCGCTCAGCCTGCGCATTCAGGCTGGCCAACGGCTGGCCGTGGTCGGCAGCAGCGGGGCCGGCAAATCGCTGCTCGCACACACCCTCATGGGGCTGCTGGCACCGCCGTTGCGCGTGGCGTCGGGGGCCTCGCCTGGCAGGGCACTGATCTGCTGCGGCTCACGCCGGCGCAGCGCCACCGGCAGCGCGGACTGGGGCAGTTTTTGATCTTTCAAAGCCCCGGGGCCTTGCTTGACCCGATGTTGTCGGTTGGCTGGCAATTGCGCCAATGCGCGGCTCGGGTCGGCGCCGGGCCGGCCGAGATTGTGGCGGCGCTCGAGCAAGTCGGGCTCGAGGCGCAGCCGGTGCTGCGCCAGCACGCCGGCCAGCTCAGCGGCGGCATGCAGCAGCGCGTGCTGATCGCCATGGCCTTGCTGCTGCGCCCGCAACTGGTGTGGGCCGACGAGCCCACCAGCAGCCTCGACTCAGACACAGCGGCCGAGGTGCTGCAGGCGCTGGCGCTGATGCAGCAGCAAACCGGCTGCGCGCTGGTGCTGATCACGCACGACTTGCGCATCGTGGCGCAGCATTGCGAGCAGATCGCGGTGCTCGAACACGGGCGCCTGGTCGAAGCGGCGCAGGTGGCGGCTTTCATGCGCGCCCCGGCCAGCGCCGCCGGGCAAGCCCTGCTGCGCGCCGCCCAGGTGCTGCAAGCGGGAGGCTAGCAGATGATGGCGCCGCAACCCGTGCTCTCTGCCCAAGCGCTGCGCTGCGCCTATGCGGGGCAGGCGCCGGTGCTCGATGGCGTTGCACTTCAGCTGGCGCCGGGCGAGGTCGTCGGCTTGTTGGGGCGCTCGGGCAGCGGCAAGTCAACCTTGGCGCGCTGCTTGGCCGGCTTGCAGCCCTTTGATAGCGGCGAGCTGCGCTGGCGCGCTCAAGTGCTGCCGAGCGCGCGCACACGCGCGCAGCGCCGCGCGATCCAATACGTCTGGCAAGAGCCGCAACTGGCGCTCAGCCCCTACCGCAGCGCGCTCGAGAGCGCACTGGAGCCGCTGGAAGGCTTTGGGCTGGGTGCGCCCGGGCAGCAGCGCGCCACCGCCGCGCAGATGCTGGAGCGGCTGGGGTTGCCCGCCAGCGCGCAGCAGCGCCGGCCGCATCAGCTCTCGGGCGGCCAGTGCCAGCGCGTGGTGCTGGCGCGGGCGCTGCTGGCGCAGCCCGAGGTGCTGCTGCTCGACGAACCGTTTTCGGCCTTGGATAGCGTCACCACGCTGGCGCTGCTCGACGATCTGCCGCAGCTGCTGGCGGGTTCGGGGGCAGCGGTGCTGCTGGTGGCGCACGACCGCAGCTTGGTGCGCCGGCTGGCGCAGCGCGTGCTGTGGCTCGAGGGTGGGCAGCTGAAAGAGGTCAGCGCCGCAGCAGCCACCAAGCCACTGCGGAGGTGATGAGCAAAGGGAGCAACAAGCTGAGCCACATGGTGCTTAACCTCGATGGTGTGCGTGGGCGGTGAGCGTTCGTCTGTTAAGGGTGCAGGCTGTGTGGCGGTTTAGCCCGGGCTTGCCGCAGCCAGCTCTTGGTGCAAATGCAGCAAACGCTGGCTTGGGTGGCACTCCGACCAGATGCGCTGCGCCGTGTGCACGCACTGGCCGCACTGGGTCCCCACGCCGTGCTCGAACTGGATGGCGTCGAAGCCTTCGCCTTGCTGGGCGCAGGCGGCGATGGTCTTGTCACTGACCCGGCGGCATACACAGACGATCATGGATGGGCTCCTGAGGGATTGGGCGGATGATAATGATTCGCACTAAACTGCGCAAGTCTTTTTTGATAACCCTTGCAGCGTGATGGCAATAGGCGATTTTGTGCAAGCTGCGGGTTTTTCTGGGCCCGGCAGCCTATGCTTTGGCCCGCGCTTCGGGTAGATTCGCAGCTTTACGATTTAGAACGCTGATACGCCATGATCACGGAGCTGCCTCCCATCCCGGCCAAACGCTACTTCACCATCGGTGAGGTGGGCGAGCTGTGTGGCGTCAAGCCGCACGTGCTGCGTTATTGGGAGCAGGAGTTCACGCAACTGCGCCCGATGAAGCGGCGCGGCAACCGGCGTTACTACCAGCACCACGAGGTGTTGATGATCCGCCGCATCCGCGAGCTGCTGTACGAGCAGGGTTTCACCATCCAGGGTGCTCGCAACCGCTTGCAAGAACAGGTGCAACAGGAGCGCGAGCAGCGCCGCAGCGGGGCTTGCACCTTGGCGCACATGGAGCTGGAGCACGAAAATTCCCCGGATTTTGACCCCGCCGACAACGAAGAAGCTGCGGTGGGTTCCACCCAGGCCTTGACCAACTGGGCCACCGTGCGCACCGAGCTGCTGGCGATACGCCGTTTGTTGGACCAGCCGTGCTAGCGTTCCCGGGAGGCTGCGCGCAGCAGTCCTTCGCAGCATGCTAGAATTTGACCTTCGGCGTGTAGCGCAGCCTGGTAGCGCACTTGCATGGGGTGCAAGGGGTCGCGAGTTCGAATCCCGCCACGCCGACCAACAAACGATCAAAGCCCGGTACCGCAAGGTCCGGGCTTTTTCACGTCTATCGGCCAATCAGCAACAATGGCCTTTGCAAGTCAGCCCTGGGCGACAGGGCCATCCCATGGTAATCCCACCGACCCATGAGGCCCTCGGCACCGGCAGCCCGCCCCCCACCCGCTTGAGCGCCTCTGGCCGACCTCACGCCTTTGCTCGTGCCCTAAACCCTGACGGAGATTGCACATGACCCAAGCCTACATCTGCGACGCCATCCGCACCCCCATCGGCCGCTACGGCGGCGCCCTAGCGTCGGTGCGCACCGACGACCTGGGCGCCATTCCGCTCAAGGCGCTGATGGCGCGCAACCCCAAAGTGGACTGGGCTGCTGTGACCGACGTGCTCTATGGCTGCGCCAATCAGGCCGGCGAAGACAACCGCAACGTCGCTCGCATGAGCAGCCTGCTGGCGGGTCTGCCGCTCGAGGTGGCTGCGGCGACGATCAACCGCCTGTGCGGCTCGGGCCTCGATGCCGTGGGCAGCGCTGCGCGCGCCATCAAGGCCGGCGAAGCCACGCTGATGATCGCCGGTGGCGTCGAGAGCATGAGCCGCGCGCCGTTCGTCATGCCCAAGGCCGAAAGCGCCTACAGCCGCGCCAACGCGGTGTACGACACCACGATTGGCTGGCGCTTCATCAACAAGCTGATGAAAGACAAGTACGGCGTGGACTCCATGCCAGAGACCGCCGAGAACGTGGCGCTGGAATTCCAGATCGAGCGCGAAGCCCAAGACCGCATGGCCCTGGCCAGCCAGCTCAAGGCCGTGGCCGCCATCGAGGCCGGCCACTTAGCGCGCGAGATCTGCCCCGTTGTCATCGCGCAAAAGAAGGGCGACCCGGTCGTCGTCGATACCGACGAGCACCCGCGCAAAACCAGCCTCGAGGCGCTGGCCAAGCTCAAGGGCGTGGTGCGGCCCGATGGCAGCGTCACGGCCGGCAACGCCAGCGGCGTCAACGACGGTTCGTGCGCCTTGCTGCTGGCCGACGAAGCCACCGCTGCCCAGCAGGGCCTGACACCGAAGGCCCGCATCGTCGGCATGGCCAGCGCCGGGGTGGCGCCCCGCCTCATGGGCATCGGCCCGGTGCCGGCGACGCAGAAGGTGCTGCGCCAGACCGGGCTGACGCTGGAGCAAATCGAGGTGATCGAACTCAACGAAGCCTTCGCGGCCCAAGGCCTGGCGGTGCTGCGCCTGCTAGGCCTGCAGGACGACGACCCGCGCGTCAATGCTTGGGGCGGTGCGATTGCGCTGGGGCATCCGCTGGGAGCCAGCGGGGCGCGGTTGGCCACCACGGCCGTCAACCGCCTGCACACCACGGGCGGCCGCTATGCCCTGTGCACCATGTGCATCGGCGTGGGGCAGGGCATCGCGCTGGTGCTCGAGCGCGTCTGACGGGCCGCGCAGGTGCGGTTCAACGCAGCACGTCACCCACGCAGACGTACTTGAGCTCCAGGTATTCGTCGATGCCGTGGTGCGAACCCTCGCGCCCGAGGCCCGACTGTTTCATTCCGCCAAAGGGCACGTGTTCGGTGGCCAAGATGCCGACGTTGACGCCCACCATGCCGTACTCCAGCGCCTCGCTCACGCGCCAGATGCGGCCCACGTCGCGGCTGTAGAAGTAGCTCGCCAGCCCAAATTCGGTGGCGTTGGCGGCGGCGATGGCTTCTTGTTCGCTCTCGAAGCGGAACACCGGGGCCAGCGGGCCGAAGGTTTCTTCGCGCGCGCACAGCATGGCGGCGTGGCAGTCGGCGAGCACGGTGGGGGCAAAAAACTGGCCGCTGCCCAGCGCGCTCAGGCGCTGCCCACCCACCAGCACGCGCGCCCCTTGGGCCTGCGCGTCGTCGAGGTGGCGCTGCACCTTGTCGAGCGCGGCGGGTTCGATCAGCGGCCCGATGGCCACGCCTTCGGCAAAGCCGTTGCCCACTTGCAGCGTGCCGACCCGGGCCGCGAATTTTTGTATAAAGGCTTCGTAGATGCCAGCTTGCACATAAAAGCGGTTGGCGCAGACGCAGGTCTGGCCGGCGTTGCGGTATTTGCTGGCCAGCGCGCCTTCGACGGCGCTGTCGAGGTCGGCGTCGTCAAAGACGATAAAGGGCGCGTTGCCGCCGAGTTCGAGCGCGAGCTTTTTCACCGTCGGCGCGCACTGCGCCATCAGGATGCGCCCGACTTCGGTGGAGCCGGTGAAGCTCAGGTGGCGCACGGTGTCGCTGGCGCACAGCACCTGGCCGATGGCGATCGAGCGCGCGCTGTCGGCGCTGAGCACGTTGAGCACGCCCGGCGGCAGGCCGGCGCGCTGGGCCAGTTCGGCGGCGGCGAGCGCGGTCAGGGGCGTGAGTTCGGCCGGTTTGACGATCACCGGGCAGCCCGCCGCCAGCGCCGGCGCCACTTTGCGCGTGATCATGGCCAGCGGAAAGTTCCAAGGCGTGATGGCGGCGCAGACGCCGATGGGCTGCTTGAGCACCAGCAGGCGCCGATTCGGGTCAAACTGCGGCAGGGTTTCGCCATTGACGCGCTTGGCTTCTTCGGCAAACCATTCGACGAAGCTGGCCCCATACGCGACTTCGCCCCGGGTTTCGGCCAAGGGTTTGCCTTGTTCTGCGGTCATGAGCCGCGCCAGATCGTCTTGGTGCTCCAGCAGCAGTTCGAACCAGCGGCGCAAAATCTGGCTGCGCTGCTTGGCGGTTTGGTTGCGCCAGGCCGGCCAAGCGGCGTGGGCGGCGTCGATCGCCTGCTGGGCCTCGGCCGGTCCGAGGTTGGCGACATCGGCCAGCTTGGCCCCGGTGGCGGGGTCGTGCACGTCAAAGCGCTGGCTGCCGGGCACCCAGCGGCCGTCGATCAGGGCGTCGGTTTTGAGCAGGCTGGGGTCGCGCAGCAGGCTCAAGGGGCAGGCGGTGGGGGTGGGCATAGTCATGGACATGGGGTGGCTGATGCGCTCGTTTGGGGGTTAGGTGCCCGGCAGCGGCTGCCAGTGCGTGTGCGCGGGGCCGAGTGTGGGTGGGGGCAGTGCGGCGCAAGGGCGCTGGCCGTCGAGCAGGATCGGGTGCGCCAGCGCGGGCGGGGTGCCGGGCGCGCCGTCCTCCGGCGCCGCTTGCGCGGGGATGATCAGGCCGCGCGCCGCCACTTGTGGGTGCTCGAGCACCTGCGCCACGTCCAAAATGGGGGCGCAGGGGATGCCCAGCGCATCGAGCAGCGCGCGCCAGTCGGCGGTGTCGCGCTGGCGCAGCACCGGGCCGATGAGCTCGATCAGCTCCTGGCGGTGTTGCACCCGCGCCGGGTTGGTGCCAAAGCGCAGGTCGCGCGCCAGCAGCGGCTGGCCGATGGCCTCGCACAGGCGGCTGAACTGGGCGTCGTTGCCCACGGCCAGCACGAGGTGGCCGTCGCGGGTGGCAAAAACCTGGTAGGGCACGATGTTGGGGTGCGCGTTGCCCATGCGGCTGGGCCGGGTGGCGCCGATGAGCTGGTTGCTGGCTTGGTTGGCCAGCATGGCCACTTGCACGTCGAACAAGGCGGCGTCGATCACGCGCCCGCGCCCGGTGCGCCCGCGCTCGTGCAGCGCGGCCAAGATGGCGCTGCAGGCATAGACGCCGGTGAGCAGATCGGAGACCGCCACGCCCACCTTTTGCGGCTCGCCGTCGGGGTTGCCAGTGATGCTCATCAGGCCGCCTTCGGCTTGGATGGCAAAGTCGTAACCGGCGCGGGGCGAGAGCGGGCCCGTCTGGCCGTAGCCGGTGATGGAGCAGTAGATCAGGCGCGGGTTGAGGGCCTGCAGATTGGGCGCATCCAGCCCATAGCGCGCCAGTTGGCCGACTTTGTAGTTTTCGATCAGCACGTCGGCCTCGCGCGCGAGCTGGCGCACCTGCTCGATGCCTTCGGGCTGGGTCAGGTCGATGGCCACCGAGCGCTTGCCGCGGTTGGCGCAGACGAAGTAGGCCGATAGCCGCTGCTCGCCTTCGCCCCACCAGGGCGGGCCCCAGGCGCGGGTGTCGTCGCCGCAGCCGGGGCGCTCGACCTTGATCACGTCGGCGCCGTAGTCGGCCAGTATCTGTGCTGCCCAAGGGCCGGCGAGCACGCGCGAGAGGTCGAGCACGCGCACGCCCTCGAGTGGCCGCGGCGGCGCGGCGGCGGGGCTGGCGCTGAAGGGGGCAGGGGGCATGGGGCGTTTGGCTCTCAGTCTCTCAGTTGGCAAAAGCGGCGATGCCCGTGATGGCGCGCCCAAGGATGAGGGCGTGCACGTCGTGCGTGCCCTCGTAGGTGTTGACCACTTCGAGGTTGACCAGGTGCCGCGCCACGCCGTATTCGTCGCTGATGCCGTTGCCACCGAGCATATCGCGCGCTTGGCGGGCGATGTCAAGCGCCTTGCCGCAGCTGTTGCGCTTGAGTAGGCTGGTAAGTTCGATGGCGGCCTGGCCTTCGTCTTTCAGGCGCCCTAGGCGCAGACAACCTTGCAGACCGAGCGCGATTTCGCTCACCATATCGGCCAGCTTCTTTTGAATCAGCTGGTTGGCGGCCAAGGGGCGGCCGAACTGCTGGCGCTCGAGCACGTACTGGCGCGCGCGGGCGCAGCAGTCTTCGGCCGCACCCAGCGCGCCCCAAGCGATGCCGTAGCGGGCGCTGTTGAGGCAGGTGAACGGGCCCTTGAGGCCGCGCACATCGGGGAAGGCGTTGGCTTCGGGGCAAAACACGTCTTCCATCACGATCTCGCCGGTGATGCTGGCGCGCAGGCCCACCTTGCCGTGGATGGTCGGTGCGCTCAGGCCTTTCCAGCCTTTTTCTAGGATGAAGCCGCGTATGGCGCCTTCATCGTCCTTGGCCCAGACCACGAATACGTCGGCGATCGGGGAGTTGGTGATCCACGTCTTGGCGCCGCTGATCGCGTAACCGCCGGGCACTTTCTTGGCGCGGGTGACCATGCCGCCGGGGTCGGAACCGTGGTTGGGTTCGGTCAGGCCAAAGCAGCCCACCCACTCTCCGCGGGCCAGCTTGGGCAGGTATTGCTGCTTTTGCGCCTCGGTGCCAAATTCGTAGATCGGCACCATCACCAGCGAGCTTTGCACGCTCATCATCGAGCGGTAGCCCGAATCCACGCGCTCGACCTCGCGCGCCACCAGCCCGTAGCTGACGTAGTTCAGGCCAGCGCCGCCGTAGGCCTCGGGAATGGTGGGGCCCAGCAGGCCGAGCGCGCCCATTTCGTTGAAGATGGATCGGTCCGTGCTTTCGTTGCGAAAGGCCAGTTGCACCCGTGGTAGCAGTTTTTCTTGGCAGTAGGCACGGGCGGCATCGCGCACGGCGCGCTCGTCGGCGCTGAGCTGGCTATCGAGTAGAAAGGGGTCGGACCAATCGAAGCGGGGGCTGGAGGATGGGGTGGGCATGAGGGGCTCGCAGGTGGAATCGCTGCACGCCGTCGCCCGGCGCACCGACGGGCCAAGTTTAGCGTCTGGCGCAGATGCGCGGTGTCGCCTGATTGCCAATCGCTGCACGCTGCCCACTCCACCCGTTCATGGCGCTGCCGGGCAGGCCGTCCCCTGCCCAATATCCTCACCAGCGCAAGCTGCGCGCTCCCAGCGCCGCCCCTAGGCCGGCGCAGGCCGCCATGCCCAGCACGTACCAGACGGCCAGAAAGGGGGCGGCCATTTCGGCGCAGTGCAGCGAATAAAGCAGCGCCGCCAACGCGCCAGCCAGCCACCCCGCAGCGGCGCCGCACGCGACCGGTTGCGTGGGGGCCAGCCCGCGCAGGGCCCAAAATAGCCCCAGCCCCAAGGGCAGGGCGGTGAGTACGATGTTGAGGCTGCACACGCGCCAAGTTTGGCCCAGCAACAGATCGAGCCGCTGCGCTGGCGCTGCCTGCCAAAGCACCCATGCCGCCCACAGCCACAGCAACGCCACCGGCAGCAGCACCGCCCAAGCCAGGGTGCCCGCTCGCATCCCGGGGTGCGCTAGGCGCCACAGCAGGGCGGCACCCAAGGCGCTCACCATTGGTGTGCACGATCGGCAGGCGCTGGTGCTCAGGCAGGGCTTCGAGCAGCAGCGCCAGGTCGCGCCAGGTCGCGCCGGGTTTCGTGTGCGCTGTCGTGCGCGCTCTCGTATGGGCTTTGGTCGCTGCCGGCAAACAGCGCCAGATCCTCGTCCAGCGGCTCGTTGAGCGCTTCGTGGCGGGAGCGGCGGCGCCACAGATCGACCAGCTTGTAGCGCGCCAGCGCGTGCACCCAAGCGGTCAGCGGCTCACTGCGCCGGTAGGTGTGGCGTTGGGTGTGTATGGCCATCAAGGTTTCCTGAACCAAATCTTCAACTTCATCTGGTAACTTGTTTAAACGATGACGAAAATAACCGCGCAGCAAGGGTGTGATCCGATGCAGAAACTGGTGGTAGGCGGGGCCATCCCCATCCAGCCCCAGCAGGAGCAAGCCGCGCAGTTCGTGCTCGGTTGCAGTCATGTTGCTAGTTCGTTGCATGCAGGCCCAAGGTTACAGCGTTGCAAAAAATTATTTTTTCTGCCCGCACTGTAACCAATCGCTGTGGCCAAGCGAACTAGCAGGCGCCACGGCCTAGCAATGGACGCCACGGCCGGGCACTTCAACCACCCAAAGCATGGAGCTTTTTTGATGAACACCAACACCCTTGGAAAATCGCTGGCCGCCGTGGCCACCCTGGCCGCTTTCACGGCCCTGACCGCCACCGTTGTGGTGGCGCAAGACCGCAGCAACACCACTCAGCGCGTGGCGCAAGAGCGCTGCTATGGCGTGTCGATGGCGGGCAAGAACGACTGCGCTGCCGGCCCCGGCACCAGTTGCGCGGGCAGCTCACGCACCGACTACCAAGGCAACGCCTGGAAGTACGTGCCGGCGGGCACCTGCACCTCGATCAAAACGCCCACCGGCATGGGTTCGCTCACGCCCATCCGTTCCTGATCCGGGCGCGCTAAGTGGCCGCTATGGATGCGACCCAAAATGCCGCACCTGCCAAGCCTGGAACCGGGCTTGGCGCGGGGCTGGGGGCGGGGCTGGGGGCGGGCTTGGGCGCAGGTTTGGGCGCGGGCTTGGGCGCGGGCTTGGGCCTGAAGCCGCAACATTACGATGCCGCCTGTGCCCTGCCTTCGAGCCGCACCAGTGGCCTGTGGTTTGAGGTGCACCCAGAGAACTACTTGGTCGAGGGCGGGCCGCGGCTGGCGTGGCTGGAGGCGGTGCGCGAGCGCCATCCGCTGTCGCTGCACGGGGTGTCGATGTCCCTTGCCGGTCCCGATGAGCCCGATGTGCAGCACCTAGAGCGCTTGGCTGCCCTGTGCGAACGGGTGCAGCCGGCGCTGGTGTCGGAGCATCTGGCGTGGTCGGTGCTGGATGGGCATTACGCCCCCGATCTGCTGCCGATCTTGCGCAACCGCCAGGCGCTGACGCGGCTGGAGCGGCGCATCGACCAGGTGCAGGAGCGCTTGCAGCGGCGCATCGCAATCGAAAACCCCTCACACTACCTGCATCTGCCGGGGCACGAGTGGGAGGAGGCCGATTTTCTGAACACGCTGGCGCGGCGCGGCGCAGCGGCTGCGGCCTGCTGCTGGACGTGAACAACGTGTGTGTGTCGGCGCACAACCTCGGCTTCGACCCGTGGCCGCTGCTGTGCGCCTTTGACCCCGATGCGGTGCTCGAGATTCATCTGGCAGGCCATCAAGCCGACCCCCTGATCGGTGAGGCGCTGTGGGTGGATGCGCACGCGACGCCGGTGTCGGAGGGCGTCTGGCGGCTCTACCAGCGCCTGATCGAGCGCATCGGGCCGCGCCCCACCCTGATCGAGCGCGATGGCGACGTGCCAGCCTTTGACGAGCTGCTGCAGGAGCGCGAGCGCGCTCAGCGCGGGCTGCAGGCCGCTGGCTGGCAGGCGGCGCAGGCAGCAGGATTGCCCGGTATGGCTTTGGCCGGGGCCGCACGGGGCAGGCAAGCGTTTCGACTGGGAGCGACCCATGCAGCAGCTTGATTTGAACAGCTTCCAGCACGCCTTCTGGGCGGCGCTGTGGGCGCCGGAGCCGCTAGCCAACGCTGCGGCCGGGCTTCAAACCCGGCCCGACTGGCAAACCCAGCCCGGTTGGCGGGTCTATCGCAACACAGTGCTCAAGGGCTGCGTGGATGCGCTGCAAGCCAATTTTCCGGCCGTGCAGACGCTCATCGGCGAAGCGTGTTTTAGCGCCTGCGCGATCGAATATGTGCACGCGCAGCCGCCCAGCGACAGCCGGCTGCTGCACTACGGCGAGGGTTTTGCGGATTTTTTGGCGCAGTGCGAAGCCGTGCGCGGCTTGCCCTACCTGCCCGGTGTGGCGCGGCTGGACCGGCTCTGGAGCCAAAGCCACGCCGCCGCCGATGCCCCACACCTGTGGCCCGAAAATTTGCAGGCCCTGGCGGTGACCGCTCTGGCCGAGCGGCGCCTGCACCTGCACCCGGCCACGCGCTGGGCCTGGTTTGCCGAGTTGCCCATCGGCAGCCTCTGGCGTGCCGCGCGCGAGCACTGGGACGACCCCAATCCGCCGCACTGGCAGGGCGACGGCCTGCTGTTTGCGCGCGCTGCAACCGGGGCGGTGCAGTGGCAACCGCTGAGCGCATCGGGTGCCGCCTTGCTTGCCGCCTGCGCCCAAGGTCACTCTTTGGGGGTGGCAATGGCGGCGGCACTCGAGGTCCAGCCGGACACCCACCACAGCCCCGACCCGCATCCGGCCCAGACCTTGCATACCCTGCTGAGCCTAGGCGCTTTTTGCCAACCCCCCAACACCAAGCCATGCACATGAACACCCAAGCCAGAGCAACGCATCTGAACACCCATGCCATTACCGATAGTCTGGAGCGCTGGATCAGCCACGCGCTCATCGCCTTGGCCTGCCGCTTTGGCTTGGCCGGGATTTTCTGGTTCTCGGGCCGCACCAAGGTCGATGGCTGGTTGCAAGTCAACGAGTCGGCGCTGCTGTTGTTCGAGCACGAATTCGCCCTGCCACTGATCCCGCCGCTGTGGGCCGCGCACTTGGCCACCTACGCCGAACACCTGTTGCCGCTGCTGCTGGTGCTGGGTTTGGGCACGCGCTGGGCCGCGCTGGGCCTGTTGTGCATGACGGCGGTGATTCAGTTCTGGGTCTACCCAGACGCTTGGCCGACCCATTTGACTTGGGCCGCGGCGCTGCTTTACCTGCTGGGCCGCGGCGCCGGGAGGTACTCGCTCGACCACTGGTTGTGGGGCCGGGGGCTGAGAGGCTGAGCGGGGCAGGTGGTTTAAGGGCTTGTGGGGGCGGCAAGCGACTTATTCGGGCTTTGCTGCGCCCTTGGCCGCCGCCAGCGCCGCACCCAGCAGCGCCAGCCCTTCGTCGAGCAGGGCATCGGAGGCGGTGAGCGGCACCAAGATGCGGATCACGTTGGCGTACAGGCCACACGAGAGCAGCACCAGCCCGCGCGCCAGCGCTTCGGCACAGACGCGGCGTGTGAGTTCGGGGTCGGGCTGGCGCTGGCTGGGGTGGGAGGCGGGGTGTGCGGCGGAATGTGCAGCGGGCTCGGGCGCAAACAGCTCGATCGCCAGCATGGCCCCTAGGCCGCGCACATCGCCGATTTCGGGGTGCAGCGCTGCCAGCGCCTGCAAGCCGGCGCGCAGCCGCGCTCCCACGGCTTGCGCGCGCGGCAACAGCTGCTCTTGCTCGAACACATCGAGCACCGCCAGCGCGGCCGCGCAGGCCAGCGGGTGCCCGGCGTAGGTGCCGCCCAAGCCGCCGGGGGCGGGGGCGTCCATCAGGTCGGCGCGGCCGATCACGGCCGACAGCGGAAAGCCGCCAGCCATCGACTTGGCCATGGTGATCAGGTCGGGGCAGGCCTGCGGCCCCCACTGCTCGCACGCCAGCCAGGTGCCGGTGCGGCCGGCGCCGGTCTGGATTTCGTCGGCGATGAGCACGATGCCGTGCTGGTCGCACAGCGCGCGCAGGGCTTGGGCAAACTCGGGTGGGGCCACGTAAAAGCCGCCTTCGCCCTGCACCGGCTCGAGGATGATGGCGGCCACGCGCGCGGGCTCGAGGTCGTACTTGAACAGGTGGTCGAGCGAGCGCAGCGCGTCGGCCACGCTCACGCCGTGCAGCGGGTTGGGGAATTCGGCGTGGTAAATCTCGGCCGGAAAAGGCCCAAAGCCGCTTTTGTAGGGCGCCACCTTGCCGGTGAGCGCCATCCCGAGCAGGGTGCGGCCATGAAAGCCGCCGCCAAAGGCGATCACCGCCGAGCGCTTGGTGGCGGCGCGCGCGATCTTGACCGCGTTTTCAACCGCCTCGGCCCCGGTGGAAAGGAAAAAGGCTTTTTTGGCAAAGTCTCCCGGCGCGAGGGCAATCAGGCGCTCGGCCAGTTCCACGTAGGGCTCGTAGGCCAGCACCTGAAAGCAGGTGTGGTGGTACTGGTCGAGCTGCGCCTTGACCGCCTGCACGATGCGCGGGTGCCGGTGCCCGGTGTTGAGCACGGCGATGCCGCCCGCAAAGTCGATGTAGCGCTGGCCTTGCACGTCCCAGACTTCGGCGTTGTCGGCGCGCTCGACGAACACCTCGTAGGTCTGGCCCAGCCCAGCGGGCAGGGCGGCGCGGCGGCGCGCCATCAGCGCGGCGTTGGTGGCTGGGGTGGTGGGGGTGGCGGGTGCGGTGCTGGACGGGGTGTTCATGCGGGGTTGCGGGTGGAGCGGTGGTCGGGGCTGCGGGTCGGGCTGCGGACGGGTCGCGATTCGCAAGGGCGGCGTGCGCTCGGGCAGAGGGGCCTCAAACGTCCCAAGTCGAGCCGTGTTCGGGCACCAGCGCGCTCCAGCGCAGCTCGGTTTCGATGCGGCGGCGCAGCGTGTCGGCGGCCTCGGGTTCGCCGTGGATGACAAAGGCGCGTTGCGGCTGGCCGGGAATGGCGCGCAGCCAGTTCAGCAGCTGCGGCGCGTCGGCGTGCGCCGACGAGGCGTGCAGTTGCAGCACCTCGGCGCGCACCGGCCAGTCTTGGCCGTGGATGCGCAGGCTGCTGCCACCCTGGGCAAGCGTGGCCCCGCGCGTGCCGGCGGCCTGAAAGCCGGTGAGCAGCACCAAGTTGCGGTGGTCGCCCAAATACAACTGCAGGTGGTGCAGCACGCGGCCACCGGTGGCCATGCCGCTGGCCGACAGGATGATTTTCGGGCCGTGCTGGCGCGCAATGGCCTTCGACTGGTCGGCGCTGCGCGTCATGGTGGCGGCGCGCGCCATGGCGCTGCATTCGGCCGCGCTCAGGCGATGCTCGCCCAAGTGCTGGGTAAACAGTTCGGTGCTCTCGATCGCCATCGGGCTGTCGAGGTACACCGGCAGCGATGCGGGAATGCGCCCCTGTTGCTTGAGCACGACGATGGCGTGCAGCAGCGCCTGCGCGCGCCCGACCGCAAACACCGGGGCGACCACGGTGCCGCCCCGTGCCGCCACGCGCTGCAGCGGCGCGGCCATTTCATCGACCAGGTTCTCGCTGGGGTGCTCGCGGTTGCCGTAGGTGGATTCGACGAACACCGCATCCGCCCCCGGTGGGGCTTCGGGCGGGAACATGAGCAGGTCGTCGCAGCGCCCGAGGTCGCCGGAAAACAGCAGCCGCCGCCCCCCGACTTCGAGGTACAGGCTGGAAGCGCCCAAAATATGTCCGGCCCCATGAAAACGCGCCTGCCAGCCCGGCAGCGGCTCGAACAAGCGCAGTGGCGCTACGCTGTGCAGCTGCTTGAGGCACTTGCGCGCGTCTTGCTCGGTGTAGAGCGGCAGCGCCGGCTGGTGTTTGGAAAAACCCTTGCGGTTGGCGAACTGGGCGTCTTCTTCTTGGATGTGGCCGCTGTCGGGCAGCAGGATGCGGCACAGGTCGCGCGTGCCCGGCGTGCACCAGACCGGGCCGCGGTAGCCCTGGCGCACCAGCAGCGGCAGGTAGCCGCTGTGGTCGAGGTGCGCGTGCGTGAGGGCCACGGCGTCGATGCCGCCAAGCGCCACGGGCAGTGCGGCCCAGTTGCGCAGCCGCAACTGCTTATAGCCCTGAAACAGGCCGCAATCGACCAGCAGGCTTCGGCCCGCGTGCTGCACCAAAAACTTGGAGCCGGTGACCGTGCCGGCGCCGCCCAGGAAAGTGACTTGGACGCTCATGCGCCCATTTGATCACAAAATCAGGAGAAAAACGCCTTGGCTTTCTCGAACCAGCCCTTGTCGTTCGGGCTGTGTTTGTTGCCGTTTTTCTGGAACGATTCGTCGAGCTCGCGCAGCAGCCGGCGCTGGTGTTCGGTGAGCTTGACCGGGGTTTCGACATTCACGTGGCAGTACAGATCGCCCGGGTAGCTCGAGCGCACGCCCTTGATGCCGCGCCCGCGCAAGCGAAAGGTCTTGCCGTGCTGGGTGCCTTCGGGGATGTCGATGTTGGCTTTGCCGGTCAGCGTGGGCACGGCGATCTCGCCGCCCAGCGCGGCGGTGGTGATGCTCACCGGCACGTGGCAGTGCAGGTCGTCGCCCTCGCGCTCGAACAAGTCGTGCTTGCGCAGCCGGATTTCGATGTACAGATCGCCCGCCGGGCCGCCGTTGCGTCCGGGTTCGCCGTTGCCGCTGGAGCGGATGCGCATGCCGTCGTCGATGCCGGGTGGGATCTTGATTTCGAGCTTTTTGAACTTCTTAACCTTGCCTTGGCCACCGCAGGCGGTGCAGGGCTCGGGGATGATCTTGCCGCTGCCGTGGCAGTGCGGGCAGGTTTGCTGCACGCTGAAAAAACCCTGCCGCATTTGCACCACGCCAGCGCCGTTGCAGGTCGGGCAGGTTTTGACGCTGGTGCCCGGCTTGGCGCCGCTGCCGTTGCAGGTGCCGCAGTCGTCCCAGCTCGGGATGCGGATTTCGGCGTCTTTGCCGTTGGCGGCTTCTTCGAGCGTGACCTCCATCGCGTACGACAGATCGCTGCCGCGATAGACCTGCCGCCCGCGCCCGGCGCCGGCGCGTTGGCCGCCAAAAATATCGCCAAAAATGTCACCAAAGGACTCGGAAAAGCCGCCAAAACCTTCGGTCCCGCCACCGGGGCCGCGCATGTTTGGATCGACGCCGGCGTGGCCATACTGGTCGTAGGCGGCGCGCTTTTGCGCATCGCTCAGCATCTCGTAGGCCTCTTTGGCCTCTTTGAATTTTTCTTCGGCCGCCTTGGCCGCTGCACCCTGATTGCGGTCGGGGTGGTGCTTCATCGCCAGCTTGCGATAGGCTTTTTTGATGTCTTCGTCGCTGGCGCTCTTGGGCACGCCCAGGATCTCGTAAAAATCGCGTTTGGCCATTTGGGTACCCGGTTGGTCATGCAGCGCAAACGCCGCGCCCGGGCGGTGGAGGCCCTGAGTCGCGGCGGCGCGCCTGCTGCGTGGCCGCGCTCGGGGCGCGGCACTACAGCGATGGATCAATCCTTCTTGACTTCTTTCACTTCGGCGTCGATCACGTCGCTGTCGGCGGCAGAGCGCGAACCACCCGCGCCCGCTGCGTCGCCGCCAGCGCCGGCCGCACCCGCGGCCCCTGCCGCCGCTGCGCTGGCTTGCTGGTCGGCGTACATTTTCTCACCCAGCTTCTGGCTCGCGCTCATCAGGTCGGCGCTGCGGGCTTCGATGGCGGCCTTGTCCTCGCCCTTGACGGCTTCTTCAACCGCCTTGATCGAGGCTTCGATCGACTCTTTTTCGGCCGCCTCGAGCTTGTCGCCGTACTCTTTCAGGCTCTTGCGCACCGAACTGACCAAGGCGTCGGCTTGGTTGCGCGCCTGCACCAGTTCCACTTTTTTGTGGTCTTCGGCGGCGTTGAGCTCGGCGTCTTTGACCATGCTCTGGATTTCGGCCTCGGTCAGGCCCGAGTTGGCCTTGATCGTGATTTTGTTCTCTTTGCCGGTGCCTTTGTCTTTGGCGCCCACGTGCAAAATGCCGTTGGCGTCGATGTCAAAGCTCACCTCGATCTGCGGCAGGCCGCGCGGTGCCGGCGGGATGCCCTCGAGGTTGAACTCGCCCAGCAGCTTGTTGCCGGCGGCGATCTCGCGCTCGCCCTGAAACACCTTGATCGTCACCGCCGGCTGGTTGTCGTCGGCGGTGGAGAACACCTGCGCAAACTTGGTCGGGATGGTGGTGTTCTTGCTGATCATCTTGGTCATCACGCCGCCCATGGTCTCGATGCCCAGCGACAGCGGCGTGACGTCGAGCAGCAGCACGTCGGTGCGCTCGCCCGAGAGCACCTGGCCCTGGATCGCAGCGCCCACGGCCACCGCCTCGTCGGGGTTGACGTCTTTGCGCGGCTCTTTGCCAAAGAACTCTTTGACCTTTTCTTGCACCCGGGGCATGCGCGTCATGCCGCCGACCAGAATCACGTCGTCGATCTGGCCCACGCTCACGCCCGCGTCTTTGATGGCGGTGCGGCACGGCGCGATGGTGCGCTCGATCAGCTCATCGACCAGCGCTTCGAGCTTGGCGCGGGTGAGCTTGATGTTGAGGTGCCGCGGGCCCGAGGCGTCGGCGGTGATGTAGGGCAGGTTGAGGTCGGTCTGGGTCGAGTTGGAGAGCTCGATCTTGGCCTTCTCGGCCGCTTCCTTGAGGCGCTGCAGCGCCAGCACGTCTTTGGTCAGATCGACGCCTTGTTCTTTCTTGAACTCGGTCACGATGTAGTCGATGATGCGCTGGTCGAAGTCTTCGCCACCCAAGAAGGTGTCGCCGTTGGTCGAGAGCACTTCGAACTGTTTTTCGCCGTCGAGGTCGGCGATCTCGATGATCGAGATGTCGAAGGTGCCGCCGCCCAAGTCGTAAACCGCGATCTTGCGGTCGCCCTTGCCGTGCTTGTCGAGGCCAAAGGCGAGCGCGGCGGCGGTGGGTTCGTTGATGATGCGCTTGACATCGAGCCCGGCGATGCGCCCGGCGTCTTTGGTGGCTTGGCGCTGGCTGTCGTTGAAGTAGGCCGGCACCGTGATCACGGCTTCGGTGACGCTTTCGCCGAGGTAGTCTTCGGCGGTTTTCTTCATCTTGCGCAAAATTTCGGCGCTCACCTGCTGTGCTGCCAGCTTCTTGCCGCGCACCTCCACCCAAGCGTCGCCGTTGTCGGCGCGCACGATGCTGTAGGGCATCAGACCGATGTCTTTTTGCACCTCTTTTTCTTCAAACTTGCGCCCGATCAGGCGCTTGACGGCATAGACCGTGTTCTTGGGGTTGGTCACGGCCTGGCGCTTGGCCGAGGCGCCAACCAGAATCTCGCCGTCATCTTGATAGGCGACGATGGAGGGCGTGGTGCGCGCGCCCTCGCTGTTTTCGATCACGCGCGTGCTGTTGCCTTCCATGACCGAGACGCACGAGTTGGTGGTGCCCAGATCGATGCCGATGATTTTGCCCATGTGTGGCTCCTAGAGTCTGAAAATGCTGAAATAAAAACGACTGCGGCGCAGATGTGGCCGATGGGCCGGATTTCAAGCGCTGCGGTTTGGCGATCTCGTTTTGGGGTATGAAAAACGGCTTATTTGGGCGCCGTGACCGTGACCATGGCCGGGCGCAGCACGCGCTCGGCGATCAAGTAACCTTTTTGCAGCACCGCCACCACGGTGTTGGGCTCTTGCCCGGGGGCCGCCACCACGCCGATGGCTTGGTGCTGGTGCGGGTCGAAGCGCTTGCCGGCCTCGGGCGCGATCGGCTGCACCTTGTGGCGCGCCAGCGCGCTTTGCAGCTGCAGCAGCGTGGCCTCGGCCCCTTGGCGTATCTGCTGCGCCGTGGCCTCTTGCACCGCCAGCCCGGCTTCCAGGCTGTCAAGCACCGGCAGCAGGCTTTCGGCAAAGGCTTCGACGGCAAATTTGCGCACCTTGCTCACCTCATCGTCGGTGCGCCGGCGCAGGTTTTCCATCTCGGCTTTGCTGCGCAGGTACTGTTCGGCCAGTTCGGCATTTTGGGCTTGCAGGCGCGCCAGTTCCAGCGCTTGGTTGGTTTGCATGGCGGCAGCGTCAGCGGCGTCGGCGGCCGCAGCCGCCTCGGCCTCTTCGGGCGAAACCGGGGCGTCGGCGGCGCTGGGCGCAGGGGCGGTGGGCTCGGGGCGTTGGTAGGTGGGGTCTGAATGGGCTGACATGGCGGCTGGTGCGAGGGGGTGTTGCGCGCGGCGCGGCTTTGGTACAAGTAAAAGGTCAGAGCGAAAACTCAGATTTGAGTATGGGGCGCTGGATCGCGCTTTCAAGGGCTGGTGGGCAAAAAAATCTGCCCGGTGCGGGCGGGTTGGCCTAGAAGGGGCGCCAGTACTCAAGCCAGTTCGATGCGCAGGCTTTTGCCCAAGGCCTTCGCGGCGCTGGTGAGCGTGGTCAGCGTCAGGCTGGTGTCGGTCTCGTCCAGCAGCCGATTCAGCGCCGCCCGGCTGGTGTGCATCTTCTGCGCCAGCGCGGTCTTGCTCAAGTGCTGGGCTTTCATCTCTTGCGCGATCTGCCAAGCGACGACCCGCTTGATCGCCACGGCGGTGGCTTCTTCCAGCACCGCTTCGTCGACCAAGAAATCGTCAAAGCTGCTGCCGATGTGTGGGTTCATAATTCGCTCCTGAGTTGTTGCAAACGCCGCTTGGCGATGTCGAGTTCATCGGTGGGTGTGGCTTGTGATTTCTTGATGAAGCCATGCAGCAACACCATCGTTTGGCCGACGACGGTGAACAAGACGCGGGCGATCCGATCTGCGAGGTGCGCCCGAAGCTCCCATAAGTCTTTGGCCAGTTTGCGCACCAAAGGCATCCCCAGCGGCCAGCCGAACTGCACCGTCTTGATGTCCGCGCCGATGCTGCGCCGCTCAGCGGCTGGCAAGGACTTGAGCCACTCGCGCACAGGCTCATTGCCGCTGCTTGAAGCAAAAAAGCGGACATCCAAGATGGGCTGAATCATGGCCTTGAGTGTATCAAAATTGGTACAGAAAAACAGCGGAAAACCGTCATCAGCCCACGATTTCCTTGCACGCGCTGGCGGCGGCGGGCGAGCTGGGTACGCTCTTGCTTAGGCGTCCTGCGGCCGCAATGGCGCTGCGAGCGCACCCAGCCCACCCGCCGCCGCCCGGCTATGATGCGCGGCGCACACCAAAGTCTGACCCATGCCGACCGACCACGCCCACCCGATCGACTGGCCCGCCGCCTCCAGCCCCATGCTGCACATCGAGGCCGGGGTGGCCACCCTTACCTTGAACCGCCCGGCGCAGCGCAACAGCTTGAGCGATGCCGATTTGCAGGTGCTCCTGCAACACTTAGACAGCATCGAGGCCGATGCAGCGGTGCGCGTGCTGGTGCTGGCGGCGCGGGTGCAGCCGCAGCGGCCGGTGTTCAGCGCCGGCTACCACATGGGCGGCTTTGAGGCCGATGCCAGCCAAGGGCCGCAGGGCTTTGAGCGCGTGTGCGCGGCGCTGGCGCGCGCGCGCACGGTGACGCTGTGCGCCCTCAACGGCAGCGTCTATGGTGGCGCCACCGATTTGGCGCTGGCGTGCGATTTCCGGCTCGGGGTGCAGGGCATGGAGCTGCGCATGCCGGCGGCCGCGCTCGGGCTGCACTACTGCGCCGGCGGCTTGCAGCGCTTTGTGGCGCGGCTCGGGCTGGGTGCAGCGCGGCGCATATTCTTGCTGGCGCAACCCTTGAGCGCCGACGAACTGCTGCGCCTAGGCTACCTCGATGCCTTGGTGGCACCCGAGGCGCTGCCCACCGAGGTGGCGCGCTGGTGCCACAACCTGGTGCAACTGGCTCCACTGGCGCTGCAAGGCATGAAGCAAAGCCTGCAAGAAATCGCCTTGGGCGAGCACAACGCCACCGCATGGCGCGAACGCGAAGCCCATACCCAGCGCAGCGCCGACTTTGCCGAAGGGCGCGCCGCCTTTGCGCAGCGGCGCCCAGCGGTGTTTCTGGGGCGCTGAACGCCACCGGGCCGCACCTGCGGCCGCTTCAGCCCGACTCCGTCTGCTGGCGGACGGTTGTCGCCCGAAAAACCGGCGGTCTGGATTGGGTAGCGCGCGCAAGGGTTGCTGCGGGTCAAGCGCCCAGCAGGCGGCGCGCAAGCACGGATGGCATGTCACGGCGTCCGTCGGCAATCAGGTAAACGATGACCTGGCTGCATGTGACACGGTCAATCAGGCGATACGGCTTGAAAATGGTCTGGCGGGATTCTTTGCTGCCTCCTCCTCAAACGATGTAGGTATGGACGAGGCCGATGGCGGCGCAGGCGCCGATCACTTTAATGACGTCCTGCTTGTACTTCCACAGCGCGATGAAGGCCGCCACCGAGATCAGTGCGTAGAACCACTCGAAGCCGCCGGAGAACGGCGCGACCTCGGTGGCATGGGGGAAGAACACGTACCAGCTGAAAATGAGCGCCAAGTTGAGGATCACGCCCACCACGGCGGCGGTGATGCCGGTGAGCGGCGCGGTGAACTTCAGGTCGCCATGGGTGGATTCCACCAGTGGGGCACCGGCCAAGATGAACACGAAGCTGGGCAGAAAGGTGAAGAAGGTGGCCACCGAGGCGCCCGCGAAGCCGGCCAGCAGCAAGGCATCCGGCCCGAAGATCTCCTTGGTCCAGGCGCCGACGAAGCCGACGAAGGACGCCACCATGACGAGCGGCCCCGGCATGGTCTGAACCAAGGCCAGGCCGTCGATCATCTGGGTGCCGGTGAGCCACTGGTAGTGTTCCACGCCGCCCTGATAGACGAAGGGCAGCACCGCGTAGGCGCCGCCGAAGGTGACCAGCGCGGCCTTGGTGAAGAACTCGCCCATGTCGTTCAGGGTGCCGGCCGGCAGCATCAACATGGCCGCAGTCCAGAGCGCCAGCGCCACCACCAGGAGGGTGATGAGATAGGACCAGCGAAAGCGCGTATGGGCGATGGGCGGCGTGTCGTCGTCGATCAGCGCCGGGCCGTATTGCTTGTTGCTGGCGCCGTGGCCGCCGCCCACCTTGAACTTGTCCGGCATGAGCTTGCCGCCCAAGGCGCCCAGCAGTCCTGCTGCTAGGACGATGTAGGGGAAGGGAATCTTCAAGGCGAAGATGGCGATGAACGACAACGCGGCCATGGCCCACAGCACGTAGTTCTTCAGCGCGCGCGAGCCGATGCGCCAAGCGGCGAACGCCACGATGGCCACCACCGCCGGCTTGATGCCATTGAACACCCCCTGCACAAAGGTGAGGTCACCGAAGACCAGGTAGACGTAGGTGAGCGCCGCCAGGATGAAGAAAGATGGCAGCACGAACAGGACACCGGCGACGATGCCCCCCCAGGTGCGGTGCAGCAGCCAGCCGATGTAAATGGCGAGTTGCTGCGCCTCAGGACCGGGCAGCAGCATGCAGTAGTTGAGCGCATGCAGGAAACGGTGTTCGGAGATCCAGCGGCGTTTCTCCACCAGCTCCTGATGCATGATGGCGATCTGCCCGGCGGGGCCGCCGAAGCTGATGAAGCCGAGCTTGAGCCAGTATAAGAAGGCCTCCCGGAACGTGGGGTGGGCAGGGCGCAACTGCGCGGTGTGTGCTGTGGTCTGATCGTTCACGTGGTCTTGTCCTCGTAACTCTTGAGTAGCCAGTCAAAAACTTCGCACGCGCGGGCAAGCAGTGTGTCGTCGTCGGGTTCAGATGCCCGCAAGCCGGCGAGCAGCGATTCGATGCCCAGCGCTTCCGCGACCGGGAGTCCCCCCACATCCAGGCAATGCACGAGCTCGCCCAGACGTACCAGCGCGGGGGCGGAATCAAGTCCGAAACTCGCCAGCAGCGTCTCGAAGGTGACCTTGGAGCCCACGTGGCTGAAGGCCGTGCCGTCGAAATCGAAGCCGAGCCAGCCGTCCCGGCAGTCGGCCGGCGAGCCGAGCCAGACGATGCGCGCGTCCGAGTCGATGAACCGCCGGATCAGCCAGGCCGAAGCGAGTCGGTCCACCCACGGACGCGCCCGCGTGGCCCAGGTCCGGCCTTGATAATCGGCGCGGTTCAGCCGCGGAATGTCCGCCTGCCGGGCGGTCGGCTCGTCGGCAGACACGCGACGGGTGATCGCGTCGCGCAGGTCGTCCAGCAGGCTCAAAGTCTGCCGCTGCGCCTCGCCTGGGAAGAAGTCGATGCGCGTCACCTGCTCGAAGCGGCGCACAAGCGGCTGGAGCTTGCGCGCGGCAGCTGCGACATCCAGGGAAGCCTGGCTCCGTCCGAGCTCTTTGATCTCCTCGGCGATGCAGGCGTACTCCGCGCCCCGGTCGAACAGGGCGCGCAGCGCGGCCTCCTGGGCTTCGTCACACCCCGAGAGTCGATAGACCTCGCCGCTGCCACCCACTTCCAACGCCTGCGCCGCCACTTCGTCCAGCGTCGCAGCACGGTCTGCCGAGTCGGGCAGCAGATAGACCCCGTCGCGCAACGTCGCTCAGCCCAGCGCTTTGACAGAACGCCAGACGCGCATGCGGCCGGTCGATGCCTTGGTGGGCAGGCTGACGAAAAGAGCGAGGTGGCTCAAGGAAGGCTCCTTGGTTGATTGTCGGTGCACTGTGTATTATGTTACAGCTTGTTATATATCCAACAATTATGCTGGGGGCAATTTAAGGCATGGGTCTGGAGTCACCTAGCACCGTGCAAGACGCCACTACTAGGCTTGTAGGCTTGTCGCGCAGAATCCGTTCGCGCGGATTCATGGGCAGGCGAGATCAGGCGGCTGCTCTTGCATTGGAGCGGAGGGGCTGCGGCCAGGTTGTCCCCTGCGCCAACCGGATATTCCCCCGTGGGGACGAAAGGCGGATTCGTGCCCCCGATATTCAGCGCCTGTTCGAACATTTGCACCAGCGCATCAAAAAATGCCTGCGTCACGGGCCGTGCAGAAAAAACTTGTTGTCCTTGCTGGCGGCGTACAGGTCTTGCACCAGCCCCAGCACCTGATCGGGCGCCATCTGCTTGAGCAGCCGGTCTAAGTCGCTTTCGAAGGCTCTAGGGTGCTCCCTGTGGATCGTGAATTCATGGGGATAGCCTGAATGATGCCAATTAGCGAGATCGTTCTGTGAAAGTGCTCAAGCCAGTTCGATGCGCAGGTTTTTGCCCAAGGCCTTCGCAGCGCTGGTGAGCGTCGTCAGCGTCAGGCTGGTGTCGGTCTCGTCCAGAAGCCGATTCAGCGCCGCCCGGCTGGTGTGCATCTTCTGCGCCAGCGCGGTCTTGCTCAAGTGCTGGGCTTTCATCTCTTGCGCGATCTGCCAAGCGACGACCCGCTTGATCGCCACGGATCAGCCCACGATTTCCTCGCGCGCTGGCGGCGGCGGGCGGGCCGGATACGCTCTTGCGGCCACGCCCCCGGCACCGTCTACCGTGCCAACGCCTTGAGCGTGTTCTGACCCTGCGGGCAAACTTGAAGGATCAGGTCGCGCGCGGCGTGCTGGGTGAGGGTGCTGGGGCGTTGGGCGCTGCAGGCCAGCGCGACCGGTATGCGCAGTGCCGGCGGGCCGATCGCACGCATGGCAAAGGCCGCAGGCCGGCCCGATGCCGCCACCGCATGGCGCGGCAACACGGCGCAGCCCAAGCCGTCGGCAACCAGATCGAGAATGGCGGCAACGCCGTCGATCTCGAGCGCGATGCGCGGGCGCAGGCCGAGCTTGGCCAGTTCCACCTCCACGTGCATGCGCAGCGCGTTGGGGCGGGTGGGTATGAGCAGCGGCAGCTGGGCCAGTTCGGCCAAGGGCAGCGGGGCAGGGTGCAGGGAAAGGTTCGGTGAACTTGCACCTGACGGCGCATGGGGCTCAGCCTCGGGGTGGGCTTGCACCAGCATCAGCTCTTCGTCGAACAGGGGTTGCAACTCAAGCTCGGGCAGCGGCTGCGCGTTGTAGAGCAGCGCCAGATCCAGCCGGCCATTGAGCAGCGCGTCTTGCATGCTCACCGACAGCCCCTCGGTGATCGAGAGCCGGGCTTGCGGCAGTTGCTGGCGAAAGCGGCGCGTGAGCGGCACCGCAACCAGCCGCGCCAGCGAAGGCGGCAACCCGATGGCGACCCGCCCGGCCAAGGTGCCGCGCACCCGACCGAGCTCTTCGCGCGCCCGCTCCACCTGGTGCAGGATGCCGCGCCCGTGCTCGAGCAGCAGTTGCCCGGCTTCGGTGGGCACCGCGCCGCGGCCGTTGCGCAGCAGCAGGCTTTGGCGCAGCTCCACTTCGAGCAGCCGCACCTGCCGGCTCAAAGCCGGTTGCGCCACTTGCAGCGCCGCAGCGGCCTTGGTGAAGCTGCCCAATTCCGCGACGCGGACGAAGTAGCCGAGTTGTTTCAAGTCCATAGGCAGATTTTAGATAGCCTTCAGCCTGAAATGCCAATTTTTTATATCAGCTAGCGCCGCACGCCCGCTTGCCGGCACCGCCCGTGCGCAACATAATCGACCTCGATACACATTCAGCCTTCACCCCCCTGCGCACACCCTCTGCCCATGGCGCAAACCATTCGCGCGATTTCTTCGATGGCCACCCGGCTGCTGCTGGCCGATTTGGCGCGCGACTATCAGGCCCAATCGGGGCTGGAGCTGCGGCTCGAGTCGGTCGGGGGTGTCGATGCGGCGCGCCGGGTGCAAGCAGGCGAGGCCTTCGACGCGGTGCTGCTGGCTGCCGATGCGATCGAGCGCCTGATCGCCAGCGGCCACGTGCGCCCCGACAGCCGGATCGACTGGGTGCGCAGCCCGGTGGCGCTGGCGGTGCGCGCCGGTGCGCCGCAGCCCGACGTGGGCAGCGAAGCGGCGCTGCGCCAGGCGGTGCAGGCGGCGCGCAGCCTCGGAGTTTCTACCGGGCCCAGCGGCACGGCGCTGCTTGAGCTGTTCGAGCGCTGGGGCCTGCTGGAGGCGCTGCGCCCGCGCATCATCACGCCGCCACCCGGGGTGCCCGTGGGCAGCTTGGTGGCCAGCGGCGAAGTGGAGCTGGGTTTCCAGCAGCTGAGCGAATTGCTGCCGCTGCCGGGCATCGCCCTGCTGGGCACCCTGCCGCCGGGTTGCGCGATTGAAACCGTTTTTTCCGCTGGGGTGTGCGCGACCAGCGCGCAGCCCGATGCCGTGCGCGCCTGTTTGCAGTTTTTGGCCTCACCGGCCAGCGCCGACTGCAAGCGCCGCCACGGCATGATGCCGCTTTGAGCCCAGCTTTCGCCAAACCCGCCCATCCCCCCACACCCCCAATACCGCCCGCCGACCATGCCCCCCAACCCAACGCGCCCACCCCTGATCATCGACGTCCACGGCCACTACACCACCGCGCCGCCGGCGCTCGGGGCTTGGCGCGATTTGCAGATGGCTGCCCTCAAAGACCCGTCTATCGTGGCCGACCCCAAGGCGCTGAAGATCAGCGACGACGAAATCCGCGAGACCATCGAGCTCAACCAGTTGGCCAAGATGCGCGAGCGCGGCAGCGACCTGACCCTCTTTAGCCCGCGCGCCAGCTTCATGGCGCACCACGTGGGCGATCTGCGCACCTCGTCCGACTGGGCTGCTATCTGCAACGAACTGTGCGCGCGCGTGAGCCAGCTGTACCCCCAGCACTTCGTGCCGGTGGCCATGCTGCCGCAGTCGCCTGGCGTCGATCCCGCCACCTGCATCCCCGAGCTCGAGCGCTGCGTGCGCGACTACGGCTGCGTGGGCATCAACCTCAACCCAGACCCCTCCGGCGGGCACTGGAACAGCCCGCCTCTGACCGACCGCCACTGGTACCCGATCTACGAAAAAATGGTCGAGCACGAGCTGCCGGCCATGATCCACGTCAGCACCAGTTGCAACGCTTGCTTCCACACCACCGGCGCGCACTACATCAACGCCGACACCACCGCCTTCATGCAACTGCTCCAAGGCGATCTGTTTGCCGACTTCCCCACCCTCAAGTTCCTCATCCCGCACGGTGGCGGGGCCGCGCCCTACCACTGGGGCCGCTACCGGGGCCTGGCGCAGGAGCTGAAAAAACCGCTGCTGCAACAGCACCTGCTGGGCAACGTGTTTTTTGATACCTGCGTCTATCACCAGCCGGGCATCGATTTGCTGACCAAAGTCATCCCGGTGGACAACATCCTGTTTGCCAGCGAGATGATCGGCGCCGTGCGCGGCATCGACCCCGAAACCGGCCACCACTACGACGACACCAAGCGCTACGTGGCGGCCACGCCCAACCTCACCGAGGAGCAGCGCTTCAAGGTCTTTGAGGGCAACGCGCGCCGGGTGTTCACGCGCCTAGACGCGGCCCTCAAGCAGAAAGGACTGTGAGATGTACGAACTTGGCGTCGTTTACCGCCACATCAGCCGCGCCGACCGGGCCGTTGCCGACCAACTGGCCGCCCTGGGTTCGGCCACCGTGCACGAGGCCATGGGCCGCGTGGGCCTGATGAAGCCCTACATGCGCCCCATCCAGCAAGACGTGCATGTGTCCGGCACGGCGGTGACCGTGCTGCTGCAACCCGGCGACAACTGGATGATGCACGTGGCCGCCGAGCAGTTGCAGCCCGGCGACATCGTGGTGGCCACTGTCACCGCCGATTGCAGCGACGGCTACTTCGGCGACCTGCTGGCCAGCAGCTTCATGGCGCGCGGCGCACGCGGCCTGATCATCGAAGCCGGGGTGCGCGACACCAAGACCCTGCGCGAGATGCGGTTCCCGGTGTGGAGCCGCTACGTGTCGTCCAAGGGCACCATCAAGGCCACGCCGGGTTCGGTGAACATCCCCATCGTGTGCGCCGGCGCCTACGTGACGCCGGGCGATGTGATCGTGGCCGACGACGACGGCGTGGTCTGCGTGCCCAAGACCCTGGCGGCGAAAACGCTAGCCGAGGCACAGAAGCGCGAAGCCAACGAAGGCGCCAAGCGCGACCAGCTGGCGGCTGGGGTGCTGGGGCTGGACATGTACAAAATGCGCGAGCCATTGGCGGCGGCCGGGTTGCGGTATGTGGATTGAGCCGCCCCTGGAGCAGCACCCATGAGCAAACCCACCTCGGGTGACTACACCAAAACCCCCGGCTGGCTCGACTGGTTCACCGGCCCCAGCAAGCCACGGTTCCAGTTGCCGCCCGGCAGCGTGGACGCCCACTGCCACGTCTTCGGCCCCGGCGCGCACTTTCCCTACGCACCCGAGCGCAAATACACCCCCTGCGACGCCAGCAAAGAGCAACTGTTTGCCCTGCGCGACCACTTGGGCTTTGCGCGCAACGTGATCGTGCAAGCCACCTGCCACGGCGCCGACAACCGCGCCTTGGTGGATGCCTGCCTGGCCAGCGGCGGCATGGCGCGCGGCGTGGCCACGGTGCGGCGCAGCGTCACCGACGAGGAACTGCAAGCCCTGCATGAGGCTGGCGTGCGCGGGGTGCGCTTCAACTTCGTCAAGCGCTTGGTGGATTTCACGCCCAAGGACGAGCTGCTGGAGATCGCCGGTCGCATCGCCAAGCTGGGCTGGCACGTGGTCATCTACTTCGAGGCGGTCGATCTGCCCGAGCTGTGGGATTTCTTCACCAGCCTGCCCACCACCGTGGTGGTGGATCACATGGGCCGCCCCGATGTGCGCCTGCCCGTGGACGGGCCGCAGTTTGGGCTGTTCCTCCGGTTGATGCGCGAGCACCGCAACGTGTGGTGCAAAGTGAGCTGCCCCGAGCGACTCTCCTTGACGGGTCCGAATGCGCTCGACGGCGAACCGAATGCCTACCGCGACGTGGTGCCCTTTGCGCGCAAGGTGGTAGAGGAATTTCCCGACCGCGTGCTCTGGGGCACCGACTGGCCGCACCCGAACCTCAAAGACCACATGCCCGACGACGGCCTGCTGGTCGATTTCATCCCGCACATCGCACCCACACCCGAATTGCAGCGCCAGCTGCTGGTGGACAACCCGATGCGCCTCTACTGGGCAGATCAATGATGCCCCCACGCTTGTCGCTGCGCGCCTGCGCTGCCCCCCGAGGGGCTGCGAATCGCCTTGGGGCGGCCCGGCGGCGATTCATTTTTCCTTGAGGTGTACCTATGGCTCTGGACAAACCCTATCAAAACGTGCCCGGCACCATCATCTTTGATGCCGAGCAAAGCCGCAAAGGCTACTGGCTCAACCAGTTCTGCATGAGCCTGATGAAGGCCGAGAACCGCGAGCGCTTCAAGGCCGACGAGCGCGCCTACCTCGACGAGTGGCCCATGACCGAGGAGCAAAAACAGGCCGTGCTGGCGCGCGACCTCAACTGGTGCATGCGCACCGGCGGCAACATCTACTTTCTGGCCAAAATCGGCGCCACCGACGGCAAAAGCTTCCAGCAAATGGCCGGCTCCATGACCGGCATGAGCGAGCAGGAATACCGCGACATGATGGTCAAGGGCGGCCGCTCGATCCAAGGCAACCGCTACCCGGGCGAAGACGGCGACGCACAGCCCCACCGCCAACCGCAAGGGGCCGCCCACCAAACCCAGCAGAAAGGCAGCTGAACCATGGCCCGCATCACCGCCTCGGTCTATACCTCGCACGTGCCCGCCATCGGCGTGGCCATCGACCAGCACAAAACCCAAGAAGACTACTGGCAGCCGGTTTTCGCGGGCTACGAGCAGTCCAAGCAGTGGATACGAGAGAACCCGCCCGACGTCATCTTTCTGGTCTATAACGACCACGCCACCGCCTTCAGCCTCGACCTCATCCCCACCTTCGCCATCGGCACCGCGGCCCAATTTCAGCCCGCCGACGAAGGCTGGGGGCCGCGCCCGGTGCCGGTGGTCAAGGGGCACCCGGAACTGGCGGCGCACATCGCGCAGTCGGTCATCCAGCAGGACTTCGACCTCACCCTCGTCAACAAAATGGAGGTGGATCACGGCCTGACGGTGCCGCTGTCGCTGCTGTTCGGCGAGCGCGATCCGATCCAAGGCGCCTGGCCCTGCCCGGTGATCCCGTTCGCCGTCAACGTGGTGCAGTACCCGGCGCCCTCGGGGTGGCGCTGCTTTGCGCTCGGTCAGGCCATCCGCAAGGCCATCGAGAGCTACGACGCGCCGCTGAACGTGCAAATCTGGGGCACCGGGGGCATGAGCCACCAGTTGCAGGGCGCACGCGCCGGCCTGATCAACCGCGAGTGGGACCAAGCCTGGCTCGATCAAATGATCGCCGACCCGGCCGCCTGCGCCGCCAGGCCGCACATCGACTACGTGCGCGAGGCCGGCAGCGAAGGCATCGAACTGGTGATGTGGCTGATCGCACGCGGCGCCATGCCCGACGTGACCGACGGCCGCTCGATGGGCCCGCCGCCCCGCGTGCGCCACCGCTTTTATCACGTGCCCGCAAGCAACACGGCCGTTGGCCACTTGGTTCTAGAACCCGCCTGAAGGAAACCCCAGCCATGACCCTCAAAGTCGCCCTCGCCGGTGCCGGCGCATTCGGCATCAAGCACCTGGACGCCATCGCCAAAATCGATCAAGTCGAAGTCGTTTCGCTTATCAGCCGCGACCTGGAAAAAACCCGGCAAGTGGCCGCTCAGTACGGCATCGCGCACGTGGGCACCGAATTGGCCGATGCGCTCAAGCTCAAGGAAGTGGATGCCGTCATCCTGTGCACCCCGACGCAGATGCACGCCGAGCAAGCGCTGGCCTGCCTGCGGGCGGGCAAGCACGTGCAGGTCGAAATCCCGCTGGCCGACAGCCTCAAGGGCGCAGAGGCGGTGCTGGCCTTGCAGCAGCAGACCGGTCTGGTGGCGATGTGCGGCCACACGCGCCGTTTCAACCCCAGCCACCAGTACGTGCACCAGAAAATCGAGGCCGGGCAGTTCAACCTCCAGCAGATGGATGTGCAGACCTATTTTTTCCGGCGCAGCAACATGAACGCGCTCGGCCAGCCACGCAGCTGGACCGACCACCTGCTCTGGCACCACGCCGCGCACACGGTGGATTTGTTTGCTTGGCAGTGCGGCGCCCCCATCGTCAAAGCCAACGCCCTGCAAGGCCCGATCCACCCCCAGCTGGGCATAGCGATGGACATGTCGATCCAGCTCCTGGCCGCCAACGGCGCCCTCTGCACCCTGTCGTTGAGCTTCAACAACGACGGCCCGCTGGGCACCTTCTTTCGCTACATCGGCGACAGCGCCACCTACCTGGCGCGCTACGACGACCTGTACAACGGCAAGGACGAGAAGATCGACGTCAGCCAAGTCGATGTGTCGATGAACGGCATCGAGCTGCAAGACCGCGAGTTCTTCGCCGCCATCCGCGAAGGCCGCGAACCCAAAGCCAGCGTGGCCCAGGTGCTGCCGTGCTACCGCGTGCTGCACCAGTTGGAGCAGCAGTTGCAGGGCTAGGGCCTATAAACTTGCTGCAACGGGCTTGGGCCCAGACAAGCCCGGGGCGGTTGGATTTTTTAGTCGGCGCGCGGCAGCGGATGTACTGGCTCGCTGGGGTTGTGGCGCTCATAAACCTTTGGTCGTTGGTTCAAGTCCAATACAGCCTAGGAATAAATTGGTTTATAAATCATCGGCTTATTGCTTATTGCTTATTGCTTATTGCTTATTGCTTATTGCTTATTGCTTATTGCTTGTTCTGTTGACGCCACGGCTATTCACCATAGCCCCCGAGGTAACAGTTTCGGTACAGTGACGAGAACGACCAAGTGATCCTGAAAGCCAGCTGGGACTACGCCGGTTTCGACGCCGCCAAGCGCATCGGCCAGATCAAAGAGGCCTTGCGCACGGGCGACACGCTGAACCCGCAGCTCATCCACATCGAGCAGGTCAACGTGCAGATCAACCACCAGCCGGGCGGCGCCCAGATCAACGTGGGCACGCTGTGCGACGGCGCCCACCAGCAGCACCTTCAACGCGCGCTGGAGAGGCTGGTCAGCCAGTTGGTTTCTCACTATGCGGCATGAAAAAGGGCCAAGTTATGCACAGCCCGCGTTTTCATGACTGCCATGGGTGTCTTGTGTACAACTTGCACCGCGGTGCCATGGTTGTCACCGTTGAATACCGCAAAGGTGACACCGATGGCGCACCATTTAGTCGTCCCTGATTTATTCATTCCCCTGCCCCAGCCATTTCCAGCCGATCTACCAGCGCCCATGAGCCGCCGCTTTGAAGCCCATCGGCGCGCCGCTGCCCCCATAGCCGCTTGAGCGCCGCAAATCCCGAACCCCGGCGCAGGCACAAAAAAAGGCTGCCCAAGAAGGCAACGCCCTTCTGGGCGATCATGCGCAGCAGCCATTTGATGTTGTAGCCCGCCGCACACAGCACCGCATGCAGCCGATCGCCCAGCTCGCCCTTCAAGTGACACCGCCCCATGCCGTGGTCTTGCTTGAGGTGGCCGATGATCGGCTCGATGGCTTGGCGTCGTTTGAGCAGTTCTCGCTCTGCTTGCGTGAGCCGCTTGGACTTGCCCCGATGCACGATGCGCACATCCGGATTGTCGGCATCCACACCCCGGTAGCCCAGATCCACCACTGCGGTGCTGGGCTTGCTGCCCGTGTCTTGCATCAAAATGGCGGCTTGCTCCAGTTGGGGCGCCAGCGTGTGGCCATCGTAGGGGTTGCCATGGAAGGCCTTGGCGCCCACGATCAGGTTGTGTTGCGCCGTGCTGGCAATGCCCACCTTGACACCAAACTCGTAGGGCTGGCGGCTCTTGCCCTTGTTGATGCAAGACACTTCTGGAGCGTGCA
Organism: Serpentinimonas maccroryi; assembly: GCF_000828915.1. Taxonomy (NCBI): domain Bacteria; kingdom Pseudomonadati; phylum Pseudomonadota; class Betaproteobacteria; order Burkholderiales; family Comamonadaceae; genus Serpentinimonas; species Serpentinimonas maccroryi. The sequence goes on from NZ_AP014569.1 coordinate 826,755, forward strand.
AGCTGTAGAGCTTGGGTTTGCCGTCCTTGGATTTTTTCTGGCCGCTTTGCTCGACGATCTGTGCCGCGCGCTCCAGCATGGTCTGCAAGGCCTGCTGCACTGCGCTGGAGACGGCGTTCAGGGTGGTGGCCGCCTTGCGCTGCACCTCGCGCTGTAGCCGTCCGACGATGGTGCGCTGGCGTTTGATGGTGTGCTTCATGCGGCGCCACTGCTTGGCGTGCGCATAGCGCCCGGCCTTGCACCCTAGGGCTTGGCCCTCTTTGGCGTAGGTCTGCTTGAGCTCGATCCCGGCTTGCTTGGCGACTTCAACCAACTTGACCAGCGCCGTCTCGAGCAGCTTGCTGTCGGTGGGGTGGGCAATGGCCTTGTGCTGCACCGTGCTGTCGACGATCACTTGTTCGAGCTCTTGGGGCTGGATCAGCTTGAGCGCCACGGCCACATTGACGGTTTGCGCCAGCAGTTCTTCTACGCCTTCGTCGCCCAAGAGTTGGCGAAACTTGACCAAGGTGCTGGCGTCACAGGGCCGACGGTGTTCAAAGTAGGCTTGTCCCGAGAAGAACTGCCAAGTCGGGGTCTCGCCCCAGCGCTCGACCACGCCTTCGTCAGATTCGTTGAAGGCGTGCTTGAGGTAGAGCAGCGCGATCATGATGCGCAGCGCCACCCGGGGGCGCCCGGCGTTGTTCTTGCGCGCCTGCGGCGCTGGCGCCTCGCCAAACAGATCGAGCTCGGGCATGGCCACACCGGCACGGGCTTTGCGCACGAACAGGTGCGCGACCGAGGCTTCAATCTGCTGCCACGGCATGCGCGAAGACAGCACCGCCAGCGGGTGGCGCAGATCGATCATGTGGTCGATACGTGAGCGGAAGAAATCGTCGGTGGCGGGGCAGGCGAACATGAAAAACTCCCAGAAATCAACGCATAGGCGAATCAAACTGGGGGAAATTTTACCAGAAAATGGCTGGTTTTGCAAGGTAAATCAAGGGGTTGGGGATTTTTCAGGGGCGACCATTTAGAAGAGAGTTTTTTAATACCAAGAAGCAAAAGACACGGCGCCCTCGCGGACCCGTTATCCACAGCGGAAGCGGGCGATCCAAGCTCGGTGCCGGGCCATGCGTGCAGCCTAGCAGGGCTGGTGCGCGAGCAGTTGCCCAGCATCGAGCAGCGCTTGCAATTTGGCTGGTACCGCCACCACTTGGCGGCAGATCTGGCCTGGGATTTGACAGGCCGGTTCAGCTCGAAGCTATCAAAAAGGCGCTGTGGCGCGCCAGAAAGGCCTGACCCCCTTCGGAGCCCGTGCAAAGCGTTCCTGAGCCCATCGTCGCTGCAATCAATGCCCGCACGTCACCCTTGGCAGCAAAGCCAAGCCGCATTTTTTTTGGACAACCGCAACGGCTTGGTGGTGGACGTTGAGAACACCCACGGCAAAGGCACGGCAGAGCGCCAAGCGGCGCTCAAGATGCTGGGGCGCCAAAGGCGCCGTGGCCGCAAGCAGACCGTGGGCGCCGACAAAAACTACGACTGCAAGGCCTTCGTGCAGGGCTCCCGCAAGCTGGGCATCACGCCCCATGTGGCGGCCAAGGAGCAGCACTTGGCCATCGATGGGCGCACCAAGCGGCATGCGGGCTACCAAACCAGTCTGAAGGTGCGCAAGCGCATCGAAGAGGCCTTTGGCTGGATCAAGACCGTGGGTGGACTGGCCAGGACTAGGCTCAAGGGTCAGGCCAAGCTGGCTGGGCAGGCGCTGATGTGCTTTGCAACCTACAACCTAGTGCGCATGGGCACCATGGGTGGCTGGTGGGATGCGCATCATGCGTGATTCAAGGCCGAGGTGCGTCCAAAATGGACGCATTGGCATGAAACGGGCCTTGAAAGGTGCTGCAAAGGCTGGAAAGTACACTCTGCGGCGGCTGGCAAGCGACGCGGCAGGGGGCGGTGCGACTTTGGTGTGCACTTTTCAACGGCCTGCTAGATGGGCTTGCAAGAGCCTTGCAAAGGGTGTTTGTGAGCGCCGCCGGGCCTTCGCACGGCCCGTTGGGCGGGAAAAGTGCGAGAAATGCCTGTTTCGGACAGCGGTTGGGCGTGCATGAGGGGATGGCTCAATTGAGGTCACGGATTCAGGTACATTTAAGCCCTATACAACCATGAGGCAAATCGCCTGAACACGATGGCCACTCAACGTCTGAAAGTGAGGACCGCCACGATGACGCTGCGAGTTGAGCCGAAGCTCAAAGCGGCGGCAGAGGCGGCGGCAGAACGGGAGCACCGCGGCATCACCAGCCTGATTGAGGTGCTAATCCTCAATCATTGCCGCTCGCTCGGCCTCACCGCTGGACAAAACGGCAAGGAACAGCATCAATGACAAGAGAAAAACCGGCTGCAGCAAAGACCACGGAACTCAAGCGCGCGCTAGGGAAAAGCCCGACCGCACCCGTTTTGAGCGAGTATGACGGAGCAATCCGCTTTTATCGAGCCAATGAGAAACCCTATGGCGCATTCAGCAATCTCTACCCGCGGCCGATTGAGTTCGAAGGCCGCGTGTACCCCACTTCCGAACACGCATATCAAGCGGGCAAGGCAAGCAAGCCGGTCGTTCGTGAATGGATTCTCAGTGCCCCGACACCGTCACTTGCAGCCATGGCGGCGCACGGACTGTATGTTTGGGATGTAGTGCCGAACTGGGCGCAGATCAAGTTCGACCGAATGCGCGCCGTGTTGCGAGCTAAGTTCGAGCAGCATGCCGATCTGAAGGATTTGTTGCTTTCGACCGGTGATGCTCGCCTCGTTGAAGCTGGCACTGTCAATAACGCTGTGAATCGGTTATGGGGCGAAGTTGACGGAAAGGGCGAAAACACGCTTGGCGTCATGCTGATGGAGTTGAGGTCGGAATATGCGAAACCAAAAGTAAAGCGCGCGTCTCGGTCAGGTTCAGGCGCGCTCGCGACTGGCGAAAAGATGAAGTCGACCTCCAAGCGTTCAATGGTCATTGCATAAGTGACTGCACATTTCTTATGAGTGGTACTTTCTACGACGGCGAACTTGCGGAGCTCGACAACAGCTTCTCTGCCGCAATGTCGGCCAATATTGACTTGCTGAAGCTGGCGATCGCAAGCACGGCAGAGTCCAGTATCATCGGGGTCGGATCGGGCGGGTCTTTTACCGTCGCGTCGCTGCTGTGCAACCTGCATGAGTCGTACACGGGCCGGGTGTCGCGGCCTTCGACGCCTCTCGAGATTATTTGCAACCCTACACTCGCCGCTGCCAGTCCGGTCTTCATGATTTCGGCCGAGGGCAAGAATCCGGATATTGTCGAAGCGCTTGATCGCGCACGACGCCACAGTTCGCGAACTGTCCACGTGCTGACCAACCGGGCATCGAGCCCATTGATGGAGCACGTTCGCGAACTGCCCGAAGTCACCTCCCACGTGTTCGATCTAGCCAAGAAAGACGGGTACCTCGCGACCAACAGCCTCTTGATGGATGCTGTTGTGATTGCGCGCGCGTACGGTGCGCTGGACTCCGACGCGAACCAGTTTCCTGATTCGCTTGACGGGCTGCGTATCAGCAATCTGCCAATTTCCAAGTGGCTCGACGGTGTACGTGAGTTTGTGCGACAAGCGGTTCCTCGCAAAGGTCTTATCGTCGTTTTCTCTCCACTGCTCAAACCGGTTGCTGCAGACCTAGAATCCAAGCTTTCCGAATCGGCGCTTCTCTATTGCCAGCTCGCCGACCTTCGGTCGTTCGCACATGGCCGCCATCTTTGGCTTGCAGAGCGCCCCGAGGATTGCGCGATCCTCGCACTCGTTGAGCCCGGTTTGGAGCATCTTTGGGCCCGTATGCAGCAACTTCTGCCGGGTAATGTGCCCGTTTGCACGATGCCGCTTGCGGGCGCTAGGCCGCAGGACCTTCTTGCTGGCTTGGTGGCTCAGATGCAGCTCGTGTCGCTCATCGCTGCCGAGTTGAAGAAGGACCCTGCCAAGCCGAACGTGCCCTCATTCGGCCGCGAACTTTACTACGTAGACCTTCCCTCGTTCATCCTAGGACCGCAAGAGACTGGACGACGGGGCGAGCAGTCCAAGTATGAGGTTCTGGGCGCACGATGGCCTTCTATCGGTTCCAGCGGAGCGATGAGCCGGGCGCTGGAGCGCTTCGAGTCGGCGCTGGCACAGCAAGCATTCCACTCTGTCGTGTTCGATTACGATGGTACGCTGTGCAGTTCGCAGCGCAAAGAGGCGCCGCCCATGGTTCCTATCGTTGACCAACTTACGCGCCTGTTGAATGCCGGTATTTTTGTTGGAATCGCTTCGGGACGTGGGGACTCGATCCAGCAGCATTTGCGCAACGTACTGCCGTCGAACCTCTGGCAGAGTGTACATCTAGGCTTGTACAACGGAGGCTGGATTGGCTTGCTCGGAGAAGACATTCAGAAGCAGGCCATCACCAACGAATTCCTTAGCCATGTGCGGCGCATTCTCGGACGTTTGGAGGGTCTTGGTGTGCCAATCGAGCGCGTTCGCGAGACCTATCCACACCAGATCAGTGTCCGCTTTAAAGAGGGCGCAGACGCCGAAAATATGTGGTTTGTCATTGCTGACTCGCTCCGTCAAGCTGGTCTCGATCCAACCACTGTCGTGCGCAGCAAGCATTCGGTCGACGTGTTGGCTGTGAACGTCAACAAATCGCACCTCGTTGCAAAGATCATCCAGGCGCGAAGTATCGATCCGTATCAAGTCGTGACCATGGGCGATCAAGGTGCTTGGCCCGGCAACGATTCGTCATTGCTCGAGCATCGGTATTCGCTGAGCGTTGACCAGCCGTCGCGTCGCCTGGACCGGGGGTGGAAACTGGCACCGCACCATAAACGCGATGTCGATGCCACGCTTTGGTATTTGGAGCGCGCAGAAATCGATGCTGCCAGTAGTTCATTCCGCTTCAAGCTCAGCGCATGACGGGAGAATAGAGGTCCAATGAAAGATGAAAATGCACAGCATTTGCTTGCCAAGGTCATGGGATGGCAGGACCAGGAGGTTGTTCTGGAGAACGTTCCTGTACTTCGCCTGCTAGCGGACTACAAGTACGACGGATATCAGCGGTTCGGCCCCGGTAAGCGGTTCGTCGAAAGCTTGGCTCTCTGGCTAAATCAGTTCGACATGCCAGACCGTGCGGCAGCGTTGGACTTCGTGCTCAAACGGCTCGTCTACGTGTCCGACGATGAACTTTCCCATCTGGTTCAGCATGCGTACCCCGATGTTATTGTTCAGGAGCGAATCCGTTTGGTTGCAGAGGAGAAGGGTATTCCGACCTACCGTGTGGGCGAAATATGTCGCAATCCGCGCTTCCAGGAGTTGCAGTTCAAGTCGCTCTATCTCGGGCTGAGTGATGGCGCGCGCACCAACGAATTGCGCCGTTTCAGCGACGGTGAAATCAGCAACGAGCAGATCTGGCAGGCTTATGAACTCGGCGAAGCCAAGGCCGATGACATGTTGGATGCGCTTGGCAAGGCATTGACCAAAGCACCGGCAAGTAAGCCTTTGGAGAACGACGAAATCTGGCGTTTATACGACGCCGGCGACAAGGCTGAGGCCAATCGCCTGCTCGACTCGCTGCGTGTGAAGCCTGCCTCCGGTGCCTGCCAGCAGCAGGCAAAGTTCACGTTGGTTTGGCTGATGGATGATTTTTCCGGGAGTGGAAATACCTACATTCGGTTCGATAACGAGAAGGGCAAGTTCAAGGGGAAGATCAAGAAAATCTACGAGCGCCTTCACCAGGGCGATCTGATCGATACCACGCACTACGAAGTTTTCCTGCTGTTATATGTCGCAACACGCCAAGCCATTGACCATATTGAGTACTGGTCGGAACGCTTCACGTCTGAAAACAACTACAAGCCCCTACAGGTGCGCGTACTGTGCGTCATCGAGCCAGAAGTTGGCCTGACGCAAGCGGTCCCGACTGAACTGCAGTCCATCCTGACCAATCCCAAGTACTACGACCCAGTAGCGTTTGACGAGCACATCGAAGTGGGCGGAACGACCACGGCACAGTTGGGCTTCGCGGGATGTGCCTTGCCGGTGGTGTTGTCACACAACACTCCAAATAATTCAGTTTACGTGCTGTGGGGTTCTGAAGCCCACGGTTTTCCAGGTCTTTTCCCACGCGTCAGCCGCCATAAGGAGTTCTGAGTGGCCTACCGCGCAAATCCCTTTCTAGAAAGAATGTCGGAACGAACGTCCGATCAGGAGTTTGTCCGGCTGTTCTCACCGAAGATCCTTGACCGACTTCACGAAGATGCGTTCAACGGGGCGGTGCACCTGTTTACCAGTCCTCCTGGTGGTGGCAAGACCACCCTCCTTCGCGCGTTTACGCCGACGGCATTGCGCGCCTTCTGGAATGCCCGTGCTGGACAGGATGAGGCGTACCAAAGGCTGTTGGGACGGCAGGTTTTACATGAGTCAGATGGCCCGCAACTTCTGGGAGTGTTGTTGTCGTGCGCATCGGGCTACGCCGACCTCCCGCCTGGCGCATCAATGACACAGGCGGGACTGTTTCGTGCGTTGTTGGATTGCCGCGTGGTGTTGAGAGCGCTCCGAAGCCTTTCCTCGCTGCTTGGCTATGGGTCTACAGATCAACTGGTCGATGTCCGTCTGGAGTACGACGATTTAGGTCGTGACTTGAAATCAATCCCTGTGGCCGAATCCGCAGTTGAACTGGTTCGTTGGGCGGAAGAACGAGAACGAGCGGTGTATGCGAAGCTTGATTCGCTGGTCGGTGAGGCTTCGGTGGATTTGCCCGTGCATGTCCGGTTCGAAAGTGTTCTTTGGCTGCAGTCTGTTCGTTTTCTTCGTGGTGACAAAGTCGTCGCTCCGCGCCGACTTTTGATGATCGATGACCTTCAGAAGCTTCGCAAGAGGCAGCGGTCGATGATGCTGGAAGAACTTGTGGAACTACGTCCTGCGGTCCCGGTGTGGCTGGCTGAGCGAAGCATCGCATTGGAGGATGCATTGATTTCCCAAGGGGCGCGCGAGGGGCGTGATCTCCGGCACTATCCAATGGAAGACCTGTGGGGCGGAAAGAGTGGCCAGCATCAGTTCACTACGTTCGCTCAAAGCATCCTAGATCGTCGCTTGGATGTGCAGCGTTCCATACCGGCGGGTGCGTTTTCACAGTACCTAGAGAATCAGCTCACTCCCGATGACCTGGGTGACCTGTTTACGAAGGCGGTACAGGTTTTTGAAAAGGAAACGGAGCGTCATAGGCAGAACATCCGGTACACGGATTGGCTCGCGCGCGCCAAGGAGGGGCAGAAGACAGTTTGCTTTGACAATTTGGTGGAGCTGTACGCCACGCGCATTCTGATTGCCCGATCCGAGGGACGAAGGCAACTCAGCCTCGAATTGGCGCCGCTACCAGCGGAGGAACTCGACGAACGTGACAGTAAAGTACTTGGTGCGGCAGAGATCTTTTGCCATGACGAACTGAGGCTGCCCTATTACTACGGTATCGAGCGTCTTTGTGCGTTGGCCAGCACCAACGTTGAGGAGCTTCTGGCAATTGCAGCAAGTCTGTACGAAGCCATGCAGGCCAAGCAAGTGCTCCGAAAGCAACCCGACCTTCGCTTGTCCCCGGCGGAACAGGAGCGGCGCATCAAGGAAACAGCGAAACGCAAGCGGGACTTCATTCCAAAAAGCCACACCGAGGGAAAGCGCGCTCAGAGTTTGTTGGACGCGATCGGGTTCTTTTGTCGGGACAAGACATTTCAAATCGCAGCGTCTTATGCACCTGGGGTCACTGGGATTCGCCTCAGTCAAAATGAGTTAAACAGGCTCCGTCGCGAGCAGACGAAGACGTCCGAACCCTATGCAATGCTGGCACGTGTGCTTTGGGAGTGCGTTGCCGAAAATCTGCTGATGACTCGGGACAGTGCGGCCAGCGCGTCAAGGGACGAGGGCACAGTCTTCTATTTGAACAGGTCCCTTTGTGCGCACCACGGTCTCCCTTTACAATACGGAGGTTGGCAAGACGTTTCGGTGGAAAACATGATCGGCTGGATGGATCGTTCGTCTGCGCCAATCAAGCGCCGATCGCTGGAGGTACTGCGATGACGCTGTGGAACCGTTACATCTTCCGACGCGGTGCGGAAGTTCAGGACATGTGGGACCAGATGTTCCGGCATCGGCGACTTGCCGACAAGGGCGTTCGGTTGCTGTATGTTGGTGGTCGTGGGTTTGATTTGCGAGCGCAGGTCGTTATGGACCGGTTCATCGGCAGCATCACTTCATCGGGATGCGAGGTAGAGAAAGCTGAGCTGTTGCTTGTCGGATTCAGTGGCTACCAGCTGAGCGAAGAGCTCAAGGATGAGACGGCCGCGAATGCGCAGGCTCTAGAGGCGAAGTTTGCAGCAATCGGTACTGCTCGAACCGTCATGATCGGATCAAGCGCTGAGGGTGAAGACGATCTCAGCGCCAGCAACGCTTTGCGGATGGGGACCGAAGAGGTGCTACGGGCCGTCACCGATCAGACTGACATCGTGCTCGATGTCAGTTCAATGCCCCGCATAGCCTATTTGTCGCTGATGCTTGCACTTTTGCAGCGTTTGGTGCCAAATCGCCATACTGCAGTTCCTCTGGCTGCATCGGGCATTAACCTGCAGATTCTGGTTGGGGAGGATGCCGACCTCGACAGCAAAATTCAGTCCGAAGATCCTAGCAACGAACTCGTGCTGATACCTGGATTTGCGAGCGCGCTGCAGACCGAAAGTACAAGTGACTGGCCTCTGGTTTGGTTTCCAGTTCTCGGCGAGAACCGAGTGTCGCAGCTGCAAAAGGTAATGGACGATCAAATTCCGGACTCGGCCGAAATTTGCCCAGTGCTCCCTCATCCGTCGCGGGACCCACGTCGAGGAGACCGACTGCTGATCGAATATAAGGTGCCGTTGTTTGACGCTCGTGAGACGCCCCTGACCAATGTTCTCTATGCCCACGAAAGCAATCCCTTCGAGGCCTATCGGCAACTGCTCGGGGCGATGAAGCGGTACAAGCGAAGCCTGAGTGTGATCGGAGGATGTCGCTTGGTGGTCACGCCGCTCGCGAGCAAACTAATCACCCTAGGTGCCGCGCTTGCGTGCTACGAAATGAAGCTCGACATTGTCAATGGTGCCTATGGTGTCGCAATTCCCTATGCAGAACCTAAACGCTATGACGTTTCGTCTGCCGCGTTGCGTGCATCCAAGCCTGATGTGTCGGCTATCGTTCTCACCGGTGAGGCCTACGCCTAGTCCACGACGGAGCATGCGGTTCGCGTCGGATGCGTAGACAACCCGAATTTGAAGGGGATCACCGTGTAGGGCGGCGCCTGTCAAGATACCTGAATCCGTGGACCTGCGGATCGAGTGCGGAAGGTGCCACTTCAAGAACTTCCAGCAGGTGCAGTTCAAAGTGGTCACTACGCTCACTGAGCTGGTTGCTTGAGCGGGTGTCTTGAAGGGATGTGGCCCAGGTGTGCCGAAGTTCTCGGTAAACCTGCGGTACACCTGTCAGTTCAGGCGAGCTTCGATCAGTTTCGCTAAGTTCTTGTCAGCCAACTACTTTCAGCTTTTCTAGGCTTCGCAGGGTTTCGATACACTTCCCTCTGCAAGCACCGCTCTACCGAAACTCATAAACCTTGCGCAGCAGCCTGATCAGGGTGTGGCGTTCCTCTGGCGTCAATTGGGTGACGGCTTCGGATTCCAGCGTTGACACCACTTGTTGGGTTTGCGCTTGCAGTTGCTCACCCGCTGCGGTGGCATACAGCCCTTGGGCGCGCCGGTCATTGGGGTGGGGCCGTTTTTCAATCAGCCCGCGCGCTTGCATCTGGCGGATCATGCCCACCAGGTTGGGCGGCAGAATGGCCAACATCGAACTGAGCTGTCGGGACGTGATGCCGGGGTTGTGGGTGATCAGCGTCAAGACCGAAAAATCGACCACCCGCAAGCCGTAAGGCGCCATGCGCTCCATGAACACCCCGATCACGGCCAAGGCCGCCCGACGGGCGTTGTAGCCGATCAGGCTTTCGAGAAAGGCGTTGTCGATGGCGGTGGGTATCTCCACCGGGGAAAGGCAGGTGGCTTCGGTGGACGCTTCAAGCACAGTGGACATAGGCCGGATGTTACCCCGAGGCAGCGCTCACTTGGGTGCTTTGGGTTTGATGATGTTTGGGGCTGCGTCGGCATGCAAGGCCTCCACCAGCGCCTCGCGCTGTTTGAGCACCATGCGTTGGTTGATCGAGCCCTTGTCGGTGATTTCACCCCGGTCGATGGATGGCGGCTCGGCCAACAACAGGGCGCGGGCGATGCGGGTAGCGCTGCCCGTGGCAGACTGGGCCAGTTGATCGACCAGTTGCTGGAAATGGCTGCGCACTGCGGGGTGGTTCAGCACGTCTGGCCAAGGCGCGTGGGGTGGCAAAGCGCTCAACGCCCTGACGTGCGGACTCGGGAAGATCAAGGCGCCCACTTCGCCACGGTTCAGGCCAGTGAGCACGACATCTTGCACATAAGGCGAGCCGGCGGCAATTACCTTGGCGCGCATCGGGCCGACGCTGACAAAGGTGCCGGTGCTGAGCTTGAAGTCTTCGGCGATGCGGCCATCGAAACGCAAGCCTTTGTGCACGTTGGCCGGGTCGATCCAGGCCACGGCGTCGCCGCTGCAAAAAAATCCTTCGTCGTCAAAAGCCTGTGCGGTGGCTTCGGGGCTGCGCCAATAGCCGGGGGTGATGTTCGGGCCTTTGTAGCGGATTTCGGTCTTGCCGTCGGTCTCGATCAGCTTGATTTCGAGCCCTGGGCCGGGCACCCCCAGATCGCCGGCTTGCACGTCGCTGCTGTTGACCGACAAGGCGAACGGCCCAGATTCCGTCATGCCCAAGCCCGTTCCCATGACGATGCGCTCCCCGATCTCCCGTTCCTGCACCGCGTGCAGGGCATCCCAGATGGGCTGCGAGAGCGCCGCAGCCGCGTAAAAGAACATGCGCACTTGGCTGAGCAGGTTCTGGCGCAGCACGGCATCGGTTTGCATGACCTCGGCGATCACTTCAAAGCCGGTGGGGACGTTGAAGTACACCGTAGGGGCTATCTCGCGCAGGTTGCGCAGCGTCTCGCCCATCAGCGCCGGCACGGGCTTGCCCTCGTCGATGTAGAGCGTGCCGCCGTTGTACAGCACCATGCCGAAGTTGTGGTTGCCGCCAAAGGTGTGGTTCCAGGGCAGCCAGTCAACCAGCACCAGCGGCTCCATGGCCAGCGGGGTCAAAAACTGACGCATCTGTTGCTGGTTGGCGCACCACATGCGCTGGGTGTTGATGACGGCCTTGGGCAGCTTGGTCGAGCCCGAGGTGAAGAGGAATTTGGCGATCGTGTCTGGTCCGACCTTGGCGTAGGCTGCGTCCACAGCAGCCGTGGGCTCGGTCGCCATGAGCCGATCGAAACGCATCCATTGGCCGTCTGCGCGCTGAAAGCGCCCCGGATGCGTCAGCACGATCGGGCAATCGGCCGGCACGGTGGCCCGCAGGGCGTCGGCATATCGGTCTCCGTCGCTGGCAAACACCAGGCCGGGCGTGAGCGTGGCCAGCACGTGTTTGAGTTTGCCGAAGTCGGTGCTGAGGGTCGAATAGGCCGGCGAAGTCGAGCAATAGGGGATACCAACGTACAGGCACGCCAAGGCAAGCAGTGCATGCTCCAGATCGTTTTCGCTCAGAATGACGACCGGGCGCTGCGCGCTCAGCTTGTGTTGCAGCAGCGCTTGCCCGATGCGGCGCGCACCCGCCAGCGCTTGCGCAAAAGTCAGGTGCTGCCAGTCGCCCAACGCCCCGTCGGGCAGGCGCTCGCGGCGGGCAAACAGGGTGCGATCGGGTGCCGTCTGCACCCAGTGTAGGAGTCGCTCGCCCATGGTGCGGGCGTAGGGCTGCAACTCGGCCTCGCTGCGCAGATAGCGCACGCCTTGGGCGCCTTCCCGCACCCGCACTTGGCTCACACCGAACGCCACCGCACGGTAACGCGGCTTGCTGGTGGGTGTGCTCATGATTTTTGCACTTTGCTGGCGCGTCCTTCGAGAAAAGCCCTGACCCGCTCTTTGGCTTCGGGTGCAGATTGGGCGATGGCCGCCATCAGGGCCTCGGTCATCAGGCCGTGGTCGGCGCTTTGCTCGGCAATTCGTGGCAGCACGTGGGTCAGGGCATAGTTGGTGGCCTGCGTGTTGAGGGCAATCTTTTCTGCCAGCTCCAGCGCCTTGTCCAAGGCTTGGCCAGCGGGCACCAGATACTGGGCAAAGCCCGCCCGCTCGCCTTCTTGGGCGTTGTAGACGCGGCCGGTCAGCATCATGTCGGTCATGCGCGCCACGCCGACCAGTCGCGGCACGCGCACCGATCCGCCACCACCGACAAAAATACCCCGCGAGCCCTCGGGCAGTGCGTAGAAGGCCGATTCATCGGCCACGCGGATGTGGGCCGCGCAGGCCAGTTCGAGCCCACCGCCCACAACGGCTCCGTGCAAGGCCGCGACCACCGGCACGCGGCCAAACTGCACCGCATCCAGCGCCTTGTGCCACATCCGGGAGTGGTGCATGCCCTCGACCGCGTTGCGCTCGCTCAGTTCGCTCAGGTCCAGCCCCGCGCTGAAATGGCTGCCGTCTCCCGCGATCACGGCCGCTTTGATGTCGGGGCCAAAGCCCTCGAAAGCCTGGCGCAAGCCCATCACCAGCCCATCGTTGATGGCGTTGCGCTTGGCCGCACGGGTGAGCCGCACGATGGCCACGGCGCCCCGCAGTTCCAGAGAGAGATCGGCAGAAAGGGCGGTGATTGACATGGGGTCTCCTTGCTTGAGCGATGAAATCTGGTTATAGTATATAAATAAAAATCGCCAATCACAACGGGCTCAAGGGTTATCCCATGGGCCGATTGACGCCAACCACTGGAGACCCATCCGATGAAAACCTTTGCCCATCGTTTTGCCCACGCTTGGCTGCTCGACGGGGTGCGCACGCCCATGGTGGACTATTGCGGAGCCTTTGGCGACATCTCGCCGACCGACATGGGCATCAAGGTGGCACGCGCCGTGATCGAGCGCGCCGGTGTGGCGGCCAGCGATGTGGACTCTGTCATCACCGGATCGATGGCGCAGGCCGATTTCGATGCCTACATGCTGCCTCGCCACATCGGCCTCTACGCCGGGGTGCCGCTGTCGACGCCAGCCATTTTGGTGCAGCGCATCTGTGGCACCGGCTTTGAGCTTTTGCGCCAAGCAGCCGATCAGATCGCCTTGGGTTATGCCGACCTGGCGCTGGTGGTGGGCGCCGAGTCGATGACGCGCAACCCGATTGCCGCTTACAACCACCGCACGGGTTTCAAGCTGGGAGCACCGGTGGGTTTCAAGGATTTTTTGATGGAAGCGCTGATCGACACCGCGGTGCCGGTGACGATGATCGAAACCGCCGAAAACCTGGCCCGCCTATACGGCATCAGTCGGGTCGACGTTGACCGCTACGCCTGCCGCTCGTTCGAGCTTGCGCTCAAAGCCCAGGCCGATGGCTTTTTGGCTGGCGAGATCGTGCCGGTGCAGTCCGAGACCTTTGCACTGGCCGGTTACCACCCGCGCGGCATCCGTTTGCCACGCAAGGTGGCGCAGGTGGCGCAAGACACCCACCCGCGGCCGTCACCGGTGGACGCGCTGGCCCAGCTGCGCACCGTTTATGAAGGCGGTGTGCAGACGGCAGGCAACAGCTCGGCCTTGGTCGATGGGGCCGCGGGGGCGCTGGTGGCCAGCGACGCTTACGTGCAGCGCCATGCCCTCAAGCCGCTGGCGCGGCTGGTGGGTGCCGCCGCCGTGGGGGTGGCGCCAGAAATCATGGGCATAGGCCCGGCCCCGGCCATTCGTGCCTTGCTCGAGCGCTGCGGGCTGTCCCTAAACGACATCGACTTGTTCGAGATCAACGAGGCCCAAGGCGCACAGACCATTGCGGTGGAGCGCGAGCTGGGGCTGGATCGCAACCAGCTCAATGTCAACGGGGGCGCCATTGCCCTGGGCCATCCACTGGCGGCAACCGGGTTGCGCCTGACGATTACCCTGGCGCGCGAGCTCAGGCGCCGTGGTTTGCGCTATGGGGTGGCCTCTGCCTGTGTGGGCGGCGGCCAAGGGATGGCCCTGCTTGTGGAAGTCTGATTGCAACGTTCACTATGTTTCGGAGACAAACATGAAAATCATCACCGCCGACGAAGCGGGCGCCCTGATTCCCGACGAAGCCACCATTTTCTTGGGCGGTTTGGCGGTGACCGGGTTAGCCGAAGAGGTGTTGCACGGCCTCGAGCGCACCTTTTTGCAGACCGGCCATCCGCGCCAGCTCAGCACTTGGGCCTGTGGCGCGATCGGCAATTCTGGCGCGGCCGGCATGAAGCACTTTGCCCACCCAGGCATGATCAAGCGGGTGGTGGCCGGTCATTTCGGTCAGACCGGCAAAGAGATGATGAAGATGGTTTTCGATGGCGAAGTCGAGGCCTACAACTTCCCCCAAGGCTCTTTATCGCACCTCACGCGGCAGATTGCCAACCGTTCGCCGGGCTTGCTGACCCAAGTGGGTCTGGGTACATTTGTCGATCCCCGGCTGGAGGGCGGCAAGATGAACCGCCGTTCGACGCAAGACCTGGTCAAACGGGTTCAGTTTGAGGGGCAGGAGTGGCTGTATTACGCGCCACCAAAAATCGACGTCGCCATCATTCGCGGCACCTTGTCCGATGAGCGGGGCAACATCACGCTGGACAAAGAAGGCATGCTGCTGGAACAGTTGTCGATCGCCCAAGCGGCCAAGCGCTGCGGGGGCATCGTGATCTGTCAGGTCGAGGCCGTGGTGCAGGCCGGCAGCTTGCACCCGAAGTCGGTGAAGGTGCCGGGCATGCTGGTCGATTACGTGGTCATCGGCCAACCCGAAAACCACATGCAGAGCATTGCCACGCAGTTCAATCCCGCCTTGTGCGGCGATGTGCAGGTGCCGGCGGACCATTTGCAGCCCATGCCGCTGGACGAGCGCAAGGTGATCGCGCGCCGTGCGGCCATGGAGCTCACCCCCGGGGCCGTCACGAACCTCGGGATCGGCATTCCGGCCGGCATTCCGACCGTGGCGGCCGAAGAGGGGGTTTCGGACCTGCTCATGCTCTCGATCGAATCGGGTGTCAATGGGGGCATTCCCGCGCAGCTGGGCGATTTCGGTCTGGCTTACAACGCCGAATCGATCATCGAGCAAAGCGCCCAGTTTGATTTTTACGACGGCGGCGGGCTGGCGGCTAGCTTTTTGGGTTTGGCCCAGACAGACGCCCATGGCAACGTCAACGTGAGCAAATTCAACGGCCGACCTGTGGGCTGCGGTGGCTTCATCAACATCACCCGCGCAACCAAAAAGCTGGTGTTCTGCGGCAGTTTCACCGCCGCAGGGCTGGCGGTCAAGGTGGGGGAGGGCAGGCTCACCATCGTGCAAGAGGGCAAAGCCCGCAAGTTCATTGACCAAGTCGAGCAAATCACTTTTAACGGCCACGATGCCGCCTTGCGGCAGCAGGACGTGGTTTTCATCACCGAGCGCGCTGTCTTTCGCTTGCGCGAAGGCGGTCTGGAGCTGACAGAAATTGCGCCAGGTGTCGATCTGGAGCGGGATGTGCTGGCGCACATGGCTTTCCGGCCCATCATCAAGGATTTGAAGACCATGGACCCCGGCATCTTCAGTGAACGGTGGGGCGGGCTCGGCGCTCACCTGGGGCGCTGAAGGCCCAACTGCCGCTCAGCCTCCCAGCCTCTCAGAGCTCCAAAACCAAGCGAGGGCTGAGGGCGCGCGAGCAGCAGGGCAAAAACCGATCGTTGGCCGCGCGTTCCTCGTCGGTGAGGTACTGGTCGCGATGATCCGGCGTGCCGGCGCGCACACCCGTCAGGCAGGTGCCACAGACCCCCTGTTCGCACGACATGGGGATGTCCAGCCCAGCGGCGAGCAGCGCGGCCAACGCGCTCTGGTGCGCTTGAACGGGGATTACGCGGCCAGAGCTGGCCAGCTGGAGTTCAAAAGCCCCTTGGTTGGCGCTGGCCACCGGGGCGGCGCCAAAGTATTCGCGGTGTAGGCGATTTTCGGGCCAACCCGCATCACGGCCTGCTTGCAGCACGGCATCGATGAACCCTTGCGGGCCGCACACATACAGATGCGTGCCAGCGGGTGCTTGGCGGATGGTGGCGGCGATGTCCAACTTCTGCATCGGCTCGCCATCATCGTAATGGTGCTGCACTTGGGCGGCAAAGGGGGAACTGGCCAAGGTGTCGAGGAATGGCGTGCGTGCCCGCGAACGGGTGCAAAAGTGCAGCTCAAAGGGCTGCCCGGTTTGGAAAAGCGCTTGCGCCATGGCCCATAGCGGCGTGATACCGATGCCGCCCGCCAGCAACAGATGAAAAGGCGCTTGGGCGTCGAGCGGAAAATGGTTGCGCGGCGGGCTGATGGCCAGGGCGGTTCCCACTAGAAGGTGCGCATGCACGGCTTGGGAGCCGCCACGGCTGGCCGGATCGCGCAGCACGGCAATTCGGTAGCAGCTTTCTCCGCCCGGCGGGTTGCAAAGCGAGTAGGGCCGCACCAGCCCCCCCGGCAGATGCACATCGATGTGGGCGCCGGCAGCAAAAGCAGGCAGCGCATTGCCGTCCTCTGGCACCAGGTCCAGGCTGACGATGTCTAGGGCCTCGATGCGCCGCGCAGCCACGCGCACGGCGATCAAATCCAGCTTCATCATGCCACGACGCCTTGTTCGGCGGCCAGCCAGCGGTCGATGACCTTGCGCGACTGCACGCCCCCGGCGTCGATGTTGAGCATCAGCAGCTTGCGCTCGGGGTGTGCGCTCAGGTTCTTTTGCTGACGCTCCAGCATTTCTAGGTCTTCAGCGAAGATCTTGCCTTGGCCTTCGCGGATTTTTTCGGTCAGCTCTGGGTCGGTCGGTTTGAACCGGCGCGCCATGCCCCAGAAGTAATGCATCGAGGTCGCGGTTTCGGGTGTGATGAAGTCCACCACCCAACTGGCTGCCTTGACCGCATCGGGCGCGTGATAGCCCCCGTTGCCGGCCAGCGCCACGCCCACTTCGATCATCACGTGGCTGGGCGGCGTGAAATGGCAGATTTGCCAGCGGTCAACCGGCCGATCGTCGGGCAGCCCGTTCAGGCGCAAAGCCATTTGCCAAAAGGGCGGGGCCTCGATCCCCTCCATGTAGCGCTCGGTGATGACATGGTCGCCTGCGACACGGGTTTGACAGGGCGCTTCGTCTATTTCTTTCTGCCCGATGCTGTTGCTGTGCACGTAGGTTTCGTGCGTCAGGTCCATCAGGTTGTCGATCATCAACCGGTAGTCGCAGCCGATGTGATACAGCCCGCCGCCGTAGCCGAAAGCCGGGTTGCCCAGCCACTCGAACTGGGGAATCAGCGCCACATCGGCCTGGCTGGGGTGGCCCGGCCACACCCACACGAAGCCATGCGCCTCATGCACCGGGTAACTGGCGATGGCCGGAAAACCCCGCACGCGCTGACACGGCATCGAGGCCGTCTTGCCATCACCCCCCATGGCCAAGCCGTGGTAGCCGCACACCAAGGTGTCGCCTTGCACAAAGCCCAGCGACAGCGGCGCACCCCGATGGGGGCAAAAATCTTCAACGGCCGCGACCTGCCCGCTGGCCTGGCGGAAAAAAGCCATCGGCTTGTTGCAGATGTGACGACCCAGCGGGCGCGTGCTGCCTATCTCGTGGCTGCGCGCAGCCACATACCAGGTGTTGAGCGGGTACATGCAGGTCTCCTATAGGTGATTGTTTACATTCAGTGTACTGAATGTGATGTTATTTTAGTACGTTAGGCCGTTTTGGCAAGAGGGCTATCTGGAAGAACGTTCGTTGGGTAGGGGTGTTGTCAGTCCCGCAAATTTGGACAGCAGCCGCACGAGCTCCGCCTGCTCCTCGGCAGACAAGGAAGCCATCAAACGCTCGTACATGGGGGCGACGCGCGGCAACATGTCTGCGAGGATTGCTTTCCCTTGTGCGGTCAGACTCAAGCTGCGCTGTCGCCGGGGCAGCAGCTTGCGGACAATCCAGCCTTTGGCTTCAAGGCGCGTGGCGATGTCCGCAGTGGTTGAGGTATCCAGGGCCACCTTTACGGCCAGAGTCACTTGGTCGATATCGGGCGTTTCAGCAAGAGCACGCAGCACAGCGTACTGGACGGGGGTGACTTGACGGCCATGCACCTCATGGAAAGCGGCAACGGCCAACTGGTGGGCGCGACGGATCAGGTGACCAGGCTCGCGATACAGGTGTGCATCAAAAAGGGGCTTCACAGGTCTGAAGGATACGTCAAACCGTGAAGCCCCTGGAGCATGCCTGAACGAGGATGCTTTTATTCAGCGGTAATGCCCGCTTGCCGGATGAATTGCCCAAAGCGGTTGCGGTCGCTCGTCATGCGTTCGGCAAAAGCCTGACGGCTCAAGGCCATCGGTTCAGCGCCCATGGCGCGTATCGCCTCTTGCACCCGTGCGTTTGTCAGCGTGCGGTTGACTTCTTGGTGCAGCCGGTCGAGCAAGGAAACGGGTGTGCCGCTGGGCATGTAAATGCCAAACAGCGTGTCCACGTCAAAACCGGGGAAGCCGGATTCCACCAGGGTGGGGACGTTGGGAAACTGTGCTGCTCGCACCGGGCTTCCCACGCCCAAAAGCCGCAAACGGCCCGCGGCGGCATGGGGCAGGCCAGGGCCGGAATCGAACATGAACTGAATCTCGCCACTGAGCAAGGCGGCCAAGGCGGGCGCTGCACCGCGATAAGGCACGTGCGATGCCTGGAGCCCTACCTGACGCAGCATCATTTCGGCCGCTAGGTGGGGTGAGCTGCCCTGGCCGTTGGAGCCGTAGTTGAGACGAGCCGGGTTGGCACGGATGTGAGCCACCAGCTCTTGAACGTTGTTGGCGGGTACCGAAGGATGCACCATCAGGAACAGGGACAGCCGCGCGACCGAGGCCAGCGGAATCACGTCGCGCTCGGCATCGAACGGCATCTGGCTAAAGAGGAAGGGGTTGGAAATCATGGTGCTGCCCGGGCTGAACAGCATCGTGTAGCCATCTGCCGCAGAGCGCGCGGCCTCGGAAGCGCCGAGGTTGCCCGATGCCCCCGCACGGTTGACCACCACCACCGGTTGACCCAGCGATTCGGCGAGCACCGCCGCGATCGGGCGCGCGATGGCGTCCGAGCTGCCGCCAGCGGGGAAGTTGACCATCAAGCGTATCGAGCGGCTGGGCCAGCTCGACTGGGCCCAGGCGGGTATCGTGGCTGCGCTGAGGGCCAGCCCCGCGCCTAGGGCGAGAGCGTGACGACGATTCAGCTGGGGTGGGCGATGGGTCATGGGTTGCTCCTGGTGCGGATTTATGGGGCTTTGCGGCTGCCGTCCGACTTGACGTGCAGATGGTTGTGCAGCTTAATTGAAGAATAGTTATATTTCATCAGTGTTTTCCCGGAGCGCAAGCGGTGTTTTTTGGCCAGCCGGTGCCGGGCCGGGCGATGGCCTACTGCGCAGGCACGCGATCAGCGCATCAACAGCGCCATGAGCAGCAGCAGCGCCAGCAGCGCCGCTCCGGCCACGGGCAGGCGGCGCAGTTGGCGCTCTTCGAGCCACAGGGTGCGCGGCCAGCGGTGTGCCGGGGTGGGGCTGGGGCCGCGGTAGCGGTCCAGCTGCGCCGACAGCGCCAGCATGGCGAGCCAAAAGCGCTGCAGCGGCGCTTCGATCAGGCCCAGCAGGTCGCCGGGGGTGATCTGGGGCGGGGTGCGTAAGGGCTGGCTGTGGCTGCTGTGCGGGCGGCCCGTCAGGGTGTAGCCCGACCAGTGCAGCGCAGCCCCAGCCAGCGCCGCACCGAGCAGCAGCGGCAGCATTGCCAGGGCAAAGCTCAGGGCTGGGAAGGCCAGCGCGGGCGCTGCGGCGAATGGCGGCGGCAGACCCGGCGGCGCGATGCCCAAAAACACCAGCAGACCGGGCACGCCCAAGGCGAGCGAAGCCAGCAGCAGCGCCAGCCAAGGCGCGCGCAGCGTGGGGGTGGCGTGCCCGCCGGCGGGGGCAGCGGCGCTGGCGGTGCCTGGTGCAGCGGTAGTTGCGGTGGCAGCCGTGGCAGCGGTGGTTGCGGTGCCCCCTGTGCTTGCCGTGGCTGCGGTCGCTGCTGAGGCTGCATGAGCATGGGCATCGGGGTCTGCCTGCGGTTGCGCCTGCAACCACAGCAGGCGCAGCATCAGCAGCGTGGTGCCCAAGGCCCCGATGGGCAGCAGCCAGGTGAGCGCTTCGGGCCATGGGGCGGGCAGGCTGGAGAGCGCCTGCTTGAGCCCGTCTTTGGCCCAAAAGCCGCTGCTCAGGGGCAGACCGGCCAGTGCCAAGGCGGGCAGGGCTTGCATGGCCAGTGCCCAGCGCCGCGCCGCGCCCGCGGCCTGCGCCAGCGCCGCCACACCCAAGAACAGGGTGCCCTTGGCCAGCCCGTGGTGCAGGGCGTAGAGCGCCAGCGCCGGGGCCAGCGCCGGCCAAGCGCCGGGGTGCAGCAGCGCCGCGCCGATGCCCAGCGTCATGAACCCCATTTGGCTGATGCTGGAATAGGCCAGCAACACCTTGGGCTGGCGCTGGGTGAGCCCGATCAGCACCGCGATCAGCGCCGCCAGCAGCCCCAGCAGCAGCGCCGCCGCGCCCAGCAGCGGCCAAGGCTCGGTGCCCAGGGGCAATAACCGCATCCAGCCCAGCAGCCCGGCCTTGATCATCACGCCCGAGAGCACGGCGCTGGCCGGTGTCGGGGCCACCGGGTGCGCCAGCGGCAGCCACAGGTGCAGCCCCAGCACCCCGGCCTTGACGCCAAATCCCAAAAAAATCAGCGCCGTGGCCAAGCTGGCGTGCTGCCCACCGTTGCCTTCCAGCGGCAGGGCGAGCGATTCGCTGCCGGCCACGCGCAGCAGCAACCCGGACAGCAGCAGCGCCTCGCCCAGCACCGCCATGATCAGATAGACCCGACCGGCGCGCCAAGCGTCGGCGCTGCGCGCATGCACCACCAAGCCGTAAGCGGCAAAGCTCATCAGGGCAAAACCGGCGTAAAAACCGATGGCGTCTTGGGCCACGATCAGCCACAGGTTGCCGCTCAGCGCCGCCAGCCAAAAGCCCCACAGCGCGTGGCGCCGTTCGTCGTGGCGGTGATAGATCTGTGCGGCCCAGCCGGCTAGGCTCCAGAGCAGGCCCGCGAGCAGCAAAAAGACGGTGCCTAGGCCGTCGAGCCCAAAGCGCAGGCCCAGCAGCAGCTGCGGCCACTCCAGCGCCATGGGCGGTGCAGCGGGTGCGGCCAAGCTCACCGTGGGGCCGGTCAGGGCAGCGCCAAGAATAGTAGCGCTAAGGGCAGGGCCCAAGGCGGCGTACAAGGCCGCATACAGGGCAAGCAGCAGCGCCGGCACAGCCGCCCAAGGGGCCAGCGCGGTTGCCAAGGCACGGCTGCGCCGCCACAGCAGCAGCAAGATCAGCAGCAGCGGAAACAGGGGCAGCAGCGGCAGCCACGGCAGCGGCACGGCAGCCAGCGCCAGGGTGCTGTTCATGGCAGGTACTCGGTGGCGGTGATGAACCGCACCCAATCCAGCGGGCTCAGCGGCACCCCGGCCGCCAGACCGGCGAGCAGCGCCAGCGCCGCCGCGCAGAGCGTGGGCAGCAGCAGCAAGGGGGCGGCGTCGCCAGTGCGGGGTGGCGGGGCGGCGTCGTCGGCCACGGTCGGATGCGCGTGCGCTGGGCGGTTTTGATGAGCAGCATGGGCAGCATGGGCAGCATGGGCAGCATGGGCTTCGTGCGGCCAGCTCGGTGGCGGGGCCTCGAACCAAGCCAAGCGCAGTATCGGCAAAAAGTAGGCGGCGTTGAGCAGGCTCGAAAACAGCAGCACCGCCAGCACCCAGCCCAAGCCGGCTTCGATCGCCCCCAGCCCCAGATACCACTTGCTGATGAAGCCCGCCACCGGGGGCACGCCGATCATCCCCAGCGCGCCGATGGTGAAGGCGGCCGTGGTCCAAGGCATGCGCTGCCCGATGCCGGCCATTTGGCTGATGCGGTGCACGCCCAGCGTTTCGGCGTAGTTGCCGGCGCAGAAAAACAGCGTGATCTTCATGATGCCTTGGTGCACCAGATGCACCAGACCGCCGATGGTGCCGGCTGGGCCGAACAGCGCCACCCCGAGCACGATGTACGAGACCTGGCTCACGGTCGAGTAGGCCAAGCGGCGCTTCAGGTCGTCTTGCGTCAGGGCGCGCAACGAGCCAAAGACGATGGTCACCGAAGCCACCACGGCCAGCGGCAGCAGCACACCCAAATTGTGCGCAAACTCGATGCCAAAGACTTCATAGACCACGCGCACGATGCCAAAGGCCCCGGCCTTGACCACGGCCACCGCGTGCAGCAGCGCCGACACCGGGGCCGGGGCCACCATGGCTTGCGGCAGCCAGCCATGCAGCGGCGCGATCGCCGCTTTGACGCCCAGCCCGGCGATGAACAGGGCAAAAATCCCCACCAGCATCCAGTTTTCTACGCCTGCCGTGGCCTCCAGCGCAACCAAGGCGCCGCCGGAGCGGAACTCCACCGGCCCCACCAGCGTTTGCAACCAGACGATGGCGGCCAGCAGCACCACCCCGCCGCCCAAGGTGTAGGCGAGGTAGCGCGCCCCGGCTTGCAGCACCTGCGGGGTGCCGCGGTGCACCACCAGCGGGTAGGTGGCTAGGGTGAGCAGTTCGTAGAACAAAAAGAAGGTGAGCAGATTGCCCGAGAGCGCAATGCCCACCGTGGCCGTGACGCACAGGCTGAAAAAACCAAAAAACCGGCTGCGGTTGGGCGAGTGCTCGAGGTAGCCGATGGCATAGACGGTGGTGAGCAGCCACAGCACCGCCGACAGGGTGACGAACAGCAGCCCGAGCGGGTCGGCGCGCAGCAGCAGCTCGTGCCCGGGCAGGAAGGGCAGGCGCAGCTCGTAGCTGATGCCCTGCTGCGTGCCCCACAGCATGGCCGCCACGCACGCCAGCTTGAGCACGGCCGCGCCCAGGTTGAGCGCGCTGCGCCAGCCCACGCTGCGCTCGGGCAGAAAAAATATGATCAACCCAGCCAGCAGCGAGCTGGCCAGGGTCAGGGGCAGCAGCCAGTCGTTCATGTGCCGCCCCAGTGCCCCAGCAGGGCGTCGGCCGCCAGCCAGTCGCTAAAGGCAGCCGCACCGAAGCCGCCGAAGGCCGCCAGCAGCGCCAGCGCCAGCGCGCACAGCGACAGCCGCTGCGGCAAGGGCGCGCGCGCCTCAAAGGCTTCGGAGGCCGGCAAAAAAGCCAGTCGCAACACCCGAAATACGTAGGCCGCGCTGAGCAGGGTGCCGCCCAGCAGCCACAGCAACCAGGGCCACTGGTCGGCCAGCAGGGCGGCTTGCATCATCTGCCACTTGGCGGCAAAACCCAGACTGGGGGGCAGGCCGATCAGGCTCACGCCGGCCAGCGTGAGTGCGGCAAAGGCCAGCGGCTCGCGCGCCACCGCGCCGCGCAGGCTGGCCAGATCGTCGCGCCCGGCCGACAGCACCAGCACCCCGGCGGCCAAAAACATGGCGGCCTTGGCCAGCCCATGCGCCAGCAGGTGCAGCACCGTGGCCTCGAGCGCCAGCGCCGCCCCCAAGCCACCCGGCAGCAGCCAGGCCAGCGGCAGGAACAGGTAGCCCACCTGGGCCACGCTGGAGTAGGCGATGAGCATCTTGATTTTGCGCTGCGTCAGGGCCAGCACCGAACCCCAGACGCTGGCCACCAGCCCCAGCAGCGCCAGCAGCAGCCCGAGCAGGGCCAAGTCCAGCACCGGGGCCAGCTCCAGCCACAGGCGCAGCAAAATCAGCAGCGACACCTTTAGCACCAGCGCCGACAGCAGCGCGCTCACCGGCGTGACGGCGTTGCCGTGCGCCGCCGGCAGCCAAAAATGCAGCGGCGCCAGCGCGGTTTTGAGCGCCAGCGCCACCAGCGCCAGCGCCAACGCCAGTTTGGCGGCCCAAGTGGAGCTGCCGGTTGCGGCCAGGTGTGCCCCGACCGAATCCAACGCCAAGCTGCCCGTGCTGGCGTAGAGCAGCACCACGGCGAGCAGAAACAGGTTCGAGGCCAGCAGGGCCGCCAGCAGGTAGCGCAGCGCCGCCGCCAGCGCCGTGCTCTGGCCGGTGAGGGCGGTGAGGCCCACGGCGGCCAGCCCGACCAGCTCCAGCGCCACGTAGAGGTTGAACAGGTCGGCCGACAGATAACCGGCGTTCAGGCCTGCCCACAGCATCCAGGCCAAGGGCCAGAAGCGCCGCGCCAGCTCGGAGCCGTGCGCGAAGTAGGCTTGGGCGTAGAGCAGCACCGCGGCATAGACGAGCAGCGTGAGCACCAGCATGGCTTGCGCCAGCCGGTCGGCGTGCAGCCCAATCCCCAGCGGCGCCGCCCAGCCGCCTAGGGCAGCGCGCAGCGGCTCGGGGCTGGCGAGCACGCCGACGACCAAGCCCGCCATGACGACGGTGCCCAACACCTGCAGCGCCGCGCTGGCGCGCTCGGGCAGCGCATACACGCCCAGCCCCACGGCCAGCGGCCACAACACCAACAGGGGCAGCAGCAGGCCTTCAGTCATCGCGCGCAGCGTCCCGGTCTTCGGGCAGTTCGGTCTGACCGGTGAGCTCGAAGTAGCGCCGCGCCAGCCGCACGCCCAGCGCCGTGGCGGCGATGGCGATCACGATTCCGGTCAGGATCAGCGCCTGCGCCACCGGGTCGGCCACGCCGCTGGGGCCGGGCGGGCGCAGCGCAAGCAGCAGCACAAAGATGCCGCTGCCCATGACGTTGAAGGCCAGCAGTTTGCGCAAAATCGAGGAAGCCAGCAGCATGCCCAGCAACCCAAACAGCACCAGCGCGCTGCCCGTGGGCAACCAGACCGAAACCCCGGCCGACCACAGGCCCGACACCCCTTCCCACCCCGTGCTCAAAGCCGCACCCCAAGCCTCAATCATGCCGCCTTGCTCCCGCCGAACAGCGCCACCAGCGTGGCGGCGATCGAGACCATGAGCGCGGCCTCGATGGTCAGCACCAGCGCCTTGGTCCAGCCGGCCGGGTAGGCCAGCGCCGCCCCGGCCAATGCCCCGGCCACCACACCGACGAGGATGAACACCGCCAAACCCAGCGCCAGCACGGGCGGCCGCGTGAAGTGCGACTGCGGGTCCAGCGGCAGGCTGGCAAAGCGCGCCAGCAGCACCGCGCCGGCCAACACCGCGCCGGCCTGAAAGGCGCCGCCGCTGCGGCTCGACCCCGCCCACAGCAGATACACCGCCACCAGCAGCGCCAGCGGCACCGTGAGCGCTGCCACCCGCGCCAGCACCGGATCGTGCGGCAGCGGCCGATGGAGCGGGGCCGGCGCCGCCTGCACCGCCAGCGCAGCCACCAGCAGCACCGCGATTTCGAGCAGCGTGTCGTAGGCGCGAAAAGACAGCAGCACAGCCGTGACCGGGTGCGCGATCTCGGCTTGGGGCAGGGCCTGCGCCACAGCTTGGGTGGCGGCGCCAGCCAGCGGCTCGATGCCCAGCACGGCCAGCAGCAGCAGGGCGGCGCAAGCCAGCGCCAGCGCCCCGACCGTCCAACGCGGCCGCGAGCGCTGCGGCCGTGGCCAAGGCAGGCGCGGCTCGGGGGTGCGGGCGCTGCCGATGCGGCGGGATTCAAACTCGCTCGCCGCCAGCAGCAGCAAGGCCCCGGCCACCCCGGCGCCGATGGCGGCTTCGGCCAGCGCCACATCGGGCGCGCCCAAGCGCACCCAAACCAGCGCCAGCAACAAGCCAAAGGCGATGAACAGCACGCTGCCGATCTGCACCGAGCGCGCCAGCAGGGCCGCGCCGGCCAGCAGCAGCAAGGCCAAGGCCAGCAGCAGGTCGAGGGCGTTCATGGGGCGGCTTTGGGGGCTTGAGGCCCAGAATGGGGCGCAGATGCGGGCACCGGCAGCGTGCTGAGGCCGCTGTGGCCATTGTGGCCGTTGCCCGCTGCGCCTTGCGATTCCAGCAGGCAGCGGCGCGCGATCAAATAGCCCGAAGCCGCGCTGGCGGCCAGCGCCAGCAGCCAGATCAGCCCGATCTGCGCCGCCGCAGCCCACGATTCGGCGTGCAGCAGCAGCGCCAGGGCGGCCAGCCCGAGCCCGAGGTTGTCGGCCTTGGTGAGGGCGTGGATGCGGCTTAAAGTGTCGGGCAGGCGCAGCAGGCCGAGCGTGCCGGCGCTGAAAAACAGCGCCGCCAGCGCCAGCAGCAGCCAGGTAAGGGCCTCAAGCACGGTGCCGCTCCGGGCGCAGCCGCGCATAAGCCACGGCGGCCAGCAAGCCGAGCAGGGCAAACACCAGCGCCACGTCGCGCAGCGAGGGCCAGCCTTGCAGCGCCGCCAGCGTGAGCAGCAGCGCCACGCCGGTGCTGCCCAGCAGCTGCGCCGCCAGCAGGCGGTCGGTCAGGCCCGGGCCGCGCAGCACGCGCAACAGTCCGAGTGCTAAGTTGAGCACCAGCAGCAGGGCGAACAGGCCAAAGGCCAAGGGCAAGGAGGGCGGCAGGGTTTCCATGGTGGCTTCAGGGCTGTGGCGGCGGTTCGGGCGCGGTGGCGGGCGCAGGCGCCGATGCATACAAGGCCGCCACCAAGGCTTCCAGCCGGCGCACCTCAGACTCGATCGGCAGGCGGGTGTCGAGCGCGTGCAGCGTCAGGCGGCCGTCTTCGAGCCGCGCCGCCAAGGTGCCGGGCATCAGGCTGACCAGCAGCGCCAGCAGCACCTGCTGGCCTTCGTCGGGCAGGTGCAACGGCAGCTCCAGCAGGCCCGGTTGCAGCGGCATGCGCGGGGTGCAGACGCGCCGCGTCACGTCCAGTGCGCCCAGCAGCGATTGCCAAGCAAACACCCCCAGCAGGCGCGGCAAGGCGCGCCAGCGCAGGCGAGGGCTGGGCAGAAAATCGGTCGGTAGGGTGCAGGCCGGCCCATGCACGTGGCCCGCGACCGCCATGCAGCGCTGCCTTGCCCACAAAGCCAAGGCCACGGCCAGCGCCCCCAGCAGCCAGCCGTCGGCCCCCGGCCAGACCCCGGGCTGGCGCAACAGCAGCAGCCAGACCCCGGCCAAGGCCAGTGCCGCTGCCAGCAAGCGCTTGAATACGACCGGTTTCATGCTGCCCCTACGAATTTGCACGCGCAGCCCATTGCGCGCAAACGATTGTAGGGGGCAGGGGGCCAGTTCAGCGGCTGGATTGGCGCAGTTGCTGTGCCGCCTGCACCATGCGTTGCAGGGCTGGCCTGACCTCTGGCCACTGGCGCGTTTTGAGTCCGCAATCGGGGTTGACCCAAAGGCGTTCGGGCGCGATGCGCTGGGCCGCGCTGCGCAGCAGCGCCACCATGCGCTCGACTTCGGGTTGGTTGGGGGAGTGGATGTCGTAAACCCCCGGGCCGATGGCGTTGGGGTAGTCGTAGCGCTCGAAGGCTTCGAGCAAATCCAGTGCCGAGCGGGCGGTCTCGATGGTGATGACGTCGGCATCGAGGCGGGCAATGTGCTCGATGATGTCATTGAACTCGGCATAGCACATGTGGGTGTGGATCTGCGTGGTATCGCGCACCCCGTTGGCGCTCAGGCCAAAGCACGCCACTGCCCAATCGAGGTAGGCTGCCTGATCGGCTTTTTTGAGCGGTAGGCCTTCGCGCAGCGCGGGCTCGTCGATTTGGATCACCGCAATGCCAGCCTGCTCCAGATCGAGCACCTCGGCGCGCAGCGCCAGCGCCAGCTGTCGGCAGCTGAGCTCGCGCGGCTGGTCGTCGCGCACAAAAGACCAGTTGAGCATCGTGACCGGCCCGGTGAGCATGCCTTTCATGGGTTTGTGCGTGAGCGACTGGGCGTAGCGGCTCCAGTGCACCGTCATGGGCAGCCGGCGCTGCACGTCGCCGTAGAGTATGGGGGGCTTGACGCAGCGCGAGCCGTAGGACTGCACCCAGCCCTGGGTGGTGAAGGCGAAGCCCTCGAGTTGTTCGCCAAAATACTCCACCATGTCGTTGCGTTCGGCTTCGCCATGCACCAGCACGTCGAGCCCGAGCGCCTCTTGTTCGCGCACGCACAGTGCAATCTCGTCGCGCATGGCCTGCTCGTAGGCGGCGGCGTCGATCTGACCGCTTTTGAAGCGCTGTCTGGCCTGCCGGATCGCGCCGGTTTGCGGGAAAGAGCCGATGGTGGTGGTGGGCCACTGGGGCAGTTGCAACACCGCTTGCTGCTGGCGCGCGCGTTCTGCGTAGGGGCTGGGGCGGTGCGCGGGCAAGGCGTTGCTGGCGCGCAGGGCGGCTTGCACCTCGCTGCGGTGCACCCGCGTGGATTGCGCACGCTCGATCAGCCCGTGCTGGTGCAACTGCAGTTGGTCTGCGACGCTCTGGCGCCCGTGGTTGAGGGCGCGCGCCAGCAGGTGCAGCTCCTGCAGTTTTTGGCGCGCAAATGAGAGCCAGCCGCGCAGCGATGGATCGAGATTGGGTTCGGCATCCAAGTCCAGCGGCACGTGCAGCAGTGAGCACGAGGGCGCGATCCAGAGCCGCTCTTGCAGCCGCTGTGCCAGCGGCTCGAGCCAGCCGAGCGCTGCATAAAGGTCGGTTTTCCAGACGTTGCGGCCGTCGATCACGCCCAGCGAAAGCACCTTGGTGGAGGGCAGCAGGTTGAGCAGGGCGCTCACCTCATCGCGGCCGCGCACGGCGTCGATGTGCAAACCCGCCACCGGAAGATTGGCAGCCAGATAGCGGTTGTCGCCCAAGCCCCCAAAATAGCTGGCCAGCAAGATTTGCACGGGTGCGTTTTTGAGCTGGTGGTAGGCCAGATTGAAGGCGTGCTGCCAGTCGGGGTCGAGGTCTTGCACCAGTATCGGTTCATCGATCTGCACCCACGTGGCGCCCCACGCATGCAGGCGCTTGAGCAGTTCGGCATACACCTCGAGCAAGGCGGGCAGCAGCTGCAAGCGATCGCCCCCGCCCCGCATCTTGCCCAGCCACAGGTAGGTGACGGGGCCAATGAGCACCGGCTTGCCGCGCACGCCCTGGGCCAAGGCTTCGCCCCATTGTTGGCGCAAGCGTCGGTCGTCGAGCTCGAAGCGGGTCTGGGTGTCAAACTCGGGCACCAGATAGTGGTAGTTGGTGTCGAACCATTTGGTCATTTCGGCAGCTGCAATGGCGCCGCCACAACACGCGGCCCGACCTTGGCCGCGCGCCAGCCTAAAGTAGTGCTCGAGTTCATCACCCCCAAAACCCTGCGCCCGCTGGGGCAGGTGCCCGAGTGTGAAACTCATGTCGAGCATGTGGTCGTAGAGCGAAAAATCGCCCACGGGAGCCCAATCGAGCGTGTCTTGCCAAGCCCAATGGCGCTGGCGCAGCGCTTGCGCGCAATCGAGCAGCGCCGCCGAGTCGGTTTCGGCGCGCCAGTAGGCCTCGAGGGCGAATTTCAGTTCCCGGCGCATACCCATGCGCGGAAAACCCAAGTTGTGGGTGGTAACCATCTCACTCCAATGCGGTTGCGATTCAAACGGACGCAGCGCCCCCAGCGGGCGCTGTGGCCGGCTTGCAGCAGCGCAAAGCGTTGCTGCGTAAGCCGGTCAGGCCGATGATGCCCTTGACAATGGATGAAGTAAAATGGTCTTATTTCAGATTTCAATGAACATCAATCATGATTGAGCGCACTCATTTGGCGATCTTGCGCGAGGTGGAGCGCACCGGTTCGCTCACCGCTGCGGCGCAGCGCCTGCACCTGACGCAATCGGCGCTGAGCCACAGCATGCGCAAGCTCGAAGACCGTTTTGGCACACCCATTTGGCGGCGCGAAGGTCGGCGCCTGATTCCAACCCAAGCCGGGCAGTACCTGCTGAACCTGGCGCAGCGCTTGCTGCCGCAACTGGAGCACGCCGAGCAGCGCATGCAGCAGTTTGCGCGCGGTGAGCGCGGCAGCTTGCGGGTGGGCATGGAATGCCATCCCTGCTACCTTTGGCTCATGCAGTACGTGGCCCCCTACTTGGCGCGCTGGCCCGATGTGGACTTGGATGTCAAGCAAAAATTTGAATTTGGAGGTATCGGGGCCTTGTTTGCGCACGACATCGACGTGCTGGTGACGCCCGATCCGCACCACAAGCCGGGGCTGCATTTTGAACCCGTGCACGCCTACGAGCAGGTGTTGGTGCTGGCCCAAGGGCACGCTCTGGCGCAGCAGGATCGGGTGCAGCCACAGGAGCTGTCTTCCGAGGTGCTGCTGACCTACCCGGTGCCGCCCGAACGGCTGGATGTGTACAGCCAATTCCTGACGCCGGCTGGGGTGGCACCACGCTTGCACAAAACGGTGGAAAACACCGAAGTGTTGTTGCAGTTGGTGGCCAGCGGACGCGGTGTGACGGCGCTGCCGCTGTGGGTGGTGCAAGCGCACCGCGACCGCCTGCCCATCGTCGCCGTGCGGCTGGGTGCTCGGGGCATACAAAAGCACATACACCTAGGTCTGCGCAGCGCAGACCTGGGTGTGCCGTACGTCAACGACCTGCTGGAACTGGTGCGTCAGGGCTCAACCGCCCCGCCGGGTGCAATGGCGGCTTGACCCGTCCTTCAGCGCGCCGCCAGCAGTTCGGCCACGTCGAGCAGCACCAGTTCGTTGTCGTCGGCGCGGTTGGGGTGGCGGCTGCTCGAGAACGGTAGGTTGTTGTCGTTGCCGACCACGATGTGGCGCGCATCCACCTGATCGACGTTTTCGATCGTGAAGAAGGGGAAGGTCAGCACGCCGTCGTTGAGCGGTACGCGCGCCAGCCGGTTCGGGTCTTGGATGCGCATCAGGTCGATGAAGCCGATCTTGCGCACAGCGTCGTTGACATTGGCTTCGCTCATCTCGATTTTGTAAACGCGCTTGAAGCGTGCGATGTCGTGGAAGCAGTCGGCGCGGCGCTGGCCGTCGGGGCAGGCGCGGTCGGCGGTGCCCTCGCCGCTGTCGCGCTCGATTACCAAGGCGGTGGTGGGGCTGATCATGTTGAAGTCGCCGATGGCGTGGGTGTCGGCCTCGAGGGTGTAGCGCCACTGACGGCCGGTCCAGCGCTCGGTGGCCACGTCGAACTCGAGCACGCGCAAAAAGCCGCGGCCGTCGCGCTGTTCAAAGGCGCGCGTGCTGGCGTCCCACAGCGGGCTTTCGAGCATGGCAAACAGGCGGCTGCCGTCGGGTGATGACGCCAAGCCTTCGAAGCCGCGCGAACGGCGCACCTGAAAAGCCACTTCGCCGCCCGGCACGGCGGGGGTGCGCACGTTGGGGTGGTCGGGCGAAATCACGGTGCGGCCATCGACCTGGGTTTCGAACACACCCCGCACACGGCCCTGCATATCGACCTTGATCAGGTAGGGGCCGAACTCGTCGCCGATCCAGAAATGCCCGCCAGCGATCTGCACGCCCTCGGGGTCGAAGTCGGAGCCGGTCAGGAAACGCTGCGGCGTGCCCTCGTGGATGATGCGAAACGGCACCCGGCGATCGGGGTCGTGCAAGAACACGGTCTCGAGCCGATCCCAGCGGTTGGTCTGAAAATTGATGCGGTAGCGGCTCAAATGCAGCATGAAGTCGGGCGAATTGGCGCGGTTGCCGGCACCGTTGTCGGTCAGCAGCCAGAAGCTGCCGTCGGCGTTGTGCAAAATGCCCGAATGGCCTTGCATGGGTTGGCCTCGAAACGGCACCTGCACCCCGGTGGGGCGGCCAGCCGAGCGGCCCTCGATGCTGCCGATGGCCTCCACCCGCTGGCCGGTGGTGAACTTGCCAGCGTGTTGCAGGTCGGCGGGCGCCCCAGCAGGGGCCGGGACGAGCGTGAGCGCGGGCAATATGGCATGCCCTGCCAAGCGGGCCGGAAATTCGGTTTGAGCCAAGGCGGGGGCAGACAGCAGGCCCAGCGACAGGGCGGCGGCGGCGCAGAATGACAGTTTCATGGGCGGTCGGTGGCTTGGGTGGGTGGGTTTTTCGGGGGGCGAATTGCGGCAGCGCGCGCGGGGTAGCGCGAGCCGAACGATTCGAAAACCACTGTGCCAGCGGCATATGAAAGCGCCGCGACCGGATGATGAAGCTTGCGTGAAATCGCCGCCAGCCGCTTAGCCCGGTGCCAGCAGGCTGGCGAGGTCGAAGGCGGGGTCGGCGGCCTGCTCTGGGGTGGGCGAGAGGCCGGCGTCGAGCAGTTTGCGCGCTTGCAGGTGCTCGCGGGTGGCGTTGACGCTGTCCACGGCGAGCAGGCGCGGGCCGCGAAAGTGGTACAAACTGAAAGCGCCAGCGTCCATTGTGCCGCGCAGCACCCAATGGTCGGCCCCGGCGCTCAGGCCGGCCATTTGCAGTTTTTTGTCGTACTGTTCGCTCCAGAACCAAGGCGTGGCGACAAAGGGGCGCTCTTGCCCGAGGATGGAGGCGGCCACGCTTTTGGCCTGTTCGGTGGCGTTGTGCACCGATTCCAGCCGCAGCAGCGTGCCATCGGGCAGGCGGCGGGCGGTGCAGTCGCCGGCGGCGTAGATGTGGGGGTCGCTGCTGCGCCCGCAGGCATCGACGACCACGCCGCGCTCGCAGTCCAGCCCGGCGGCCTGGGCCAGCGCGTCGTTGGCTTGCACCCCGATGCCCACCAGCACGGCGGCGCCAGGGCAATGGCTGCCATCTTGCAGCCAAGCGCCGCGCACCTGCCCGTCGGGCCCGGTTTCCAGCGCGGCCAGTTGTGCGCCGAGCCGCACCTGCACCCCGTGGTGGCGGTGCAGATCGGCGTACCAGTCGGACAAAGCCGGTGCCAGCACGCGGCCCAGCAAGCGCGGGGCGGCTTCGAGCACGGTGACTTCGACCCCGAGCTTGCGTGCGCTGGCCGCCACTTCGAGGCCGATGAAGCCACCGCCGATCACCAGCAAGGGCTGCTGCTGGCGCTGGCAGTCGGCCAAACGCGCCGCCAGCGCGGTGGCGTCGTCGAGGCCGCGCAGGCTGAGCACACCCAGAGCCGGTGCGCCCGGCAAGGCCAGCGGGCGCGGGCTGGCGCCGGTGGCCAGCACCAGCGCGGCATAGGGCAGGGTGCTGCCGTCGGCCAGCCGCAGCCGGCGCTGGGCGCGCTCAATGGCTTGCACGCGCACGCCCACGCGCAGATCGATGCCTTTGCGCGCCAGCGCCTCGGGGGCGCGCATCAGCAACTGGGCCGCTTGCAGCTCGCCACACAGCCAAGCTTTGGACAGCGGCGGCCGGCGGTAGGGCGGGTGTGGCTCCTCGCCCAGCACGGTGAGGGGGCCGGCGTAGCCGCCGCTGCGCAGCGCCTCGGCGGTTTGCACGCCAGCCTGCCCAGCCCCGATGATCAAAACGCCGCTCGGTTCGCCACCCGGTTCGCCACTTTTTTCTAGGGTCTGCGGTGGCGCACCCAGGCTGGATTGGATCAGGCTGGGCGGGATCATGGTGTGCCCTTGGGCTGGGACTTCATTCGGGACTTCAATTGGGGCTTCATTCTTGCGCCGCCGGCAGGCGCAGAATCAGGCCATCGAGGCGCGCCGTGGCCTTGATCTGGCAGGCCAGGCGACTGTTGGGGCGGCGCTCGGCGGCCACGTGCTCGAGCATGTCGAGTTCGGTCTGGCTGGGTTCGGCCAGATCGGGCAAGTGGCTTTCATCGACGTAGCAGTGGCAGGTGGCGCAAGCGCAGGAGCCGCCGCACTCGCCCAAGATGCCCTCGATGCCGTTGGCGATCGCGCCTTGCATCAGGTTCCAGCCCTCGGGCAGATCGACGGTGCAGGTCTGGCCGTGGGCCTCGATGTAGGTGATTTGTGCCATGCAAGTGCGTCCGAAAAGTGCGTCCGAAAAATAAAAAATCAGCCTGCAGCCAGTTCGAGCACCAGCGGGCTGCGAAAGGTGGAGGAAGGCATCCAAGGCAGTTGCTCGGCCACCCGATGGTATTCGGGCACCACGCGGTGGAACTCCTCGAAGGCTATTTTGAGCGCCAGCCTGGCAATGGCCGTGCCCAAGCAGGCGTGTACGCCGCCACCAAAACCCAAATGGCCGCGCGGCTTGCGTCCGATGTCGTAGCGGTCTGGGTCGGGGAACTGGCGCTCGTCGCGGTTGCCGCTGCCATAGGCCAGGCAGACGAAGTCGCCGGTGCGCATGGTCTGGCCGTGCAGCGTCACGTCTTTCATCAGGCGGCGGCGAAAGCGCTGCGCCGAGGTGTTGTAGCGCAGGCTTTCTTCGATCGCGTCGGGCAGCAGCGAGGGGTCGGCCACCACGGAGCGCCGAGCCGCGTCGAAGCTGGCGAGGTTGTAGGCCAGCATCATCATGAAGCCCCCCAGCGACTCGACCCCGGCCATGATCAGGGTGGTGGTGGTGAGCAGCACCTCGCGCTCGTCGAGGCGGTCGCCGTCGATTTCGGCCATGGCGAAGTGGCTGATCAGGTCGTTGCGCGGCTCGGCACGGCGCAAGGCGATCACTTGCGCGGCGTAGTTTTGCATCCATTGGTAGGCGGCGATGTGCTCGGGGCCCTTGGCGCGGGTGCGGGCATCGCTTTGCACCATCAGCACCGCGTGGTCGCGCACTTCGTGCTCGGCCACCAGCGCTTCCTCGCCCATCGGCAGGCCGAGCGCGCTCATCAACACCTTGACCGTGAATTGCGACGACACGTCTTTGAAATCGAACTGCGACACGCCGCGCAGCTGGCCAAACACCTGCTGCGCCACGGCGCGGATCGGCTCTTCGAGCGCCTGCAGGTTGCGCTTCATGAAGGCGTGTTGCACCAGGGCGCGCAGGCGGTCGTGCCGGGGTGGGTCGGAGCTGCCCAGGGTGGCACCGGCGCGGCCCGGCAGTTCGGTCATCAGGTTGCCGCTGGCGCTGGAGTACGTTTGCCAGTCGTTGAGCGCGCTCACGATGTCCACATAGCGCGACAACACCCACATTTGCGCCTGCTCGCTCCAAAAGCATGGGTGTTCGTCGCGCAGTCGGCGGTAGTAGGGGAACGGGTCGGCGTCGATCGCCGGCGCATAGGGGTCGAACTGGAAGCTGAACATGGCGCGGGTCTCCTGCGTGTGCTGGGCCTTCTGGGGCCGGCTTGGTGTTTTGTTTGGCTTTGCTTGATTGCTCGGCCAAGGCCCAAACTGTAGGGCCGAGAGGGCTTTGAAGGCGTGCAAAAATCTAGGCGATTGCTGGTACTTTTGAATCAAAATGCAACCATGACCGATCGCTCCTTTGTGCGCCCCTCTGTGCCATCCCTCGCATCTGGCCGGCCAGCGCCGCAGGGCCCAAGCCGGAGCAATGGCGCTGGCGTTCCCAGCCAATCGGCCGACTTGGCCGGCCCACCTTGGGCCGGCGGCAGGCACATCCCCAGTTTCGCACTCTATGGCGAGGCGGCGTCGCTGGGGCAGGAGTTGCTGCACATCGAAGAGGTGCAGTCGCGCAGCCGCCTCTACCATTGGGAAATCCAGCCGCACACGCACCAGGGGCTGTACCAAGTGCTGTGGCTGTGGCGCGGCCAGGCCGAGGTGCTGCTCGACGAGCACCGCAGCGCAGCGCAGGCGCCGGCGGCTATCGTGCTGCCACCCAGTGTGGTGCACGGCTTCCGCTTTACCCCCGAAACCGATGGCCGCGTGCTGACGCTGAGCGCACGCTGGCTGCTCGAGGGCGAGACGGGGGCGCTTGGAACGGCCTTTCAGGAGCTGTTTGCCGCCCCGCGCCTGTTGCACTTTTGGGCCGAGGAAGCTGTGGCGCAGCGGCTCGATGCGCTGTTTCGGGAGCTCACGCACGAGTTTCAATGGCCCACCGGGGCGGGCGGCTCGCCGGTGCTGGGCTGGCTGGCGCGGGCGCTGGTGTGGCGCCTGGCACAGGCCAGCGCGCAACAGCGCCAAGCCGCCCCGGCGGGCACGCGGGCACACCAGCACCAAGCGCTTTTCACGCGATTTTTGCTGCTGCTGGAGCAGCATTTTCTGGAGCACTGGCCGCTGCAGCGCTACGCGGAGCGGCTGGGGCTGTCGCTGCAGCGCTTGAACCGCCTGACGCGCAGCGCCAGTGGCCGCAGCGCCCTCGAGTTGGTGCACGAACGGCTGACCCGCGAGGCTTGTCGGCGCCTGCTCTACATCGCCGCACCCGCTGCCAGCTTGGCGCTCGAGCTCGGTTTCGACGATCCTGCGTATTTCTCGCGCTTCTTCAAGCGCCGCACCGGCCAGAGCCCGCAACAGTATCGGCAGGCGCAGCGGCAAGCGGTGCAGGTGGTGCGGACTGTTGCGCAGCCACCCCCGGCTGGGGGCTGAGCAGGGCCGGCACCAGCGCCTCGATCTGGGCGCGCAGCCAGCGCTGCGCCGGGTCGTGCTGGTGCCGCAGGTGCCACACCAGGTACATCGGCAACGGCGGGCAGGCCAGCGGTGGGACGGCGCTGGCCAGGCCGCGCAGCAGGTGGCGCTGCAGCAAGCCGGGGGCGGTGGCGAGCAGGCGGCTGCCGGGTAAAAACGAAGCCAGGCCGGCAAAACCAGGCACCAGCACCCGAAAGCGTCGCTGCACCCCGCGCCCGAGCAGCCACTGGTCAAAGTCCAGGGCCCGGTTGGGCTCATAGACCACGGTGGCGTGGTCGGCAGCCAGGAATTCGTCTAGGTCGCGCGGGGCGGCGCGTTGGGTGGGATCGTAAAACACCCGGTAGGCGTCTTCAAACAGGCGTTTTTGCACGATGTCGGTGCCATCGGGCGGTCGCGGACTGAGCACGAGCTGGCAGTGTTGCTGGCGCAGCAGCTCCAAGCTCGGGATGCCCGACGGAATCACGTGCAGCCGCACCTTGGGGGCCAGGTGTTGCAAGCGCTGCAACAGCGGCGGCAGCAGCAAGTCGCGCTGCAGATCGTTGGCCGCCACGGTGACGCTGCCCTCCCACAGGACCGGCTCGAAGCGCTCGCGCCGTGCAAAGCGCTCCATTTGCTCCAGCAGCGCCTGCGCCGGTTCCAACAAAGCCTCGGTGCGCGCCGTGGCCACGATGCCGCGCCCAGACTTGACAAACAGCGGGTCGCCTACGATGGCGCGCAGCCGATCGAGCTGGTGGCTCACCGCCGACTGCGTCACCCCCAAGCGCTGGGCGGCGGCGGTCACCGAGCCGGTTTGCGCCACCGCCACCAGCAGGCGCAGCAAGCGCGCATCGAGCGCGTACCAATCAAAATCATTCATGGGTTGCATGATGACTCCTTGCTTGATCGAAGTCAATTCATGCGCCACACTGGGGCACCCGCTAGAGCCAAAACGGTCTGCGCCCAAGCCGTGCTCGACCGCCCTTGCAGACCACACCACCCAGGAGTCCAAGAATGAGCAGCCCAGTATGCAATCAAAGCGTCACCCGCAACCCCAGCGATCCCAGCGCCCCCCGCGATACCCATGACATCCCCGGCACGACGCCGTTTGACGGCGCGCTCGCCCAAAAGGGCTACGCGCTCAACAAAATGTGTTTTTCGTTCAATCACCAAGCCAACCGCGAGGCCTTTGTCGCCGACCCCGAGGGCTACATGGCGCGCTACGGCCTGAACCCGCAGCAGGCCGAGGCGGTGCGCTCCAAGCAGGTGCTGGCGCTGCTGCAAGCCGGTGGCAACGCCTACTACCTGGCCAAATTTGCCGGCATATTTGGCCTCAACATGCAAGACATCGGGGCACAGCAGACCGGCGTGAGCAAGCCCGAGTTCATGGCCAAACTGGCCGCGGCCAACCAGCAGCCCGACTGGCCTGCGGCCAAGCTCGGGGTCTAGCGCTAGACCCTGCGCCACC
The DNA here is from genome assembly GCF_000828915.1 of Serpentinimonas maccroryi. Classification (NCBI taxonomy): domain Bacteria; kingdom Pseudomonadati; phylum Pseudomonadota; class Betaproteobacteria; order Burkholderiales; family Comamonadaceae; genus Serpentinimonas; species Serpentinimonas maccroryi. The sequence goes on from NZ_AP014569.1 coordinate 864,518, forward strand.
CCCAACCCCATTTTCCCTATAGCGCCTCAAGGAACCTCATGGCAACCCTACTCGGTGGCTTGGCCACTTCGCACATTCCGGCCATCGGCAACGCATTGGCCAAAGGCTGGCAGCAAGAGCCCTACTGGAAGCCCTTTTTCGACGGCTTCCCGCCCATCCACCGCTGGCTCAATCAAGTGCGCCCCGAGGTGGTGGTGGTGTTCTACAACGACCACGGGCTCAACTTCTTTCTCGACAAAATGCCGACCTTCGCCGTCGGGGCCGCCGCCGAGTACCACAACGCCGACGAAGGCTGGGGCATCCCGACGCTGCCGCCGCTGGCCGGCTGCCCGGAGCTGTCGTGGCAGATCATCCGGCATCTGGTGGCGCACGAGTTTGATGTCGTGACTTGCCAAGAGATGCTGGTCGATCACGCCTGTACGCTGCCGTTGAAGCTGTTTTGGCCCGAATACGAGGTGGCCCCGGTACAGATCGTGCCGATCGACATCAACACCGTGCAGTTCCCACTGCCCACGGCGCGGCGGGTCTATAAGCTGGGCCAGGCGGTGGGCGAGGCGATCCAGCGCTGGGACAGCGACAAACGGGTGCTGGTCATGGCCACGGGCGGGCTGAGCCACCAGCTCGAGGGCGAGCGCGCCGGCTTCATCAACAAGGCCTTCGACCAGCAGTTTCTCGAAAGCATGGTCTCCAACCCCGAGTGGGCAACCCAGTTCAGCGATCTGGAACTGGTCGAACGGGCCGGCACCCAGGGGGTGGAGCTGCTGATGTGGCTGGCCATGCGCGCCGCCCTGACGCGCGGCGGGGCTGGGGTGCGCAAGGTGCACAGCAACTACCACATCCCGATCTCGAACACCGCCACCGGGGTGATGGCACTGGAGTGTCTGGCCTGATCAAGGCGCAGCGCTGCCGACCGGGGCAGCTCCCTGGACGAGTTCCCGGGGGGCCACCAGCGGGCAGGTGAGGGTGAAGCGGGCCCCTTGGCCCGGGCTGCTCTCGAGCGCCAAGCGTCCGCCCAGCACCCCCGTCACCAGGTTGTGCACGATGTGCAGGCCCAGCCCGCTGCCGCCCTGGCCCAGCCGGGTGGTAAAAAAGGGCTCGAACACGCGGTCTTGTAGGTGCGGCGCAATGCCCTTGCCGTCGTCGCTCACGCTGAGTGCGAATTGCTCGCCCTCGAGGGCCGATGCCTCGATGCGGATGCGGCCGCTGGCGCGCCCTTGCAGCCCGTGCACCCAGGCGTTTTGCACCAGATTGGCCAGCACCTGCCCGAGCGGGCCGGGAAAGCTGTCGAGCCAGATGCCGGCGGGCACCTCGACCTCGAGCGCATAGGGGCTATGCTTGAGCATCGGCTGCAGGGTTAGCACGATTTCGTGCACCAGTTCGGACAACTGAAACCGGCGCCGCTGCGAACTGGCCTGGTCCACCGCCACCTGTTTGAACGAGCTGATGAGCTCGGCGGCGCGCTCGAGGTTGCGCGTGGCGATGTCGTCGGCCGTGCCCACTTGTTGCACAAAGGCGTCGAGCTCGCTGCGCCGCAGCCCCTGCTGCAGGCGCTCGCGGAACTGACGCAGGCTCTCTTGTAGCGTGCTCGTCGCCATCAGGGCGTTGCCGATCGGGGTGTTGAGTTCGTGCGCCACCCCGGCCACCAGGCTGCCCAAGGCGGCCAGTTTGTCGGCTTGGACCAACCGGTCTTGGGTGGAGCGCAGTTCGTTCAGGGTGCGTTGCAGTTCGTTATTGGCCTGTTCGAGGCTCTGGGTGCGCTGCTGCACCCGGTCTTCGAGCTCGCTGTTGAGGCTGCGCAGCTCGGCTTCCAGCCTTTTGATTTCGCTGATGTCGATGTCCATGCAGACGAAGCGCACTTCGTCCGCCTGCTGCCCAGGGATCGCAAAGGTGGTGGAATAAATCCAGTGCAAGGCGCCGTCAGCGCCGCGCAAGGCGCCCTCGAAGGGGCCGAAGGGTTCGCCGGTGCGGGCGATGCGCTCCAGGATGGCTTCGAAATCGGCCTGTTGCTGGGTGTCGTAGTACAGATCGACCGGCCGCTTGCCTATGGCCTGAGCGCGGCTGTAGCCCAACATGCGCTCCGAAGCCGGGTTCCAGTCCACCACCCGGCTGTCGCGGTCGTAGATCTGCACCGCCACCGTGGGCCCGAGGTCGATGATGGCGCGCAGTTGCTGCTCGCGGCGGCGCACTTCCTGCGCCATCTGGCTCAGGCTGTGTTCGAGCTGCTGCACCTCGGCGATGCGGCTGCGCGGCGTGGTGGCCTCGTAGTCGCCGCGCGCCAGCGCCTCGGAGTAGTCCACGCTGCGGCGCAGGTGGCGCCCGATCCGGGTGGCCACCAGCAGGTTGAGCAGCAAGCCAAAGCCGATCGCAAACAACACCACCACAGTGCTCAGAATGGAGGCCGCACGCTCCGTAGCCCGCGCCCGCTCCAGCGGTTGACCGGCAAAAACGACCCACCCGAGGCGGTCGAGGCGCATGGCGTAGCCTTCAAACGCTTTACCCTGGTGCTCGATGCGGCCATGAGACCGTGCCGAGTCAAGGGCGCCAGCAATGGGCTCCAGGTGGGCGATGTTGCGCCGGTGCAGGGGGTCGAGCGGGTCGGGCGAGCCGACCAGTTCGCCGCGGCTGTCGGTGAATAGCACCAGCAGGTCGCCGCGCTGGCCCCATTCGACGCTGCCCGTGACCAGCGCCTGCACCGAGATTTCGGCGACCATGAACCCGTTGGACAAGGGCAGGGCGATGCCCACCACCGGCTGCTCCACCAAGGGCGAGAGGTACTGGTCGCTCCAGACCGGGTGCTCGCCTTGAGCAGTCAAACGCAAAATGGGCAGGTTGCTCAGGTCGGCCCCAGAGCGCCCTGCGGTCGTGGGGTAACCGAGGGCAAAAGGCAATACGAAATCGAGCACCAAAGCGTCGGGGCCGACCCAGTAGATGGCTTGAAAAGTGCCGGCCTGATCGACCAACTGCTGCGCAAAGCGGCGCACGAGGGGGTCAACCCGTTTGCCTTGGATCGGGCCGCCTGGGCTGGCAGCACGGAGCATTTCGAGCTGCAGTTCGGTGGCGTTGAGCAGGTCCTGCAACTGCTGCACCACCACGGTGGCCATGCGCTGCTGCTCGTGATGCTGCCTCTCCCGTTCCAGCGGCAGGCGCCAGAACAGCGTCAGTGCCACCACCAAGGCGACCGACAAGGCAATCACCAGCACGAACTGGCCCACCAACAGCCAGCGGATTGAGAGCGCGCGCGGGGCTTTCATGCGCGTACGGTGCTAAAGCGGCCGTTGCGAATTTCGGTCATCACCAGCGGGCGCAGGTGGTCGCCGTAGGCGTCGAAGACGATCGGGTCTTGCAAGCCATTGAAGCTGCGCACACGCAACAAGGTGGCTTTCAGCGCTTCGCCAGCCGCTTGTTGCTGCAGCGCCTGCAGCAGCACCTGGGCAGCATCGTAGGCGGCGACTTCGGCAAAACCCGGCGCACGCCTGAAGCGCTGCTCGAAGCGCTGCAAAAAATCCAGATAGGCCGGGGTGCGGCTTTCGCGGTCAAAGTATTGCGACACCACCATGCCCTCCACCGCGCGCCCGCCGCGCACGATCAGCTGGTCGGTCGAGGCCCACTCGGCGGCTTGCAGCGCCGGGGTTTGCGGGCTGCGCCGGGCCAGTTGGGCCAGCATGGCGGTGTCGCTGGCGCTGGCCACCAGCACCAACGCATCGGGCTGTTGCACCAATGCCTGTTGCAGCGCCGCGTGCGCCTGCTGCGGTTGCAGCGGCCCGCGGTAAACCACCGGTTCGGCTACATCCGCCCCCAGCGCACCGGCTTGGGCCAGAAAAAAATCGGCCCAACTGCGGGTGTAGGCGGCGTTGGCCTCGTCGCGGACCAGGGTCAGCCGGCGCCAGCCGCGCCGCTGCACGGCGAAGGTGGCGCTGTGGGTGGCGTACAAGCGCGTGCTGGCGCAGACGCGAAAAAACAAGTCGTCGAGGCCACTGAAGTCGTGGCTGGTCACGGTCGGCGAAACGCTCAGCAGCCCGTGCTCCTGGGCCAGCGGAATCCAGGTTTGCGCGATGCTGCTGGTGGCTGGCCCGATGACGGCCGCAACTTGGGCGCTGGCGATGCGCAGCGCCACCTCGGGCAGCATCTCGGGGCGTTGGGCGTCGTCGAATTCCAGCAGCTCGAGCGCCCGGCCGGCGGCGCGTGCCTGTTCGATGGCCAGCAGCGCGCCGTCGCGCACCCCAACCCCCAAATCGCTGATGGCGCCGGTCAGGCCCGCCAGCAGGGCCAGCCGCACCGGCGCTGGTGGCGCACAAGCGTGCAACCCGACCGCCGCCAGCGTGGCCCCCAAGGGCCAGGCGACGGCGTGACGGAGCAGGCGGCGGCGGCTTGGGGGTGGGCTCATGGCGTTCGGCGATTCCACTGGCGCAGCCAAGCGGGCAAGTCGGCAAAGGGCATGGGGCGGGCGATGTGAAAACCCTGGCCTTCGTGGCAACCGATGTTTTGCAGCTTGCGCCACACTTGCGCGTCTTCTATGCCTTCGGCCAACACCCGCAGACCGAGCGTGGAGCCAAGCTGCGCGATCAGGGCCGCGATGCGCGCTTCTTCGCCGGTTTGCAGTTGGCGCGCAAATTCGCGGTCGATCTTGATGCGATCCAGCGGCAGCCGCTCGATATAGGCGAGCGAGGAGTAGCCGGTGCCGAAGTCGTCGATGGCCACCGACAGCCCAAGGCGGCGCAAGCGCTCCAAGATGGGTTCGACCACCCCCAGCCCCAGCGCCGCCACCGACTCGGTGATTTCGAGTTCGATTCGCCCGGCGGCCAAACCCGTGTCGAGCAAAGTCTGCTCGATCTGTGCCACAAAGGTGGGGCTCTTGAACTGCGCCACCGAAACGTTGACCGCCATCAACTGGGGGGCCAAGCCGGCGGCGATCAGGCGCTGCATGTCGAGGCAGGCGGTCTTGAACACCCACAACCCGAGGGTGTCGATCAACCCCGACTGCTCGGCCACCGGGATGAAGCGGTCGGGCGGCACCATGGTGCCGTCTTCGCGCCGCCAGCGCAGCAGGGCTTCGAGGCCGATCACGGCGCGCGTGTCGAGGTTGACTTGCGGTTGATAGACGAGGAACAACTGCTGGTCGCTGAAGGCGGCATTGAGCCGCGCCAGCAGTTCGGCGTGGTTGCGCGAGCGCTGCGCCATGGCCGAGTCGAAACACACCAAGTCGCCACGGTGCTGCAACTTGGCGTGCTTGAGGGCGATGGAGGCGTTCTTGAGCGCGTCGGCGCCCGAGCTGCTCAGGTCGGCACCCGCGCAACTGCCCATGGAAGCCCGCACCTTGAAGGGCTGGCCGTCGATGACCAGGGGCGCATCGAGGGCCTGTTGCACCTGCGCGGCTTGCAGCAGATCGGCGGTGCCAAACAAGCCAAAGGAGTTGCCCGCGACCCGCGCCACCAGCACGGCGGTGGGCAGCGAGTCGATCAGGCGCCGCGTCAGGGCCTGCAGCACCCGGTCGCCGAAGGGGTGTCCCATGAGCTCGTTGATGCCGTTGAAGTCGTCGATGTCGGCCAAGATCAGCAGGTGGGGGGCAGCGTCGCTGTGCACAGCAGCCTCGATGCATTCGATCAGCCGGGTCCGGTTGGCGATGCCGAGCAGCGCATCTTGATAAGCCACCTGCTGCAACCGTTGCACGAGGTTGAGGTTGCGCAGGCAGGCGCTGAGGTTGACGCACAACACATCGAGCAGTTGCAGGGTCAGTTCGTCTTGCGTCAGGGCCGTGGGAAGGTAAATGGCCATGTCCATGCCGCGCTCGCTGCCCACGTAGAGCACGGTCTCGGAGTGGCCCAAGTGGTTGCGCTGGTGTTGCAGCGCTTCGCGCAGGCGCAGCAGCGCCGGGTGGCCATTGAGGCGCTCCAACGGCTGGTTGATCATGGCCGCGTAGGGGCCTGCGGCGGCCAGCACCATGTAGGGACCGCCTGGGGACGGGCCTTGGGCGCAAACCAAGCCATGGGGCGACACGCCCAGCAAGGCTGCGACCTGCGTCAGCACGCCGTCGGCAAAGCGCTGCAAACCGCTCATTTGCATCAGCTCGGCCGAGCCGAGCACGATCTGCTGCAGGCCGCGCCGGCTGGCCTCGATGGTGCGCACCTGCTCGTAGGCGCGCACCGCCGCCATCAGGGCAGAGACGAGTTTGTGCTGCGTGAGTTCGGACTTGGAGCGGTAGTCGTTGATGTCGTAACGCGCCAAGGTCTCGTGCTCGGGGGCGTAGCCGGGCTGGCCGGTGCGCAGCACGATGCGCGTGGCGCTCAGGCCGAGCTCGCGCCGGATGTAGTCCACCAACAACAGGCCGGCGTCGGCGGTTTCCATCACCACGTCGAGCAAGACCACGGCGATGTCGGCGTTTTCGGCCAAGATCTGGCGCGCTTGGGCTGCGGATTCGGCCCGCAGCAGCTCGATCGGGCGCTCCAACGTCCAGGTGAGGTCGAGCGCAAAGGCGGTGCTGATGTGCACGTCGGGGTCGTCATCGACCACCAGCACGCGCCAAGGCTTGCTAGGCGGCGTGAGGTCTTGGGGCGTCACAGGGCGGTCATCGGCAAAGACGAAGATGTCGGCCGGGTCTTGCAAGGGTTTGCCGGTCATGTATGCAATCGTTGAAGCTGATGGTGCGGGTTTAGGGGCAGCATGTAGTGGCGCCGATGCGGAGGTGCTGGATGGTGCACTGCGTGCATGTGCCAACAACACGCGCAAAAAGCGATTTAGCGGCTCATAATAGCATTTTGCGTAGAGGGAGTCTGCTTGCCAGCCCGGTGCAAACGCTGACTTTGAGTTAATATGCGCCCCGCTTACGCACTGCTTACGCACTTTGCGTGCATTTGGGCAGCATTTGGGCTTTGATGCCCACACGGATGTTTAGAAACGAAAGTTGGGAAACGGTATGGAACATAGCTTGCAAGCGCCATCAAGATACGCTGGTCTGAGCGTGGGGGCAAAGTTGTGGCTTGGCTTGGTTTTGCTGATTTTTGGAATGGTCGGCTTGGTCCTGACCACCTCCATGCAGTCGCGCGCCATCACAGCTGAATCTGAGGCCGTGCTGGCGCAAAAGAGCGAGAAGCTGCAACTGGCCACCCGTTGGGCCGGTTTGGTGGAAACCAATGTGACTCGGGTTCAGGCGTCCTTTATTGCCTCCAACCCGACGCTGGATGCCACCTTCGGCGACTTGATTCCGCAGACCGTGCGAGAAATTACAGCGGTGCAGCAGCGGCTGGAAGCCTTGCCCTTGAGCGCCCAAGATCAAGAGCTGATGCAGCGCATTGCCCAGGGCCGCCAGGCGGTTTTGGACTCATTGGCTCGGGCGCGGCAGTTGCGAGAGCAAGGTCAGCCAGATGCCGCCATACAAGAAATCACCCAAACTTTCAACCCATTGGTCGGGCCGTACCTGAACAGTCTGCGTGAGTTCGCAGAGCTGCAGAGCAGCCAGCTGAGAGATTCGCAGGCCGGTTTTGCCGTACAACGCGACCTCAACATGGCGCGCGCGTCTGCCATGCTTGGGGTGCTAATCCTGCTCATTCTGGCAGGGGCTTGGTTGCTGATTCGCAGCATCCGCACGCCCCTCAACGAGGTCATGGCCTTTGCGCAGCAGATGGCTGATGGCAACCTGGGGGTGAGCTTGTCGATCAAGCGCCAAGACGAGTTTGGCCAGATGAGCCGCACCCTGAACGCCATGCGCAAACAGATTGCGCAGGTGGTGGCCGACGTGCGCCACGGCACCGACGGCATCACGGCGGTGGCGCAGGAAATTGCTGCCGGCAATCAGAACCTGAGCGAGCGCACCGAACAGAGCGCGAGCAATCTTGAGCAAACGGCGGCCAGCATGGAGAGCATGTCGGAGGGCATCGGGCATTCGGCGGCTTCGGCGCGCACCGCCAGCGAGCTGGCCACGGCTGCGGGCCAGAGCGCGCAGCAAGGCCGCGAGGTGGTGGGCAGCGTGGTGCATACCATGAGCGAGATCCAGCAAGCGTCGAAAAAAATCAGCGAAATCATCTCCGTCATCGACGGCATCGCGTTTCAGACCAATATCTTGGCGCTCAACGCCGCAGTCGAGGCAGCGCGGGCGGGTGAAGCCGGGCGCGGTTTTGCGGTCGTGGCCTCCGAAGTGCGCTCGCTGGCTGGGCGCAGCGCCGAAGCGGCCAAAGAGATCAAGGTGTTGATCAACAACAGCGTCGATCGGGTCGGGGCGGGCGTGGGTCTGGTGAACCAAGCGGGTGAATCGATCCAGGCCATCGTCGAACAGGTCGAGCGCGTGCGCGATGTGGTGGCCGAAATATCGAGCGCCTCGGGCGAGCAGGCCGAAGGCGTGGCGCAGATCAACGCCGCAGTCAGCCAGCTCGATCAGATGACGCAGCAAAACGCGGCGCTGGTCGAGCAAAGTGCAGCCGCTGCTGCAGCCATGAGCGAGCAGGCGCGCGCGCTCTCGGAAGTGGTGTGCCGCTTCCGGCTCGAATAAGCTTGATTTGTTGCGTTGTTCCCGTTGGGCTGGCTTTCAGCCCCGGGCCTGCAAATCATCGGGCGCAGCGGGCGCAGCAGGCGCAGCAGGCGCGCTGCCGGCAGCAGCGGTAGCCGCCCATTCGCGCCAGACGGCCAGCAGCACCGCGAGGATGACCGGGCCGACGAACAGCCCGATCAGCCCGAATGCGCCGAGCCCGCCGAGCACGCCAAACAGCACGATCAGGAACGGCACCTTGGACACGCCGCTGATGACCAGCGGGCGCACCAGGTTATCGATCCAGCTCACCGCCAGCATACCCCACAGCAGCAGGCCGATGCCGGCTGCAACATAGCCGGTGAGCAGCAGCCACAGCGCCATCGGCATCCAGATGAGAATGGCGCCGAACGGGATCAGCGCCAGCAACGCGGTGGCCGCACCCCAAAACACCGGCGCTGAGATGCCCACCGCCCAATAGCCCAGCCCCGCCACGAAGCCCTGCGCGACCCCGGCCAGCAGCAGGCCATAAACGACGGCGCGGGTGGTGTTGCCGACGGCATCGAAGTAAGCCTGGACGCGGTTGCCCAGTAGCCCGCGCAACACCTGGCGCGATTCTTGGAACAACTGCTCGCCGTCGCGAAACAGGAAAAACGCCGTCAGCAGCGCGATCGCGAAGCGCAGCGCGTTGATGCCCAAGTCGCCCAGCAGGCCGACGGCGCGCGCGCCAAGCCACTGCCCCCACTGCTCGCCCAGCGCGGCGAGGTAAATGCCAAGTTCTTGGCGGTCGCCACCGAGTACCGCCAGCTGCTCTTGCAACCAAGGACCCAGCACGGGGACTGCGGCCAGCGGCTGCGGCAGCTCGACGCCGGCCCGCAGCAGCGCCAGCGCGTCGCTCAGCGCGCCCGTGCCCTCGCGCTGCATCATGAGCAGCAGCCACAGCGGCACCGCGACCAGTATCACGGCCAGCGCCATCGTCATGGTGAACGCGGCCCAGCCGCGCTGGCCGTTGAAGCGCCGCACCAGCCGCTCGTACAGCGGCCAAGATACATAGACCAAGATCGCCGCCCAAGCCACCGCGGTCAGGAAGGGCTGCAGCACGATCAGGCCGGCGAGCAGCAGCACGCCCAGCAGCAAAGCGACCAGGCCGTTGCGCAGCCAAGCGGGGGGGTGGACGTCTTGCATGGGCGGCGATTGGGTGGGGATCAGCTTAGAGCGTGTCCATGAAGCTGCGCAGCTTGTCGGAGCGGCTGGGGTGCTTGAGTTTGCGCACCGCCTTGTTTTCGATCTGGCGGATGCGCTCGCGCGTGACGTCGAACTGCTTGCCCACTTCTTCGAGCGTGTGGTCGGTGGACATCTCGATGCCGTAGCGCATGCGCAGCACCTTGGCCTCGCGCGGGGTCAGGGAGTCGAGGATTTCTTTGACCACTTCGCGCAAGCCGGCTTGCATGGCGGCGTCGATCGGCGCGGTGTTGGCGCTGTCTTCGATGAAGTCGCCCAAGTGCGAATCGTCGTCGTCGCCGATCGGGGTTTCCATGCTGATCGGCTCTTTGGCGATCTTCATGATCTTGCGGATTTTTTCCTCGGGGATTTCCATCTTCTCGGCCAGCATCGAGGCGTCGGGCTCGAAGCCGTGCTCCTGCAGGTGCTGGCGGCTGAGGCGGTTCATCTTGTTGATGGTCTCGATCATGTGCACCGGGATGCGGATGGTGCGCGCCTGATCGGCGATCGAGCGCGTGATCGCTTGCCGGATCCACCAAGTGGCGTAGGTGGAAAACTTGTAGCCGCGCCGGTATTCGAACTTGTCCACCGCCTTCATCAGGCCGATGTTGCCCTCTTGGATCAGGTCGAGGAACTGCAGGCCGCGGTTGGTGTATTTTTTGGCGATGCTGATGACCAAGCGCAGGTTGGCCTCGATCATCTCTTTTTTGGCGTTGCGCGACATGCGCTCGCCGTCGTTCATGCGCTTGTGGATGGCTTTGAGCTGCTCCAGCGGCACCACCACGCTGGTCTGCAGGTCGATGAGCTGCTGCTGCAGTTCCTGGATCGGCGGAATGTGGCGCCCCATGCTGGCGCTCCACGGCTTGCCGGCAGCGGCCTGCTTTTCGACCCACTGGCGGTTGAGCAGGTTGGGCGGGAAGTCGGCCACAAACTTGTCTTGTGGCATGCGGCATTTGTCCACGATGATGCGGCGCAGTTCGCGCTCTTTCTTGCGCACCGACTCGACTTGCTGGCGCACCGTGTCGCACAGCTTTTCGATCGCTTTGGCGGTGAAGCGGATGGTCATCAGCTTGGCGGTTAATTGCGCTTGCGCCTGCTGATAAGCCGGGCTGGCGTAGCCGTGCTGGTCGTAGCTGGAGTGCAGCTGCTCGAACAACTCGCGCAAGGCATCGAAGCGCGCCAAGGCCTCGCGCTTGAGCTCTTCCATTTTGCGCGACACCGCCTTGGAGCCGCCTTTGCCGTCGTCGTCGCTGGCTTCGTCGTAGTCGTCGAAGTCTTCTTCGGCCACGTAGTCGTCGGCCTCGTCGGCGTCGGAAAAGCCATCGACAAAGGTCGAGATCACCACCGCACCGGCGCGAACTTCCTCGGCCATGTTCAGGATTTCGTTGATGGTGGCGGGCGACTGCGAGATCGCGGCCATCATCTCGTTGAGGCCGCCTTCGATGCGCTTGGCGATTTCGATCTCGCCCTCGCGCGTGAGCAGTTCGACCGTGCCCATTTCGCGCATGTACATGCGCACCGGGTCGGTGGTGCGGCCAAACTCGCTGTCCACCGTGGAGAGCGCGGCCTCGGCTTCTTCTTCGGCTTCTTCTTCGGTGGCCGAAGTCGGGCCGGCGTTGGACAGCAGCAGCGTTTCGGCGTCGGGCGTTTGCTCATAGACCGCCACGCCCATGTCGTTGAGCAGCGACACCACGACTTCGAGCGTTTCGGCCTCGGCCAGCTTGTCGGGCAGGTGGTCGTTGATTTCGCCGTGCGTCAGGTAGCCGCGCGTCTTGCCGAGCTTGATCAGGGCCTTGAGGTGGTCGCGCCGGGCCTTGGCTTCTTCTTCGGTCAGGATGGTGTCGTCGAGCCCGAACTCTTTCATCAGGGCGCGCTCTTTGGCCTTGCTGATTTTCATGCGCAAGGGCTTGGCCTTTTCGACCGTCTCGGACGCCTCACCCGCATCGGCGGTGCCGTCAGCCGCGAGCGCGGCATCGGGATCGGCGCTGAACTCTTCTTCGAGGTCGATCAGATCGACTTCGTCGCGGATCGGCGGCGCGGCCGGAATGGCCTCGGGCAGCGCCGTGGCTTTAGGCTTGCGGCTGCGCTTGACCGCTGGTGCCGCCACGGGTGCAGCCGCTGCGGTGGCGGGCAGGGCGGGGGCCTTGGCGGTTGCGGCGGCGGTTGCGGCGGCGGTTGAGGCGGCGGTTGCGGCGGCGGCGACAGGGGCTGGGGTTGCCACGTCGGCCTTGGGTGCGCGCGCCGGTTTTTTGCTTGCAACGGGCGCTTTCGCTGAAGCCACAGGCTCCAGGCTGGCGTCTACCGCATGAACCGAGGGCAGCGCGGAGTGGGGCTCTGTGGTGCGGGCTTCAGTTTGGGCTTTTGCGGTCGGTTTTTTGGAGCTCACAAACGGCGCTTTCTGCACGGGCTAAACCCCGGGCGTTGATTGGGATGTCGGAGGTTCACGACCCGCCGACGAGCGTTGGGCCAACGGGGGTCAAGGAAAACACACACCCAACCACAGGGCAGGGCGTGCGGCACAAGTTGAGGGGGCGAACATTTGGGGTGCAGTCCTTGCGAAGGCTGGATTTCCAGTGGCCGAGAGCGTGGAGCCCTTGTTGCCCGTGCGAGGGCGTTGGCCGGTTCGGAGGTGCTGCTGTCGCACTTGTGTAAGCCGGACATTATACTGATTCAGAAACTTTCGCGCAATTTTCGCGCAATTTTTGTTGCGATTTTGGCCTTGGCAGGTGGTCGAACCGAGCAACGCCCGGTCTGATCACCTTTGCTTGTGCAGGTCTACAGGCATGCGCTTGAATCCGGCTTGTCAGGGATTTTCTGACTTCAGGTTCAGTCGTTTTCTGACTCATGTTGTGGCGCAGCAGGCATACAGTGAAAACCATGCAGGCCGCATGGTGCACCTGCAAATGCTGGAGCTCATGACATGATGACAATCAGCGATGCCGCAGGCGTCAGTACCCATGTTGCCATGCAACCAAGGCTGGTTGCCAAGGCCAACGTCGGCTCATTCAAACGAACCGAATACTGGCCATTCACGTTGCGATTGGCCAGCGGTGCGCAGGATATGGCCAAGGTGCTGGAAGTTCGGCACAGTGCCTACGCCCGCCATTTGCCAGAGGCCTTGACAGCCTCGTTGCTCGAGCCCGAAGCGCTGGACAGGGCCGATGGGGTGGTGCTGCTGCTGGCCGAATCCAAGCTCGACGGCGCGCCCATGGGCACCATGCGCATTCAGACCAACCAGGCGCAGCCGCTGGCGCTGGAGCAATCGGTGCAACTGCCGCAGTGGATGCAGGGCTTGCCGCTGGCCGAAGCCACGCGCTTGGGCGTAAGCCTAGACGGCACAGCGAGGCTGGTTAAAGCGGCCTTGTTCAAGGCCTACTACCTGTATTGCCTGCAGGCTGGAATCCGCTACATGGTCATCACGGCCCGCGCTCCGTTGGATCGCCAGTACGAGCGCATGCTGTTCCAGGATGTGTACCCGCATCTGGGCTATATCCCCCTGTCACACGTATTTGATCTTCCACACCGGGTCATGTATCTGGATGTGCAAAACGTGCGCCAGCGCTGGGAGGATGCCGGGCACGCTTGGAGTGAGTTCATGTTTTATACCGAGCACCCCGACCTGCATCAGCAAGCAATCGCATAAGGCGCGTCAGCGGGGTCCGCTGGAACGTGGCAACGCCGCTGCGGGCGGATCGGTGCCGAGCACCAGATCGACATGATCGAGTTCGCTGGAAGCGAGGGTGCTGAGGTAGGCCTTCAGCCGGTCATCGGTGATGAAATCAGCTGCCGACTGGGCTTCTAAGATCGCCTTTGGCGTCTGGGGCCGGGCGACCACGTAACCTTGCACGTAATCGACCCCGATTTCGGCCAGCGTTTCCACGGTTTCAAAGTCTTCGGCCCACTCGGCGATGGTTTTCATGCCCAGGTTTTGCGCCAAGCTGACAATGGCTTCGACGATCGCCACATTGGCCGGGTGGCGGTTCATGTTGACGATGAAGCTGCCGTCGATCTTGAGCAAGTCGGCCGGTAGTTCCTTCAGGTAAGAAAACGAGGTGTAGCCGGCCCCGAAGTCGTCCAGCGCCACCTTGGCGCCGGCAGCGCGCACCCGGTCGATGAAGCGGTGCGTGTTGTCCATATCGTGCAAGGCCACGCTTTCGGTGATCTCTAGGCAGATCCGATGCGCCACACCGCGGTGGCGCTCGAACATGGCAAACACGTCGTCGATGAAGCGCTCGTCGTTGAGCGAAGCCCCGCTCAAATTGACGCAAACGAAGCGGTTTTGCGCCAAGGTCTGTTGGTGCTGTTCCAGCCAAGTCAGGGTCTGGGCCAGCACCCAGCGGTCGATCACGCCCATGCGGCCGGCAATCTCGGCGGCCTGAATCAGGCGCTCGGTCGGTACCTGTTGATCGTGTTCATCGTGCATGCGCAGCAAGACTTCAAAGTTGTGCGATCCATGCGGCGTGCGCAAGGACATGATCGGTTGCATTTCCAAATACAGCCCATCGACCGTCTGCTGGTTGGCCAGTTGTTCGACCAAGTGCAACTGCGCTTCGTGGTCGCTAAAGATGCCCGAGCAGTGTTCAAACATCATTAAAGTATTGCCCTGCCCCTTTTTGGCCATGCGACAGGCGTGGTCGGCGGTGGCGATCACGTCTTTGGCTAAGCTCCCCGTGGCGACTTCGATCAAGCCGATGGAGCCGCGCACTTGGAAGGCACGCTCCCCGACCTGAAAGGCGCTGCCGCCGATTTGGCTCAGGACTTCCCTGCACACAGCCTCGGCCTGCGCCAGCGGGGTGTGCGGCATGACGATCAAAAACTCGTCGCCACCGACTCGACCCAGGTGCATGCCCTGGCTCAAGGGGTTTTGAGCACGCTGGCAAACGGCGTGCAACACCGCATCGCCGGCGGTGTGGCCGTAGAGGTCGTTGATGAGTTTGAAGCGGTCCAAGTCCAAGTAGGCCACAGCCAGCGGTTGGCCGCGAGCCAAGTCGGTAAGGCCAGCATTCAAAACTTGCTCGATGCCGCGCCGGTTCAGCACCTTGGTCAAGGTATCGTGGTGCGCCAAAAACCTTAGGTGTTCGGTGGCCTGGGCCTTTTCGGTGATGTCTTGCAGCGTGCATTCGATTTTGTCCCCAGCCAAAGCAGCGCGCACCTGAAAGCGGCGCGCCGGCTCAGGCTCGGTCTGGTGCAACAACTCGAGCTCGGCGGTGCCATGGCTGCGCGTCTGCTCCAGCAGGGCGTTCCAGTGGGCGGGGCCAAAGCGTTGTGGCCAGGTTTGTGCGCGCAAGCCGTCTTCGGTCGCGCCCAGCATGTGTTGCAGGGCCGGGTTGGCGCTGCTCAATCGGCCCTGCAGGTCGAGTGTGAACAGGCCGATCGGCAGCACCTCGTAGGTGTGTTGCAGCTCAGCCTGCGCCGCCAGCCGTTGTTGCTGGGCCAAGCGAATTTGCTCGGCGATCGCCAGGGAGGCCAGCAGGCTGGAGGCCAGCGCGGCAGTCACGCTGTTGAATGCCCACAGAAGTCCCTTGAGGCCCAGTGCTGCAGCTGCAACTTCTAGCAAGCTCGCAAGCAGCACAACCGATATCGCGGCGGCATACCAGGCCGCTACTCTGGAGTGGTTGCGCAGAAAGATTTTGGCAAGAAGAAAAAGCAAAGCCAGCAAGCTCAAGCCAGAGCACACCCAAATGATGGGCAGAAATTGCGCGTAAGGCAGGCCGACGGCCAACAAAAGCAAGGGCAAGCAGCTCCATTTGATGGCGGTGCTCAGGTAGGCATGACCAATTTGCGCCAATTCATCCCGCATCAGCGACACAAACAGGGTAAAGGTCACCACGTAGTAAAGTGCCAGCGTCAACGGCCGCATGGTTTGCAGCCATTCGTAGGGGATGGTGTGCCCCAGCCACTGCTGATCCCAGCCCATCGAGAGCGCGGCCATGCGCAAGTTCACCACCAGCCAGGCCGCAAACAGGACGTAGGTGCGGTTGCGGTTGATCAGGCCAGCGATCAGGGTAAAGAGCGCCAGCACCAGAATACCGCCGTCGAGCAAGCCCGAGCCACGGTGAAATTGCAATTCGCGCAAGTGCAGTTCGGTGGCATCCCACTGCAAGGCCACGATGCGGCCCGGGCCGACCAGTGCGGTTCGGCACAACAAAGAGCTGGCGCCAGCGGGGTCGAAGGCAAAGCCGGCCCGGGCCAGCTGCATGGTTCCCTGCAGCGGTTCGGAGCGCGAGCCGCTGGCCACTAGGTTCAGGGTGCGGGCATCCCAACAAGCCAGACTGTAGGCGTGGCGTGAGGGGAACTCGATGCGTGCAGACGGGGGGGGTGCATCCAGGGGTTGCAGCAGCAGCCAAAAAGGCGTCTCATGCAAGTTGCTGTCTTGTTGCTGCACCGGCTCCGGTGCCGCTTGCGTCAGCCGTTGCAAGGCATCGGAGGCTTGCCACGCACCCTGCGCATCGTGCAGCACCCGAAACTGCAGGACGGTGCCTTGGCCATGGGCGTAATGGCTGTTCCAGCTCCAGAGCGCCCACAGGGTCAGCAGACCAAACAAAACGGGAAGCCAAACCACTGAGAGCGCCAGCAGCGAACGGTCCAAGCCATGGTTGAGGCGGGATGACCAAGCTGCAGACAAGGGTGAAAGTGGGGGCATAAACTGGGACTGACCCGATGTGCTGTTGGCTCCCTTTTGACGCTGAGCCGGATTATGAGGCCAAATTCAGCGCTTTCTGTACATTTTGCGCTTGTGCCACACTCTGCTGCTTATGGATAAACCCGAACTGGCGCAGCAGGCGCTGGCCTGCTACGACCGGCTGTTGCAGCGCGACCAGCGGCTGCGGCCGCGGCCGGGGCAGCGCCTGATGGCCGAACAAGTGGCGCAGACCTTCAGTCAAGCCGATCTGGGGCCGTTGGAGGCCTCGCAGGCTTTGCCCGGGGTGGAGCCGCAGCGGGCCTTGGCCGTCATCCAAGCCGGCACCGGGGTGGGCAAATCGCTCGCCTACTGCGCGCCGGCGCTGGCGCTGGCGCTCGAGCGCAACACGCGCGTGCTCATCAGCACCGCCACCGTGGCCTTGCAAGAGCAACTGGTGCACAAAGACTTG
Source organism: Serpentinimonas maccroryi (assembly GCF_000828915.1). Taxonomy (NCBI): domain Bacteria; kingdom Pseudomonadati; phylum Pseudomonadota; class Betaproteobacteria; order Burkholderiales; family Comamonadaceae; genus Serpentinimonas; species Serpentinimonas maccroryi. Next base: position 881,285 of record NZ_AP014569.1, read on the forward strand.
CCGGCCCTGGTGGCGCAGTTCGAACAGCCCATACGCTACGCCTTGGCCAAGGGCCGCGGCCGCTACGTGTGCAAGCTCAAGCTGGAGCGCCGCTTGGCTGGCTTGGGGGCTGCGCGGGGCAATGACGCCGCCGCCGACGAGGATTTGCACGAGGACGATTGGTTTCTCGAGGCGCAGCCACCCCAGCCCGGGGGCAGCAGCGACGTGGACACCTTGCTGGCCCTGCAAGCCGATTTGGCCAGCGGTCGCTGGAGCGGCGACTTCGATGACTTGAGCCAGCCCCCTGCAGGCCTGCTGTGGCAGTCGGTGGCGGTGCAAGCCAGTTCGTGTGCGGCGCGCCATTGTCCGGTCTATGGCCAGTGCAGCTATTTCGAGCAGCGCAAGGAGTTGGTGGGGGCGCAGGTGATCGTGGTCAACCACGACTTGTTGCTCAGCACCTTGGGCTCGCGCACCTTGCCCGATCTGGACAACTGCCTGCTGGTGATCGACGAGGCGCACCACCTGCCGGCGGTGGCCTTGGAGCAGTTTGCCAGCCGCATGGACTTGAGCCGCTTGGGCTGGATCGAGCGCTTGGCGCAGCGCGCCATGCGCGCCGGCGCCACATTGGGGCTGGCAGAACTGGCCGGCGTGCACGAACAAGCGGCGGCGCTGCGCCAAGCCATGCAAGAGCTGGCGCGCTGGGTGGTGCAGCAGCATGGCCCCGAGTTGAGCGCGGCGCCGCGGGAGTCTGCTGGCTTTGGCCTGCTGGGCGCCCATGCAGCGACTCGCCCTGCCGCTGCGGCGGCTTTGGGGGCGGTGCCGGCTGGCTTTACACCCGAGCGCGTGGCCCGGCTCAGCCAAGGCCAAACCCCCGCTGCGTTGCTGCAGACCTTGGAGGCGCTGCAGCGCAGTTCGGGGGCTTTCATCGACTCGTTGCGGCTGCTGGCCAAGGCGTTGCGCGCCGAAATGCGCGATCAGCCGCAGCAGTCGCGTCAGCTGGCGACTCTGTACGCCCAGTTGGGCAGCCTGACGCCGCGCCTCGAGGCCGCGCACGAGACTGCGCGCTTGTTTTTGCAGCAGCCCAGCCTAGGGGACGAACCGGTCGCCAAATGGTTCAGCGTGCAGTCTGCGGGGGCCGATGCGGCGCTGATGGCGCACGCCAGCCCGACCCTGCCCGGCAGCACCTTGCGCCAGCACCTGTGGGGCTCGGTGCGCGCCGCCGTGCTGACGTCGGCGACCTTGAGCAGCGGCGGGCGTTTTGATTATTTTTTGCGCGAGTCTGGGCTGGAGCACGACCCAGACGCTTGCACGCTCGAAGTGCCCAGCCCCTTCGACTTCAGCCGCCAGGGGCGACTGGTGCTGGGCGGCACCCGCGCCGACCCCAAAGAGGCCAGCGCCTTCAACGCCGAGCTGGTGTGCAGCCTGTTGCAAGATCTGGCCGCAGTGCGCCACGGGGCGCTGGTGCTGTTTACCTCGCGCCTGCAGATGCGGCTGGCTTGCGAGGCCCTGCCGACGGCCCTGCGCGCGCGGGTGCTGGTGCAAAACGAGCTGCCACGCCAGCGCCTGCTGCGCTTGCACGCCGAGCGCGTGGCGGCTGGGCAGCCGTCGATCATTTTTGGCATGCAGTCTTTTGGCGAGGGCCTGGATTTGCCGGGCCGGCTGTGCGAGGACTTGTTCATCACCAAACTGCCCTTTGCCCCGCCCGACGACCCGGTGGGCCAAGCGCGGGCCGAGTGGCTGCGCGCTGCTGGGCGCGACCCGTTTCAAGAGCTGGTGCTGCCCGCGGCGGCGATCCGACTGGCGCAGTGGGTGGGGCGTGCCATCCGCACCGAAGACGACCAAGCGCACGTGGTGTGCTACGACCGGCGCTTGCACCAAAGCAGCTACGGGCGCCAGCTGCTGGCGGGCCTGCCGGGCTTTGAGCGCATCGTGCGCGCGCCGCTTCAGCCGCTGCCAGAGCCGGCCGAGCGCTAACCCGGGCGCTTGCCCCAGCGCACGGGGCGGGAGGGCTTTAAGCGCTCGCCGGCGGAAAACGCCGATACCAAGCGCCATAGACCCAGCAGGCGGCGCAGAACGAAAACGCCCATTCCAGCGTGGCGAACACCACCAGCATGCCCGCCGGCACCATCCACAGCGCGCTGCCCGAGAGGAACAGCGCCAGCGACACGCTGCTGGCGATGAACAAGATTTTGTTGGCAAACATTTTGGCCCCAGCGTCTTCGAGCTTGCCGGCGCAGTTGGCGCGCAGCATCAGCGCTTTCCAGAGGTGGTGCGAGGGGCAGCGGTGGTGGCCGAAGAAGCCGCGCACCAAGCCCAAGGCGACCAGCAGCGCCATCAGCCAAGCGAAATTGAACGCCAACGCCAGCGCGGCGACGGCAAAGGTGAGGAAGGCTTCGAGGCGGATCACGTTGGACCAGACTTGGGGGACGTCGAAACGCAGCATGGAATACTCCTTTAAGAAACGGATGGGGGTATTGTAGCGGGTTCTGGCCAGTCGTGCACAGCGGCTGGTGTTGGCGACCGGTTTGTGCGACCGGTTTGGGCGCTGCGGCAGCCCTACAATCGCTGCAAACGGAGTGCAGCAATGAGCATCAAGAGCGACAAGTGGATCCGCCGCATGGCCGAACAGCAGGGCATGATCGAGCCCTTCGAGCCGGGGCAAGTGCGCCAAGCCGACGGCAAAAAAATCATCAGCTACGGCACCAGCAGCTACGGCTACGACATCCGCTGCGCGCGCGAGTTCAAGGTCTTTACCAACATCCACAGCACGGTGGTGGACCCGAAAAACTTCGACGCCAAGAGCTTTGTCGATTTCGAGGGCGATTCGTGCATCATCCCGCCCAACAGTTTTGCGCTGGCGCGCACGCTGGAGTATTTCCGCATTCCGCGCAACGTGCTCACCATCTGCTTGGGCAAGAGCACCTACGCGCGCTGCGGCATCATCGTCAACGTCACGCCCTTTGAGCCCGAGTGGGAGGGCTTCGTGACGCTGGAGTTTTCCAACACCACGCCGCTGCCGGCCAAGATCTACGCCGGCGAAGGCTGCGCGCAGGTGCTGTTTTTCGAGAGCGACGAGGTGTGCGAGGTGTCGTACAAAGACCGCGGCGGCAAGTACCAAGGCCAGCACGGGGTGACGCTGCCGCGCGCCTGAGCGGGTTTGCGGGAAGCACCATGTCCGAGCACGATCTGTTCAGATTCGGCCCACTGCCCAGCGGCGAGCCCGAGCTTTCGCGCCCGCGCCGCGACCGGCGCATTGCGGGCCTGCCGCTGCGCCAGACTTGGGATTTGCTCGATGCACCGCTGCAAGGCGCGCGCACCTTCAGCACTGGGCTGTGGCGCTGCGAGGTGGGTGAATGGGCGATCGCTTTCGGCCCGACCGAGCGCGAGGTGTTTACGGTGCTCGAGGGGCGCTGTCGCATCCGGCGCGACGACGGCAGCCACGTCGAGGCCGGCCCCGGGCAAACCATACACATCCCGCCCGGCTTCACCGGTTCGTTTCAGGTGCTCGAGGCGGTGCTCAAGGTTTATGTGATCGTGGAGTAGCGCGGCTCGGCCAAGGGCAGCCGCACGCTGGCGCGCAGCCCGACGCAGCGGCCGTGTTCGTCGAGCCGGTTTTGCAGCTCGATCTGCCCGCCCAGCGTTTGCACGATGCCGTGACAAATGGCCAAACCGAGGCCCGAGCCATGCGGGGCGTGCACCGCAGTGTGAAAGGGCCTAAAGGGGTTGTCGAGCAGATTCTGCGGCAGGCCGCCGCCGCTGTCGTCGATCGTCAGCTGGGCCGAGCTGGGCTCCGGCCCGGCCTGCAGTTCGATGCGCAGTGAGCCCCCTGGCGGTGAGTGGCGGATGGCGTTGTGCAGCAGGTTGCGCGCCAGTTCTTTGAGCGACCACTCGTGCGCGCGCACACGCAGCGTAGAGGCGGTGGGATCGAGCTGCAATTCGAAATCGAGCTGCTTGTCGGCCACCAGCGCGGCCACGTCGAGCGCCACCGCGCGCAGCGCCTCGGCCCACGCCACCACCGGCACGTCGGCTTGGATGCGCAGCTGTTCGATCTTGGCCAGCGCCAGCATCTGGTTGGCCATCTCGGTGGCGCCATCGACGGTCTGCATCATCTCGCGCAGCGCCAGATGGGTATCGACGTCACCGCGCAGGGCCGATTGCAACTGCGTGCGCAACACCGCCAGCGGCGTCTTGATCTGGTGCGAGGTGTCGCGCACGAAGCGCTTTTGGTGTTGCAGCAGATCGCTCAAGCGCGCCATGTGCTGGTTGGTGGCTTGCAGCAGAGGTTGCAGTTCGGTTGGGGCGGCGGCGCTGTCGAGTGGGCTGAGGTCGTTTTCCGGCCGTGCCGCCAAGGCGGCGCTGAGCCGGCGCACCGGCAGCGTGGCGCGCTGCACCACCACGAACACCACCAGACCGATCAGGGCGATCAACAGGCTTTGGCGCCAGAGGGTGTCGAGCAAAATCTGGCGCGCCAGGGTTTGGCGCAGCTCCAGCGTTTCGGCCACTTGGATGGTGGCCATGCCCAGCCCGTACACCCCGGCCACCGGTTGCAACAACACCGCCACGCGCACCGGTTCGCCTTGGTAGTGGTCGTCGTAAAAGTGCACCAGCGCGGCGTACAGGGTGTTGGTGGGCAGCGTGCCGCGCCAAGGCGGCAGGTCGGCAAAGCCCGCTACCATTTCGCCCGAAAATCCGGTGACGCGGTAGTACAGGCGGCTGCGGTTGTCGGCCTCAAAGGCCTCCAGCGCCGCGTAGGTGAGCGAACCCAACAGCCGGTGGCCGTGCAGCGCATCGGGCACCACTTCGAGCTGTTCGCCGATGGCTTTGGCGCTGGCCAGCAGGGTGCGGTCGTAGGCGGTGTCGGCCGCATTCAGGGCCTGTTGGTACAGCACGTAGGCGTTGAGCACCAGAAAAGCCACCACCGGCAACAAAATGCCCAGCATCAACTGGTTGCGCAGCGAGCGTGGGGGTGATTTCATTCTTGCGCCTTGAGCAGATAGCCTAGGCCGCGCAAGGTCACCAGTTCGACGCCGAGGTGGGCGATTTTTTTGCGCAGTCTGTACACCACCACCTCGACCGCATCGGGCAGGACTTCATCGGCGTGGGGAAACACCCGCTCCAGCAATTGCTCTTTGGCGATAGCGCGCCCCGGGCGTTCGAGCAGGGCGCGCAGCAACGCCAGTTCGCGCGGTGCCAGATCGAGCGCGCGGCCCTCAAAGTACACCGCGCTGCTGTCGGGGTCGGCGCGCAGCCCGCAAAATGCGGGCCGTGCGCCGGCGTCGGGCGCGCTGCCAGAGTTTGTGGCGCTGCTCTGGCTGCGTCGGTGCAGGGCGTAAATTCGGGCTTCGAGTTCGTCGAGGTCAAAGGGCTTGGGCAGGTAGTCGTCGGCCCCGGTCTTGAGGCCGAGCACCCGGTCGCCCACGGTGCCGCGGGCGGTGAGGATGATCACCGGGGCCGCAAAGCCGTTTTGACGCGCCTTTTGCAGCACCTGCAAGCCGTCGAGTCCGGGCAGGGTCAGGTCGAGCAGCACCACATCGGGGGCGCTGGCGGCCCAAGCGTCCAAGGCCAGGCGGCCGTCGCCGCACAAGGCCACCGCAATGCCGCGCCGCTGCAACGAGCGCTGCAAGCTGGCTTGCATGGCGGGGTTGTCTTCGATCAGCAGCAGCTTCATGGTGTCAAGGGATTATCGCCGTCTCGCTGGCGCTCGGGGGTCGGCATGGTTTTGCCACGCCATGCAAATCCATGCAAAAGCAGGGGATTCAGGGTAAGTACCGATGGTCTTGACAGCGCATTGACAGCCTGCAGGCCGATCATCGAGGCATTCCAAAACCACCGGAGACTTGCCATGCGCCGCGACACCTTTCTCAAATCCCTGACGGCACTGGCTGCAGCCAGCGCCACCGGCTTGCCGCTGACGGCGTGGGCGCAGTCTGCGCTGCGCATGATGATTCCCGCCAACCCAGGGGGTGGCTGGGATCTGACGGGCCGATCCCTAGGCCAAGCCCTGCAGGACGCCGGGCAGGCGCAGTCTGTGACTTTTGAAAACCGCGGCGGCGCCGCTGGAACGATCGGACTGGCCCAGTTTTACAACGCGCGCCGCGGCGACCCCGATGCCCTGCTGGTGATGGGGGCCGTGATGCTCGGTGGCATCATCACCGGCCGCCCGCCGGTGAGCATCACCCAGATCACGCCGATCGCCCGCCTGACGACCGAGTTCAACGTGTTCGTGCTGCCCGCCGACTCGCCACTGCGCACCATGCGCGACGTGGTCGAGCAGCTGCGGCGCGACCCGGGCAGCGTGAAATGGGGCGGGGGTTCGCGCGGGGCGACCGAGCACGTGGCGGCAGCCCTGATCGCCCGCGCTTCGGGGGTTGACGCCGCGCGCATCAACTACGTGCCGTTTCGTGGCGGCGGTGAGGCCGTGGCGGCCATTTTGGGGGGCAATGTGACCATCGGCGGCAGTGGCCTGAGCGAGTTTTTGCCGCACATCCAGGCCGGGCGCATGCGCGCCATCGGCGTCACCTCGGAGCAGCGCTTGCCCGGGCACAACATTCCGACCTTGCGTGAGCAGGGCATCGACGTGGTGATCGGCAACTGGCGCGGCGTCTATGGCGCGGCGGGCATCACACCGGCGCAACGGGCCGCCCTGACCGAACGGGTGGTGCGCGCCACCCAAAGCCAGGCTTGGCGCACGGCCTTGCAACAAAATGGCTGGACGCCGGCCCTGCTCACCGGGCCAGCCTTCGACGAGTTCGTGGAGCGCGATTTTGCGCGCCTGCGTGCGGTCATGGTCATGTCGGGCATGATCTGAACCGCCCGGACGCACAAACGCCAGCACAAACGCCAGCATGAACGCCATGGAACGCCCGTCGCCTTCGTCGCCCCCCACCCAGCCCGCGCATTCATCGCACTCGGTGGTGCTGCAGGTGCTGCTCTCGCTCGGGGTGCTGGGGGTGGCGGCGCTACTGGCTTACGGCGCGACGCAGATCCCCTCCGAGGCGGGGTATGCGGGCATCGGGCCCAATTTTCTGCCTTGGGTGGTGGCAGCGGCCCTGCTGGTGTGCGGCGGCTTGTTGTTGCGCCAAGCCCTCACGGGCGGTTTTCAGGATCTGGACGAAGCCTCGGGCGCGCCTCGCGCCGACTGGCACGCTTGGGCGTGGGTCTCGGCCGGGGTGCTGGCCAACGCATCGCTGATCGAGCACATCGGGTTTGTGCTCAGTTGCGCCCTGTGCTTCACGCTGGCCGTGCGCGGTCTGCGCATCGCTGAAGGCAAACCGGGTGGCGGCTGGATGGGGCTGTTGCGCGATGCGGCCATCGGCTTGCTGCTGGCGGCCCCGGTGTACTGGCTTTTTGCCCAACTGCTGGCCGTCAACTTGCCCAGCCTGACCGCAACCGGCTGGATCTAAGGCCCCCTTTAGGGCCGCCCAAGGCGGTTCAGGATCATGGAAATTTTCGAGCAACTGATGGGCGGCTTTGCCACCGCCGCGACCCCGATCAACCTGATGTGGGCGTTTCTGGGCACCGCGCTGGGCACCGCCATCGGCGTTTTGCCGGGTCTGGGGCCGGCCGTGACGGTGGCGATGCTGCTGCCCATCACGGCCCAGGTGGAGCCCACCGCCTCGCTGATTTTTTTCGTGGGCATCTACCTCGGGGCCATGTACGGCGGCTCGACGACCTCGATCTTGCTCAACACCCCGGGCGAGACCGGCACCATGGTGACGGCTCTGGAAGGCTTCAAAATGGCCAAGAGCGGGCGCGCCGGCGCGGCCTTGGCCACTTCGGCGATTGGTTCCTTCGTCGCCGGCTCCATCGCCATCGTGCTGCTGACCTTGTTCGCGCCCGCGGTGGCGGATTGGGCGGTGCAACTCGGCCCGCCCGAGTATTTTGCCTTGATGCTGCTGGCTTTCGTCACGGTGAGCACGGTGCTGGGCAAAAGCGCGCTGCGCGGCCTGACGGCCTTGTTCCTTGGGCTGGCGCTGGGGCTGGTGGGCATGGATCAGATCACCGGGCAGGTGCGCTACACCGGCGGCGTGCTCGAGTTCATGGACGGCATCGAGGTGGTGCTGGTGGCGGTGGGTTTGTTTGCGGTGGCCGAGGCGATCTACAACGCCATGTACGAAGGCCGCACCGTCAGCACCATGAACCGCCTGACGCGGGTGCGCATGAACCGCAGCGAATGGAAGCGCTCGTGGCCGGCTTGGTTGCGCGGGGCGGGCATGGGGTTTCCCTTTGGCACCATACCGGCCGGGGGCACCGAAATCCCCACCTTCCTCAGCTACGCCACGGAGCGCAAGCTGGTGGCGCCCCAGCACCGGGCCGAGTTTGGCAGCACCGGGGCGATCGAGGGGGTGGCAGGCCCCGAGGCCGCCAACAATGCCGCCGCCACCGGCACCCTAGTGCCCCTGCTGGCCCTGGGCATACCCACTTCGGTGACCACGGCGGTGCTGCTGACGGCGCTGCAAAACTACGGGCTCAACCCGGGGCCGCAGCTGTTCCAGACCTCGGAGGCGCTGGTGTGGGCGCTGATCGCCTCGCTCTACATCGGCAACGTGATGCTGCTGCTGCTCAACCTGCCCCTGATCCGGCTTTGGGTCAAGCTGCTGCTGGTGCCCAAGCCCATGCTCTACGCCGGCATCATGGTGTTTGCCACGGTCGGGGTCTATGGCATGCGCCAGAGCGCTTTCGACCTGTTCCTGATGTTCGCCGTGGGCATGCTGGGGGTGTTGATGCGGCGTTTTGATTTTCCGATTGCGCCCGTGATCGTCGGCCTGATACTGGGCCCGCTGGCCGAGGCGCAACTGCGCAACGCGCTCTCGATAGGCGAGGGCAACTGGTCGGTGTTCATCGAGCGCCCGCTGTCGCTCGGGCTGCTGCTGATCGTGTTGTTGGTGCTGATCACGCCGCGCTGGCTGGCTTGGCGGCGGCGCGCTTGAGGCGGGTTTAGCGCGGCCAAGCCCGGCGCAGGCTGCCCGGCGGCAGCAGCACCGCCGCAATCGCCACCATGACGCAGAGCACCGCCACACCGTCTTGCCAGCGCGGCCATTCGTTCATGATCAGGGTGGCGCTGGCGGTGCCGATCAGGGGCACGAGCATCACGCTCATGGCGCTGGTGGCCGGCGGCAGGTGGCGCGCGAGCGAAAACCAGATGATCTGGGCAAAGCCATAGTTGAACACCACGCCGTAGGCCAGGCTGATCCACATCGGCACGCTGAACTGGAACTGCGGCCACGGTTCGCTGGCCGCCGCCATCAGCCACATGCAGACGCTGGTGAGCGCCATCATCCAGACGGTGAGCGCCTCGACCGGCAGCGTGAGCTGGGCGCGGCGCATCATCAGCGTGCCGATGGCCCAGCAGATCGCCGCCCCGAGCATGACCACAACGCCAAAGGGGCTGCCGGCGAGATTGCCCCATTCGTCGGCCAGCAGCAAGGACACGGCCAGCAGCACCGCCAGCGCCGCCGCCACGCTGCGCCGCGTCAGGCGCTGGCCAAAGAACAGCGCGCCCAGCAGCACCGTCCAGACCGGCATGGTAAAGCCCAAAATGGCGGCGCGCCCGCTGGCCAGCGCCTGCACGCCAAAGATCGACAGCGTGTGCCAGCCGAGCAGATTGGGCAGGCCCAAGGTGACGATGCTGCGCCACTCCGACGCGCCGTAGGGCACCATGCGCACGCCGCGCAGATAAAAAAACACCGCCAGCCAGAGCGTGCCGCCGGTCATGGTGAAGGCACGGAAATACAGCGGCGTGAGCTCTTGCAGCGAGAGCTTCATCATCGGCCAGTTGACGCCCCACATCAGCGTGAGCGCGACCAGCCCGACCAATTGCTGGCGGCTGAGCATGGGGGCGGTTTAGGTGCTTAAGGGCTTAGACCGCGACCGGCGCCTTGATGGCTGGGTGGTGCTGGTAGTCGAGCAGTTCGAAATCGGCCAGCTCGTAGTCGAAGATCGAAGGCGGGCGGCGCTTGAGCTGCAAGCGCGGGAAAGGGTAGGCCGGGCGGCTGAGTTGCAGCTGCACCTGCTCGAGGTGGTTGTCGTAAATGTGGCAGTCGCCGCCGCACCAGATGAAGTCGCCGGGCTCGAAGTCGCACTGCTGCGCCAGCATGTGCGTGAGCAGCGCGTAGCTGGCGAGGTTGAAGGGCACGCCGAGGAACAGATCGGCGCTGCGCTGGTAGAGCTGGCAGCTCAGGCGCGGGCGCCCCTGCGCCGTGGCCGGAGCCACGTAAAACTGAAACAGCACGTGGCAGGGCATGAGCGCCATCTGCGGCAGCGCGGCCACGTTCCAGGCGCTGACCAGCAGGCGGCGGCTGTCGGGGTTGCTTTTGAGCTGCTGCACGAGCTCGGCGATCTGGTCGATCTGGCCGCCCTCGGGGGTGGGCCAGCTGCGCCACTGCACGCCGTAAACCGGCCCGAGGTCGCCGTCGGGGCCGGCCCATTCGTCCCAGATGGTGCAGCCGCGCTCTTGCAGCCAGCGCACGTTGCGCCCGCCCTGCAAAAACCACAGCAGCTCGACGATCACGGCCTTGAGGTACACCTTTTTGGTGGTGACCACGGGCAGGCCTTCGCTCAAATCGAAACGCAGCTGGTGCCCAAACACGCTGCGCGTGCCGGTGCCGGTGCGGTCGCCCTTGGCCACGCCGTGTTGCATGACGTGGCGCAGCAGGTCTTCGTAGGGGGTGCGGATGGGGCGCGGGCTCATGGGGGGGGATTATCCGGCAAGGGCCGCGCCAGCACCCGCCCGGGGTTGAGCAAGCCCTGTGGGTCCAGCGCCTGCTTGATCTGGCGCATCAGGGTCAGCGCTTGCACGTCTTTGTAGCGCGGCAGGGTGGCGGCGCGCAAGGTGCCGATGCCGTGCTCGGCGCTGATCGAGCCGCCGTGGCGCTGCACGCAATCGAACACCAGCGCGTTGATGTGTGCCTCGTGCTGGCGCAAAAAGGCGGCGGCGTCGGCCCCGGCAGGGCACTGCACGTTGTAGTGCAGGTTGCCGTCGCCCAGGTGGCCGAAGTTGACCAGGCGCGCACCCGGAAGGGCTTGCGCCAGCAGGGCCTCGGCCTCGGCGCAAAAGGCCGGAATGCGCGAGATCGGCAGGCTGATGTCGTGCTTGGCGTTGAGCCCTTCTTGCGCTTGCGCCAGCGGGATGCTCTCGCGCACGTGCCAGAGCCGCTGCGCCTGCGCCAGCGATTCGGCCAGCACGGCATCGCCAGCGCAACCCTGCTGCAGCGCGCTTTGCAGCAAGGACTGCAAGCGGGCCTGCATCTGCGTTTCAGAGTCCGCGCTTTCGCTCAGCTCGATCAGCACGCAGTAGGGCCAATCGGGCCACAGCGGCGGGCGCAGCGCGGGCAGGTGCTGCGCCACCAGTTGCAGCGCCAGTTGGCCCATGAGCTCAAAGCCGCTCAAGCCCGGACCCAGCGTGCGCTGCGCCAGCGCCAGCAGCTCCAGCGCAGCGGGCAGCGAGGGCACGCCCACCCAGGCGCAGCCTTGGGCCGCCGGTTGCGGCTGCAGCTTGAGCGTGGCGGCGGTGATGATGCCTAGCGTGCCTTCGCTGCCGATGTAGAGGTGGCGCAGGTCGTAGCCGGTGTTGTCTTTGCGCAGGCCGCTCAGCCCGTGCCAGATGGCGCCATCGGGGCACACCACCTCGAGCCCCAGGCATAGGTCGCGTGCGTTGCCAAAGCGCAGCACCTGGGTGCCGCCGGCGTTGGTGGCCAGATTGCCGCCGATGGTGCAGCTGCCCTCCGAAGCCAGGCTCAGCGGCAGCCACAGGCCGGCCTCGGCTGCGGCCTGCTGCGCCGTTTGCAGCACGCAGCCGGCCTCGAGCGTGAGGCTGTGGTTGGCCACATCGAGGGCGCGGATGCGGTTCAGGCGCCGGGTGCACAGCAGCACCTCGGTGCCGCTGGGGTCGGGCACGCCGCCCAGCACCAGCCCGGTGTTGCCGCCTTGGGGCACGATCGGGGCCCCGGCGGCGGCGCAGGCGCGCACCACGGCCGCCACTTGCGCCGTGCTGCCCGGGCGCACCACGGCGCGCGCGCGCCCGCGCTGGCGGCCGCGCCAGTCGCGCTCGAAGGGCTCGAGTTCGGCTGCTGGCGCGTCGGGGGCCAGCACGTGGGCGGCGCCGACGCAGGCGCGCAGGGCCTCGAGCAAGGGGTCGGGGGTGGGGCCGCTCATGGGGTGCAGGGGCGGGTCGCCGGGTGGGTTATGGGCCGGATCATGGGCCTGATCATGAACCCGCCGGACCGCCCTTGCGCTGGCCGGGATCGTCCGCGCCGGCCTCGGCCACGCCAGCTCCAGATGCACTTGCCGCCTGAGCTGTTTCCTGAGCCGCCGTCGCATCGCGCATGGCCTTGGCTGCTTGCAGCCGCAGCTTGATGTGCATGGCGCAGGCTGTGAACAGCGCCAAGCACAGCAGCACCTGAATCGTGGCCAGCGCTTGCGACCAGCCGGCTTCGGTGGTGGCGCGCACCACGCCCTCGAGGAAGTAGAGCCACACCAGCAGGCTCACCCAGCGGTAGGTGTACATGCGCAGGCGCAGCAGGCCCGGCAGCGGCAGCAGCAGCGGCAGCACCTTGAGCGCCCACCACGAGCCACCCTCGCGCAGCGGTGCCAGCCACAGCTCCCAGGCCAGGCCGAGCACGATCAGCGCCAGCACGCTGGCCACGGCGATGAACCGCGTGCGCCGCGCAGCAGCCGAGGGTGGGGTGGATACGAGCGCCAGGTGCGCGGCAGTGCCGTCGAAATCGGGGGAGGGGCTTGGGTTCATGGAGTGGGGCATGGACGGTGGCATGATAGCGCCATGCGGGCATCCAAACTGTCATCTGGGGCCATGGGCGCGGCCCAAATCTTGCGCCGACCGGCCCAGACCCTGTGGGAAGGGCTGCTGCACTTCCCGTGGCGCACCACGGTACAGACGCTGCGCGCGCGCTTTCGCGCCGACGACCTGAGCAACGCTGCCGCCAGTCTGTCGTTCACCACCGCCTTTGCCTTGGTGCCTTTCATCACCGTGGCGCTGGCCGTGTTCAGCCTGTTTCCGGCCTTTGCCCGCGTCGAGCTGCAGGTGCGCCAGTGGCTGCTCAGCGGCCTGATTCCGCCGCACATCGCCGAGCCCATGGCGCAGTACCTGTCGCAGTTTTCGGCCCACGCCACACAGATGGGCGTGGTCGGGGCGGTGGGGCTGCTGCTCACGGTGCTGGTGATGGTCTGGTCGATCGACCTCAAGCTCAATGAAATCTGGCGCGTGCGCCGCATGCGCTCGTTCATGCAGCGGCTGCTGATCTATTGGAGCCTGCTGACGCTGGGCCCGTTGCTCATCGGCCTGAGCCTGAGCCTGAGCTCGTATGCGCTCTCGGTCTCGCAGGGCTGGGTGCAGGGCGTGCACGGGCTGCTGTTTACGCTGCTGGAGGGGCTGGAGTTTGCGGTGATCGTGCTGGCCATCGGGGCCATGTTTCGCTACGTGCCCAACGCCAGCGTGCGCTGGAGCCATGCGCTCGCCGGCGGCCTGTTTGCGGCCCTTGGGGTCGAGCTGGTCAAGGGCCTGCTGGCTTGGTATCTGGTGGCCATGCCCACGCTCTCGCTGCTCTATGGCACGCTGGCCACGCTGCCCATTTTGCTGTTCTGGGTCTATCTGGTGTGGGTGATCGTGCTGCTGGGCGCGGTGGTGGCGGCGTATCTGCCCAGCCTGCTGGCCGGGGTGGCGCGGCGCGGAGACGCACCGGGCTGGCACATGCAACTGGCGCTGGAGGCGCTGGCGCAGCTGCAGCTCGAGCGCCACGCCGGGGGGCGCGGCCTGCCGCTGGACGCGCTGGCAGCAAGGCTGCGCGTCGATACGCTGCAGCTCGAAGCCCCGCTGGAGGCGCTGCAGGCGCTCGACTGGGTCGGGCGGCTCGACGAAGGCGGTGAGCGCTTCGTATTGTTGGTCGATCCGGCGCAGACCGCCGCCTCGCCGCTGCTGCAAAGCCTGCTGCTGCCGGTCGAGCCCAGCACGCTGGCGCTGTGGCAGCGCAGCCGCTGGAGCGAGGCGCGGCTGGCCGATCTGCTGCCGCAGCACGGTGTCTGATCAGGGTGGCGGCAGGTAGTCGCGCAGGCCTTGCAGCACCGCCTCGGGGGCTTCGCTCATCAGGGCGTGGCCCGCAGCCAAACGCAGCACGCGGCTGCCCGTTGGGGCGGCGTCGATCAAACTTTGCGCCGCTTTGGGTGGCGTCATCTGGTCGTGCTGGCCCAAAATGAACAACACCGGGCGGCTCAGGCGCTGCAGCGCTTGCAGGCCTTGGTCGTAGCGGTCGCAGGCCGCAAAGCCCCGTTGCAGCAGGTTGGTTTGGGGGTTGCTGGCCAGCACGCGGCGCATCAGGGCGCGCGCGCAGCCGCGCAGCCACGTGCCGGGGCCGAGCACCGACGGCCCGCTGGCCAAGCTGCTGTGGCTGTACTGGTTGATGCGCTCGATGGCTTGCAGCGGCTGCGCTTGCGCTTGCTGCAGCAGGGCGGGCGCGACGCGCATGGGGTAGGCGCTGCCCACCAGCGCCAAGTGGCTGATCCGCTGCGGCGCCGTGGCGCTGGCGTGCAGCGCGATCAGCGAGCCCCAGCTGTGCCCGACCAGCGCCGCTTGCTCGATCTGCAGCGCATCCAGCAGCGCCAGCACGCTGGCGGCGGCTTCCTCCACGCTCGCCGGCGCCGCGCCGCCGCTGCGGCCGTGGCCAGGCAGGTCGATGGCCAGCACGTTGAAGCCGTGGTGCGCGAGGTAGCGGCTTTGCAAAATCCAGACGCTGTGGTCGTTGAGCACGCCGTGGATGAAGACCACGGTCGGGCGCTGCGGCGCCAAGGGGCGGCCGCCGGTGTAGGCGTACAGGGGGCCGCTGGGCAGGTCGATCAACATGGTTTTAGCCTCCTGCCTTTTCTGCCACCTTGAGGGCGCGCTTGAGGTCGTCGATCAGGTCGGCTGGGTCTTCGAGCCCGATCGACAGCCGGATGGTGCCGGCGCCGATGCTGGCCGCCGCCAGTTCGGCGTCGTTGAGGCGAAAGTGGGTGGTGCTGGCCGGGTGGATGACGAGGCTGCGGCAGTCGCCCACATTGGCCAGGTGGCTGAATAGCTGCAGCGCCTCGATGAAGGCGCGGCCTTGGGCGCGGCTGCCCTTGAGGTCGAAGCTGAACACGCTGCCGGCGCCGCGCGGCAGCAGCCGCTGGGCCAGCGCGTGGCTGGGGTGCGACTCGAGCAGCGGGTGCCCAACCCGGCCCACGAAGGGGTGGCGCGCCAAAAACTGCACCACCTCGGCGGTGTTGCTGATGTGGCGCGCCATGCGCAGCGGCAGGGTTTCGATGCCTTGCAAGATCAGCCAGGCGCTGTGCGGGCTCAGGCAGGCGCCGAAGTCGCGCAGCCCCTCGCGGCGGGCGCGCAACAAAAAAGCGCCGACCGTGGATTCTTCGCTGAAGACCATGTCGTGAAAGCCGGCGTAGGGCGCGCACAGCTCGGGGTGGCGCCCGGCGCGCTCCCAGTCGAAGCTGCCGCCATCGACCAGCACGCCGCCGATCACGGTGCCGTGGCCGCTCAGAAACTTGGTGGCCGAGTGCAGCACCAGGTCGGCGCCCAGCGCCAGCGGCTGCATCAGCCACGGGGTGGTGAGCGTGCTGTCGAGCAGCAGCGGCAGGCCGGCGTCGTGCGCGATCTGCGCCACGGCGGGCACGTCGAGCACGTCCAGCCCCGGGTTGCCCAGCGTCTCGCCAAACAACAGCCGGGTATTGGGGCGCACGGCGGCGCGCCAGCCATCGAGGTCGGCCGGTGCCACGAAGGTGGTTTCGATGCCAAAGCGGCGCAGCGTGTGTTGCAGCAGGTTGTGGCTGCCGCCGTAGAGCGCGCTCGAGGCCACCAGATGCCCCCCAGCGCCCGTCAGGGTGGCCACCGCCAGATGCAGCGCCGCCTGCCCGCTGGCGGTGGCAATGGCCCCGATGCCGCCTTCGAGCGCGGCCACGCGCTGCTCGAGCACGGCGTTGGTCGGGTTGCTGATGCGGCTATAGACGTGGCCGGCGCGCTCGAGGTTGAACAGCGCCGCCGCGTGGTCGCAAGACTCGAACACGAACGAGGTGCTCAGGTGGATCGGCAGCGCGCGGGCACCGGTGCCGGGGTCGGGGGCGGCGCCGGCGTGCAGGGTCAGGGTGTCGAAACCGGGGTCGGCGGGGCCACTCATGGGGGTTTGTCCTCGGGTCGGGTTTGCGGGGGGTGATCTGCGCCCCATTGTGGGCTATATTTGAGCCCGAGCCGGGGTCGGCCCATACAGGAGTTTAGCGATGAAGGTCAGCGACATTTTGCGCGTCAAGGGCGGTACGCTCTACACCATTTCCCCCGACGCACCCCTAAGCCAAGCGGTGCAGACCATGGCCGAGCTCGACATCGGTTCGCTGGCCGTGATGGAATACGGCGAGCTGGTGGGCATGCTCACCTTTCGCGAGGTGCTGCACACGGTGGCGCGCAACGGCGGCAACTGCGGCACCGGCAGCGTGCGCGCGGTGATGGACGACCACCCCATGAGCTGCACCAGCCAGACCGACCTCGAGCAGGTGCGGCCGCTGATGCTGCAAAAGCACTCCCGCTACATGCCGGTGATGGACGAGCGCATGCTCATGGGCGTGATCAGCTTCTACGACGTGGCCAAGGCGGTGGTGGAAGCGCAAAACTTCGAAAACAAAATGCTCAAGGCCTACATCCGCGACTGGCCCGAGGAAGAAGCGCAGCCGGCCGATAAGGCCTAAGAGGCTGGGAAGCGGGAGCCATTGGCTCTGCACCCGCAATACGGGATAATCTGCCCGCATGAGCGGCAACACCTTCGGCACCCTGTTTTGCGTCACCAACTTTGGTGAATCCCACGGCCCGGCCATCGGCTGCGTGATCGACGGCTGCCCGCCGGGCATGCCCTTGAGCGAGGCCGACATTCAGCCCGAGCTGGATCGGCGCCGCCCCGGCACCAGCGCCTTTGTGACGCAGCGCAAAGAGCCCGACCAGGTGCAGATCCTCAGCGGCGTCTATCAAGGCCAGACCACCGGCACCCCGATCGCGCTGTTGATCCCCAATGCCGACGCGCGCAGCAAAGACTACGGCGAGATCGTCCAGACCTTCCGTCCCGGCCACGCCGACTACAGCTACTGGCGCAAATACGGTCTGCGCGACCCGCGCGGTGGTGGCCGCTCGTCGGCGCGCCTGACCGCGCCCACGGTGGCCGCCGGGGCCGTGGCCAAAAAGTGGCTGCAGCAGCAGCACGGCATTGCTTTTCGCGGCTGCCTGACGGCGCTGGGCGCGCTCGAAATCCCCTTCGAGGGCTGGGAGCACGTGGGGCACAACCCGTTTTTTGCCCCGGTCTCGGATGTGTCGGCGCTGGAGCAGTACCTGCACGACTTGCGCAAGCGCGGTGACTCTTGCGGGGCGCGGCTGCGCGTGAGCGCGCAAGGGGTGCCAGCCGGGCTGGGCCAGCCGATTTACGACAAGCTCGACGCCGACATCGCTTACGCCATGATGGGCCTCAACGCCGTCAAAGGGGTGGAGATCGGGGCCGGTTTTGGCTGTGTGGCCGATCTGGGCAGCACGCACGGCGACGCGCTCACGGCGGCCGGCTTCGTTGGCAACAAGGCCGGGGGCGTGCTGGGCGGCATCAGCAGCGGCCAAGACATCGAGGTCGCGCTGGCGATCAAGCCCACCAGCTCGATTTTGCTGCCGCGGCCTTCGATCGACCTGCAGGGCCAGCCGACCGAAGTGCTCACCAAGGGCCGCCACGACCCCTGCGTGGGCCTGCGCGCGGTGCCGATTGCCGAGGCCTTGTTGGCGCTGGTGCTGATGGACCACGCGCTGCGCCACCGTGCCCAGTGCGGCGATGTGCGGCTGGAGCAGGGGCCGATTGCGGCGGCGGCACCGGCGCCGGGTTGAGCGCTTTTGCGCCTGTGGCTCAGGCCCCGCCAGCCCCGTATTTGCGCACCAGCGCCTCGAGCGCGATCTGGTAGCCCTCGACCCCGAAGCCGATCACGATCCCGGCCGCGGCAGGCGAGAGGTACGAATGTTGCCGGAAGGGTTCGCGCGCGTGCACGTTCGAGATGTGGCATTCGATCACCGGCAGCTGGGGCACGCCCTTGACCGCGTCGTGCAGCGCCACCGAGGTGTGGGTGTAGGCGCCGGGGTTGAACACGCAGCCCAGCGCCAAACCCTCACGTTGCAGGCGACCGTACTCGTGCAGCTTGTCGATCAGCGCACCTTCCCAGTTGCTTTGCAGGCATTCGGCAGCGTAGCCCAACTGGGCGGCGGTGCGCTCGAATGCCGCCTGCACGTCGGCCAGCGTGGTGTGGCCGTAGAGCTCGGGCTCGCGCGTGCCCAGCAGGTTCAGGTTGGGGCCGTTGAGGAGCAGGATTTTTTTCATGGCTCGGATTGTGCTTGGTTTTCGCTGCGTTGGGGAGCGGGCCAGCGCAGGGCGCCGGTGGCCAGCAGCACGCCGAGCAGGATCACGCCGCCGCCGGCCACCATGCTCAGCGTGATCGCCTCACCGAGCAGCAGCGCGCCGTAGATGAGCGCAAAAACCGGGATCAGAAAGGTCACGGTGAGCGCCTTGCTGGCCCCGGCGCGGGCGATCAGGCGAAAAAACAGCAGGTAAGCCAGCGCCGAACACAGCAGCCCGACCGCCACCACCGCGCCCCAAGCACCTAGGCTGGGGGTCTGTGCCGGCCAGAACCAGGCCATGGGCAGCGCCAGCGCCAGCGCCGCCCCGGCTTGGCTGCCGCCGGCGATCACCAGCGGCGGCACGTCGCTCAAATACCGCCGGTGGTGGCTGGCGGCCAGCCCGTAGCACAGCGTGGCCCCTAGGCACGCCAGCACCGCCCAGCCGGTGCCGCCGCCGGCAAAATCGGCCTTGGGCCACGAGAGCAGCAGCACGCCGGCAAAGCCCACCGCCAGCCCCAGCGCGCGCCCGGCCGGTAGGCGCTCGCGCAGCCACAGCCAAGCCACCAGCGCGCCAAAAAGCGGTGTGGTGGCGTTCAAGATGGCCGACAAGCCGGTCGAGATCGACAGCAGCGCCCAAGCAAAGAGCGCAAAGGGCAAGGCCGAGCTCAGCAGCCCCGAAACAAAAATCGCCCCGGCGTGGGTGCGCAGCAGGCGCCAGTGCCCAGCCAGCAGCAGCAGCGGCAACAGCGCCGCCGCCGCCACGCTCACGCGCAGGCCGGCCGTGGCCCAAGGCCCAAACTCGGCCGCGCCCAGCATCATGAACAAAAACGAAGAGCCCCAGAGGGCAGCCAAGAGCAGGAATTCGGCGGCGAGGGGCATGCGCATCGCAGCGATTGTCGCTCATACCCAGCGCCGGTGCTGCGCCACCCGTGCTGTGCCGGCTTTGTGGCAGGGCTTCGCGGGCCCGGCCTTACATGCCCGGCCTCACTTGCCCCACGAATCCTTGAGCGCGGCGATGCGGTTGAACACCAGTTGGCCGGGGCGGTGGTCGTGCCGGTCGGCGACAAAGTAGCCGTGGCGCTCGAACTGAAAGCGCTGCTCGGGCTGCGCCTGCGCCAGCGTGGGCTCGAGCCAAGCCTGGCGCACCTGCAGGCTGTCGGGGTTGAGGGCCTGCAGGAAATCGGCTCCACCGGCTTCGGGCTGGGCGCTGTTGAACAGGCGCTCGTACAGGCGCACCTCGGCGGCCACGGCGTCGGCCGCGGCCACCCAGGTGATGGCGGCCTTGGCCTTGACGCTGTCGGCGCCCGGGCTGCCGCTCTTGGTGCCGGGCAGCAGCACGGCGTGAACTGCGGTCACGTGGCCGCTGGCGTCGGTCTCGAAGCCGGTGCACTCGATCACGTAGGCGCCCTTGAGGCGCACCCGGCTGCCGGGGCTGCACTGGGTGGGGTCTATGGGGTCGGGCTGCGGCGGGTGCAGGCGCTTGTAGCCTTTGGGGGGCACGGGGGCAAAGTCGTCGCGCTCGATCCACAGCTCGCGCCCCAGCAAAAACTGGCGCGGCGCCAGCGCGCTCTGGCCCTCGGGGGTGTGCGGCAGCGCGGGCAGGGTGCAGCTTTCGGTGTGCTCGGGGTTGCCGTGCAGCTCGGCCCAGTTGCTCAGTACCAGCTTGAGCGGATCCAGCACCGCCATGGCCCGGGGCGCGCTGTGCTCCAGGTCATCGCGCAGGCAGCCCTCGAGGCTGGCGTAGTCGATCCAAGAGTCACTCTTGCTCGCGCCGATGCGCTCGGCAAAGAGGCGAATCGCGCTCGGGGTGTAGCCGCGCCGGCGCAGCCCGGCCAAGGTGGGCAGGCGCGGGTCGTCCCAGCCGCGCACGCGGCCCTCATTGACCAGTTGCGCCAGTTTGCGCTTGCTGGTGAGCACGTAGGTGAGGTTGAGACGCGCGAACTCGTACTGGCGCGGCAGCGGGTGTTGCAGTAAGCCGCCTTCGGCCAAGCGCTCGAGCAGCCAGTCGTAAAAGGGGCGCTGGTCTTCAAATTCGAGCGTGCAGATGCTGTGCGTGATTTGCTCGAGCGCGTCTTCGATCGGGTGCGCGTAGGTGTACATCGGGTAGATGCACCAGGCGTCGCCGCTGCGGTGGTGGGTGGCGCGGCGGATGCGGTACAGCGCCGGGTCGCGCAGATTCAGGTTGGGGCTGGCCATGTCGATCTTGGCGCGCAAGACCATGGAGCCGTCGGGGTGCAGGCCGGCGCGCATCTGGCGCAGGCGCTCGAGGTTGTCGGCCGGGTTGCGGCTGCGGTAGGGGCTGTTGGTGCCGGGGCGGTTGAAGTCGCCGCGGTGGGCGCGCATGGCCTCTGCGCTTTGCTCGTCCACGTAGGCGTGCCCAGCCTGCACCAGGTATTCGGCGGCGCGGTACATGAAGTCGAAGTAGTCGCTGGCAAAGTAGCGGTGTTCTTCGATGCGACCGGCGCAGTGGGATTGCCAGTCAAAGCCGAGCCAGCGCACCGCCGCGTCGATGGCATCGACGTATTCCTGCTCCTCTTTTTCGGGGTTGGTGTCGTCGAAGCGCAGGTGGCAGACACCGCCGTAGTCGCGCGCCAGCCCGAAGTTGAGGCAGATGCTTTTGGCGTGCCCAATGTGCAGGTAGCCGTTGGGCTCGGGCGGGAAACGGGTGCGGATGCGCGCCGGGTCGGGCACACCGGCGGCGTGGTGCGCCGCATCGCCAGGGCTGCCGCCCCAGCGCCGGCTGGCGTAGGTGCCGGCTTGCAGGTCGTGCTCAATGATCTGGCGCAGGAAGTTGCTGGGCTTGGCTTCGGGTGCTTGGGGCGCGCTGGCAGTCTGGCTGGCGGGAGGGCTAGCGGGCCGGGTGGGTGGGGCAGGGGGGGCGGCAGGGTGAGAACTCATGGGCCGATTTTAGGGGCTGGGGCACTGCTGGGGTGACTGGGGAGGGCTTGTCGGGCTTGCAGGCTCACGGGTGCAAAGAAGCGTGTGGTGTTAGAATCACGGGTTCCCAACGCTTCGCTGTCCAGGTGGACAGTCGCGTGTCTCAGGCGTTGCGAGGCTTTTTTAGTGGGGCTTGTTCCCCACCCGAAGGATTCAACCATGGTCGTCATTCGACTTTCCCGCGGCGGCGCCAAGGCGCGCCCGTTTTACAACATCGTCGTGGCCGACAAACGCAGCCGCCGCGATGGCAGCTTCATCGAGCGCATCGGTTTTTACAACCCGCTGGCCACCGGTGGCGAGGAGCCGCTGCGCGTGGCACCAGACCGCCTCAACTACTGGCTGGGCGTGGGCGCGCAGCCCTCTGACACCGCAGTGCGCCTGTTCAAGCAGGCTGCCAAGGCCGCTGCACCGGCAGCTTAAAGCGCTGGCGCTTCAGCCGCTGGCGTTGCCCTTTAACCCATGGCCGCACTCGCCGGACTAAAGCCCGCGCCGCTGCCCGCAGATGCAGTAGAGCTGGGTCGCGTACAAGAGGCATGGGGCATCAAGGGTTGGGTGCGGCTGCACAGCCACAGCGCCAAACCCGAGGCCCTGCTGCACGCTTGGCGCTGGTACCTATTGCCGCCCGAAGCCCCTTTTGCTAGGGGCTTTGACGCTTTTGAAGGCAGTGTGGTGGTGCAGGTGCACGGCATCAAGCGCCACGCCGACGGTTTGGTGGCGCAACTGGCCGAAGTGCCCGACCGCAACGCCGCCGAGGCGCTCAAGGGTGCGCGCATCTTGGTCGCGCGCGCCGATTTCCCGGCCGCTGCGTCCGACGACGAGTACTACTGGGTCGATCTGATCGGGCTCGAGGTGGTCAACCGCCAAGGCGAGGCGCTCGGGGTGGTGCGCGATCTGCTCAGCACCGGCCCGCACAGCGTGCTGTGCCTAGAGTACTTGGCCGAGGGCAAAATGGCCGAGCGCCTGATTCCCTTTGTCGCCGCCTACGTCGATGCGGTCGATCTGCCCGCGCGGCGCATCACGGTCGATTGGCAGCTCGATTATTGAGCGCCGCTGCCGCCGTGCAGCGCGCCGTGGCCATGCGCTTTGACCTCATCTCCCTGTTCCCAGAGCTCTTTGAGCCCTTCATGCGGCACGGCATCACGAGCCGGGCCTACGAATCGGGGGCCTTGCAGTTGCGCCTGTGGCCCTTGCGCGACTTCGCCGACGGCGCTTACCGGCGTGTGGACGACCGTCCCTTTGGCGGCGGCCCCGGCATGGTGATGTTGGCCGAGCCCCTGCGCCGCTGCTGGGAGGCGATCCGCAGCGAGCGCGCGCAGTTGGGCCTGCCGCTGGGGCCCACGCTGCTGTTTGCGCCGCAGGGCCGGCGGCTCGATCATGCTTTGGTGGCCGAGCAGGCGCAGGGCAGCGGCGCCATTTTGGTGTGCGGGCGCTACGAGGGGATCGACCAGCGCTTCATCGACCAGTGCGTGGATGGCCAGATCAGCTTGGGCGATTTTGTGCTCTCGGGGGGGGAGTTGGCGGCGCTGGCCCTGCTCGACGCCGTGGCGCGGCTGTTGCCCGGCGTGCTCAACGACGCGCAAAGCCACCAGCAAGACAGCTTCAACCCGGCCATCGACGGCTTGCTCGACTGCCCGCATTACACCCGGCCCGAGCGCTGGAGTGGCCCGCTGGGCGAGGCCGAGGTGCCCGAGGTGCTGCTCTCGGGCCACCACGCGCGCATCGAGGCTTGGCGGGCGCAGCAGCGCCTTGCGGCCACCGCACGCCTGCGGCCCGATCTGTGCCCGACTGCGCCGGCGAGCGCGCCGATTGGAGCCGGTCGAGCTTGATCAGGATGCTATAATCAGAGGCTTTCGATCCTCTGGTCGGCCGCCCCATGGTCCATGCAGCGCAGTGCGCTCGGGCCAGCCCAGCTTGGCAGATGCCGTGTTCGGGCTTGGGGCCTTTAGTGCAGCGCGACCACGATCGGTGTTTTAGGAAGCCATGAACCTGATCCAGATCCTCGAGCAAGAGGAAATCGCTCGTCTCAACAAGCAAATCCCCGACTTTTCCCCCGGCGACACGGTGATCGTGCACGTCAACGTGGTTGAAGGCACGCGCAAGCGCGTGCAGGCCTACGAGGGTGTGGTGATCGCGCGCCGCAACCGTGGCCTGAATTCGGGCTTCATCGTGCGCAAAATCTCCAACGGCGAAGGCGTGGAACGCACCTTCCCGCTGTATAGCCCACGCATCGAGCGCATCGAAGTCAAGCGCCGCGGTGCCGTGCGCCGCGCCAAGCTCTACTACCTGCGCCAGCGCAGCGGCAAGTCGGCGCGCATCAAAGAAAAGCTCGGCGCTTAAGCGCCGCTGCACAACGCGCGTCCCGCTCAAAAATAGGGCGCGAGCCTGCAAACCAAGCGCATCATGGGGCCCATCCAGCAACCGCTGCTGCCACCCGACGATGCGCTGCGCCGCCAGCTGCACGACGAGGTGCATGCGCGCCCACCGGCGCGTATCGCCTTGCCGGCGGCGGTGCTGTACGTGGCGCTGTTCAACGACGGAGTCAGCCGCGAAGCCGAGCTCGATGCCTTGCGTCAGTTGCCGGGGCAGGGTGACCTGTGCCTAGACGACTTGCAGGGCAATTTTCTGCGCCTGATGCTGCCCGGTTACACCCTCAAGTGGGAGCGCCACAGCGAATTCACGCGCTACTCGGTGGTGCAATCGCAGGCCGGTGCCGCAGCCGACTGGTTTGCCTCCGACCACTGGGGCGCACACCACGTGCTGCCGCCAGGCTGGCTGGCGCATCTGCCGGGGCGCACCTTCTGCGCCATCGAGCTGGCCTTGCTGCAGGGCGACCCGGATCGGGCACAGCTGTTGTTGGCTCAGGCACGCGACGCGCTCGGCGAGCACACGCTGGCGGCCTCGGTCATGGGCAACCAGTCGCATTCGCTGCTGGTGACCGACTTTAAACTGCGCGACAACGGTTTTGAGCGTGTGTTGGTCTATGCCGCCGCGCACACGTCCGAGACCCGCGCCGGCCGCATCGCCCAGCGCCTGCTCGAAGTCGAGACCTACCGCCTGATGGCCCTGCGCGGCCTGCCGGTGGCCAAGACGCTGGGACCCGAACTGGCACTGGCCGAAGCCCAGTTGGCGCAGATCACCGCCGACCTCGAGCACAGCGAGCGCTCCGACCAAGCCCTGCTCGACGCCCTGGTGACGCTGGCGGCCGGGGTCGAAAAAGCCATCGCGCAGTATTCGTTTCGCTTTTCGGCCTCGCGCGCCTACCACAACCTGGTGGAGCAGCGCATCGCCGAGTTGCGCGAGGCGCCCATCCCCGGCACCCAGACCTTGGGCGAGTTCATGCGCCGCCGGCTGGCGCCCGCCATGGCCACGGTGGCGGCGACCGAGCTGCGCCTGAACACGCTCTCGGAGCGGGTGTCGCGCGCCAGCGCCTTGCTGCGCACGCGGGTCGATATCGCCACCGAAGGCCAAAACCAGCAGCTGCTGGAGAAACTCACCCGCGGCCAAGCCATGCAACTGCGCTTGCAGTCCACCGTCGAGGGTTTGTCGATCGCGGCGATTTCGTATTACATCATCAGCCTGCTGTTGTACGGGGCCAAGGCAATCGAGTCGGCGGGCGTGCCCATACAGCCCAATATCGCGGTGGGTGCGCTGATTCCGGTGGTGCTCTACGGCGTTTGGCGCACTGTGCGGCGCATCCACCAAAAGCTGCACGCGGCCGAGTAAAGCGCGCAGCGTGGGCCACGCGCTTTGGCTTCGCAGGTGCGCCCTAGCCCAGCATATCGGCCCAGATGTTTTTCGCCCAGCCAATGGCATAGACGCCTTCCAACGCGCTGGGCGCCGGAGACACGCCACCCGAGCCCGGCACCACCAGCATGGTGCGCTGTTGCGCGTCCCAGCGGTGCACGCTGGCCACGTGCATGGCGTCGGTGTCGTTGATGAAGCTGTAGCAGGTGTTGGCCACGATGGGCATGGAAGGCACCGGCTGACCGAGCAGCAGCGACATCACTGCGGCGGCACACACCTTGCCGTGTTGGTTGGCCATGTGGCCCGATTTGGGCATGCCGGCCGAGGTTTGAATCGCGTCGCCGAGCACGTGCACGTGCGGCACGGCGATCGATTCGTAGCTTAAGAAGTTGACTTCGCACCAGCGCCGGTTCACGGTCGCAAGGCCGGTGTTTACTGCCAGGTCGGCAGCGCGCATGGGCGGCAAGACGTTGGCCACGGTGGCGCGAAAGTCCTCTTGCACCTCGAATTTCAAGGTGTTGGTGCTGGCATCGACGTCGAGCAGGGTGTGGCCAGGCCGGTATTCGATGTGATTGGGGAAGTTTTGCTGGAACACGCGCGTGAACAGGCCGCGCTTGGATTGGATTTCGGGGTTGGCATCAAAGATGATGACCTTGCTGCGCGGCTTGGATTGCTGAAAGTAGTTGGCCACTAGGCAGGCGCGCTCGAATGGACCAGGCGGGCAGCGGTAGGGCACCGCCGGGATGGCGAGCGCATAGACGCCGCCGTCTGGCATGGCTTCGAGCTGGCGCCGCAGAGCCTGGGTTTGCTCGCCGGCTTTCCAGGCGTGCAGCACGCGCGCCTTGGCTTCGGCCGAGGCCATGCCGGGCAGGGCATCCCACATGAAGTCGATACCGGGCGAGACGATCAGGCGGTCGTAGCCGATTTCGCTGCCGCCGGCGAGCTGCACCGTGTGCCGCGCGGGGTCGATGCGGTTGACGCGGTCGCGCACCACCTGCACGCCGTGGTGCTGCTGCAAGTTGGCGTAGCTGTGGGTGATGAAGCCCATGTCGCGCTGGCCGCCGATGACCAAGTTGGACATCGGGCAGGAGATGAAGTTGGCGTTGGGCTCGATCAGCGTCACACGCACCTTGCCCTCGGAAAACAAGCGCAGGTATTTGGCGGCGGTGGCCCCGCCAAAGCCGCCGCCCACCACCACCACATGGGGCGCGCGGGCGCTCGCGGGGGGCGTGGCGCAAGCGCTCAGGAGACTGACAGAACCCATAGCGCCAGCGGCGCTGAGGGTTTGGACGAATTGACGGCGTTGCATGGTGAAGGCTCCTTTTTAGCGCGGCAGGGCGGCAAAATAACCAGCGATGGCGGCGATCTGCTCGTCGCTGTAGCCGCGGGCGTGGTGGTGCATGATGGTGGCCGGAACGCGTCCAGTCTTGAAGCCTTGCATCTTGCGGATCATGTCGTCGCGGGGCATCCCGGCCAGCGAGGGCATGCCGGGCTGGGCACGGCCTGCGGTGCCGTGGCAAGCCATGCAGGTGGTGGCCCAAACGCGGATCTGCAACGCGCTGGGGGGCTGGGCGGGCGCGGCGACGGTGGTGGTTGCGGTGGCGGCTGCCGGGGCCGCAGCGGGTGCTTGAGCTTGGGCGGTAAGCGCCGCAGCGCCGAGCAGGCCCGAGGTGAGCAGCAGAACAAAGGGTTTCATGGGGGCAGACTCCTTGGGGTGTAAACGGCAAAGCAAGGTGATCGAGCACCATCGATAGGCGGTGCGGGTGTCTCTGGCTTCTGAAAAAATTCGGGGGCTGGCATCGCGAGCGAGAGCCACCGCTGCATTATGCGAGCCCGAGGCGGGCAACGGCGCGCCCGAAGTTCGAATAATACGCTCTGATGTTATGCGACTGGCACATAAAGCCAAGGTGGGCAGGCGCGTAAAGCTTGAGACTCAAGCCCCAAGGTTCAAGCCCTAGGCTGCATCAATGCAGCAAAGCCTGAGCGAACTCCTGCGCATCAAAGGTTTGCAAGTCGGCCAGCTGTTCGCCCACGCCGATGAAGTACACCGGCACCACGGCGCCGCGCTCGCGCCCCCAGGTGGCGATGGCGGCCAGCACGCCGCCTTTGGCGGTGCCGTCGAGCTTGGTCACCACCAGCCCGGTCAGGCCCAGCGCGGCATCGAAGGCCTTGACTTGCGCCAGCGCGTTCTGCCCGGTGTTGCCGTCGATCACCAGCAGCACCTCGTGCGGCGCGCTGGGGTCGGCTTTCTGGATCACGCGCTTGATTTTTTTGAGCTCCTCCATCAGGTGCAGCTGGGTCGGTAGGCGCCCGGCGGTGTCGATGATCACCACGTCGCGCCCGCGCGCACGGCCGGCCGTGACGGCGTCGAAGCTCACCGCCGCCGGGTCGCCGCCTTGCTGACTGATGACCTCGACCGTATTGCGCGCCGCCCAGACCCCGAGCTGCTCGCGCGCGGCGGCTCTAAAGGTGTCGGCGGCGGCCAACAGCACGCTGGCGCCGGCGTTGGACAGGTGCCAGGTGAGCTTGCCGATGGTGGTGGTTTTGCCGGCGCCGTTGACGCCAGCGATCATCAGCACCGTGGGGCCGTCGGGCTGGGCGCCGATGGGCAGCGACTGCTGCAAGGGACGCAGCAAGTCGGCCAGCGCCGCGGCCAGCAGCGCCTTGACGGCGGCCGGGTCGGTGGCCTTGCTGGCCTTGACGCGCAGGCGCAAGTCGTCGAGCAGATACTGGGTGGCCTGCACGCCGGTATCGGCTTGCAGCAGCGCGGCTTCGAGCTCTTCGTACAGCGCCTCGTCGATCTGGGTGCCGATGAACACGCTGCCGATGCTGCTGCCGGTCTTGCGCAAGCCCGACTTGAGGCGCTCGAACCAGGATAGGCGGCTGAGGGTGGCATCGGGCGCGGTGGTGCTGGGTGGAGCCGGGTTGGAGCTGCTTGCGGCTGCGGTGGGCGCTTGTTGCGCCTCGAGCGCGGCTGCATGGGGCGCTGCAGCCGGCGGCGGAGGCGCATCGGCCGGCGCGGCGGGCTCTGGCGCGCCAGAGAAAAATTTTTTCTTCAGGTAACTGAACATGGGGCTCGCTTAGGTGTCAACGCCAAAGCGGGTGTAAAGACACGCGCCGGCTCTGCGGGGCCGTCTCTGATGGACAATCCCAACCATGCATTCTATGAAACCTGTTTGGTCGAAGCGTTTTTTTGCGCGTTGCGGGCATTGCTTGGCGTCGCTCGCAGCGTTGGCCGCGCTGCTGCTGGCGCCACTGCCGTTCCTAGCCCATGCGCAGCCAGCGCCAGCGCCGGAACAGGCAGCGCCTGCGCCCAGCTCGGCCTCGGCCTCGGCCTCAAGCGCAGCGCAGCAGTTCACACTCGCCAACGGCCTGACGCTGATCGTGCTGCCCGATCGGCGCGCGCCCACGGCGCTGCAGATGCTGTGGGTGCGCGCCGGCTCGATGGACGAGGTCGATGGCCAGTCGGGCCTGGCGCACGTGGTCGAGCACATGCTGTTCAAGGGCACGCCCACGGTGCCCGAGGGCGAGATCTCGCGCCTGGTGGCTGCCATGGGCGGGCGCGACAACGCTTTCGTGAGCCGCGACGTCACCTCCTTTCACCAGCAGATTCCGGCGGCGCGCTTGCCCGACGTGATGCGCCTAGAGGCCGACCGCTTTGCCCACAACACCTGGCCCGATGAAGCCTTTTGGCGCGAGATGCAGGTCATCAAAGAAGAGCGGCGCCAGATGGTGGAGGAGTCGGCGCAGGCGCGCATGTTCGAGGTCTTTATGGCCAGCGCTTGGCTGGCGCACCCGTACCGGCGCCCGATCGTGGGTTGGATGAGCGATCTGCTCTCACTCCAGCCCGCTGATGCGCGCGCTTTCTACCAGCGCTGGTACGTGCCGGGCAACGCGGCGCTGGTGGTGGTCGGTGACGTGGAGGTGGCGCAGGTGCGCGCCTGGGCCGAGCGCTACTTTGGTGCCCTGCCAGCGCGCGCCGTGCCCGAGCGCAAGCCGCAGACCGAGCCCGAGCAACGCGGTACGCGCCGCATCGAATACCTAGGCCGCACCGACCGGCCCTTGCTCGTCATGGGCTACCAGGTGCCACAGCTGGCGCACCCGGATGCCACCGACACCGCCAGCACCGACGCGCTGGCGCTGCTGCTGCTCGCCGGCGTGCTCGACGGCCACAGCGCGTCGCGGCTGGAACGCCAGCTGGTGCAAGGTGCGGTTGGGCGCCGGGTGGCGCAGGAGGTGAGCGCGTCTTTTGGCTACCTGGGGCGCGGGCCGCAGCTGTTTTTGCTCTCTGGCACCCCGGCGCCCGGGGTGAGCCCGGCCGAACTCGAAGCGGCGCTGGTGGCCGAAATCGCGCGCGTGGCGCGCGAGGGCGTGAGCGAGGCCGAGCTGCGCCGGGTGCGCAACCAGTGGCTGGCGGCCGAGGTGTTTCAGCGCGACTCGCTTTTTGCTCAAGCGCGGCTGCTGGGCAGCTACTGGGCCCAAGGCTGGCCGGTGGACAGTTCCGAGCGCCTCATGCGGCGCCTGAGCGCGGTCACACCGCAGCAGGTGCAGGCCGTGGCGGCGCGCCATTTTTCGCCCCAGCGGCTCACCGTCGGGCTGTTGTTGCCGGAGCAAGCGCCATGAAAACCCTTGGGTTGCGATGCGGGCCATGGGCCGTCATTCTGGGGGGCATGTGGCTTGCCTTGGCCGTGCCGGGTGCCGCCCAAGCCGCCCCGGCCATCGAGCACTGGGTGCAGCCCAGCGGGGCGCGGGTGCATCTGGTGCAAACTGCGGCTTTGCCCATGCTCGATGTGCAGATCGACCTCGACGCCGGCAGCCGCCGTGACCCAGCACCCCAGGCCGGGCTGGCGCAGACCACGGCGGCGTTGTTGCGCGCGGGCGTGCAGGCGCACGGCGAGCGCGCGGCGCTGGACGAAAACGCCTTGGCCGAAGCTTGGGCCGACCTTGGGGCCCAGTTCAGCGCCAGCGCCACGCGCGACCGCCTGAGCCTGCGCTTGCGCACCCTGACGCAACCCGACTTGCTGCAAGCGACTCAAGATTTGCTCGCGCAGCAGCTGGCCGCTCCGGCCTTTGCCGCGCCGGTGTGGCAGCGCGAGCGCCAGCGCTGGGTGGCGCGCTGGCAGCAGGGCCAAACCGAGCCCGAGGTGCTGGCCGAGCAGCTGCTGCACGCCGCCGTCTATGGCGCGCACCCCTACGGCCAGCAAGCCCGGCCCGAGACTTGGGCCGCCATCGAAGCCGAACATGCGCGCGCCTTTTGGCAGCGCCACGCCCAAGCCTGCAGCGCTCGCGTCACGCTGGTGGGCGCCATCAGCCGCGAGCGCGCCGATGCGCTGGTGCGCGAGCTGCTGGCCGGCTGGCAGGGCCACGGTTGCACCGCGCTGCCGCCCGTGCCCGAGGTGCAGGCGCTGGCGCAAGGACGCCTGATTGAGCAGCCCTTTGCAGTCGCACAAACCCAAATCCTGATCGGCCAGCCCGGCTTGGCGCGGCGCGATCCCGACTTTTTGGCCTTCATGGTGGCCAACCAGATTTTGGGCGGCAGCGGCTTTAGTTCGCGCCTGATGCAAGAGGTGCGCGAGCGCCGCGGCCTCACCTACGACATCCACAGCCGCTTCGTGCCTGGCCGCCACGCCGGCGCCTTTGTGGTGGCCACCACCACCCAGCCGCAGCGCGCCGCGCAGGCGCTGGCGTTGGTGCAAGAGGAAATTCGCCGCTTTGTGGCCGACGGGCCGACGCAAGCCGAGATGGAGCACGCCCAAGCGGCGTTGATCAACGGCTTTGGGCTGCGCCTAGACAGCAACCGCGAGCTGCTGCAAGAGGTGGCGGCGCTGGCCTGGCACGACCTGCCACTGGACGATCTGCAAACCTGGGGCGCGCGGGTGGCGGCGCTGGAGCGCGCGCAGGTGCACCGCGCCCTGCAGCGCGTGCTGCAGCCCGAGCGCATGGTGACGGTGGTTTTTGGGGGGCCGGCGCCATGAGGCGAGCGCAGCCTGTGGGCCAGCCCGCCCGGCAAGCCGCCCCCCTTGCCGCCCGTTCACCTTCCCAGCCCGCCGGCACGGTGCGCCTGATCGGTGGCCTGTACAAGCGCAGCAAGCTGACGGTAGCCAACCATCCGGGTTTGCGCCCAACGCCGGATCGGGTGCGTGAAACGCTCTTTAACTGGCTGGGGCAAGACCTGCAGGGGCTGCGCTGCCTCGACGCCTTTGCCGGCACCGGGGCGCTGGGCCTGGAAGCAGCCTCGCGCCGCGCGAGCGCGGTTTGCCTGCTGGAGCGCGACCCGGCGCTGGTGCAGGCGCTGCGCTCCACTGTGCAGCGCCTTGGGGCCGCGCAGGTGCAAGTGCAGCAAGCCGATGCGCTGGCTTGGATGGCGGCAGCCACGCCGGGCGCGTGGGATGTGGTGTTTCTGGATCCGCCTTTTGCCGCAGCGGCCGGGGGCGATAAGGCCAGCCCGCAAGGCTCAAGGGGTGGCGCAGCCGGCACGGATCAAGCAGACGCAGCGGTGGGCGGGAGCGTATTCGCGCGCGCTCTAGCCCTTGCGCGGCCGCTGCTGGCGCCAAACGGCCTCGTGTACCTCGAAGCCCCGCTGTCTTGGAGCGACGCCATGCTCGAGCCCTTGGGTCTGCGCGTGCAGCGCCAAGGCCGGGCCG
Source organism: Serpentinimonas maccroryi (assembly GCF_000828915.1). Lineage (NCBI taxonomy): Bacteria > Pseudomonadati > Pseudomonadota > Betaproteobacteria > Burkholderiales > Comamonadaceae > Serpentinimonas > Serpentinimonas maccroryi. The sequence goes on from NZ_AP014569.1 coordinate 912,974, forward strand.
GGCAGGTGCACTACCATTTGCTGGCTGCAGCGCATAATCATGCCCCATGAGCCGCTCTGCATCCACCAAAGCCGCCGCAAAAGCCGCTGCCAAGCCCACCTCTGAGGCGCGGCTGGCGGTCTATAGCGGCACCTTCGACCCGCTCACCCTAGGGCACGAGGACGTGATCGCGCGCGCTGCGCGCCTGTTCGATCAGCTCATCGTGGCCGTGGCTGCGGCGCACCACAAAAAAACCCAGTTCACACTCGAGCAGCGCCTGAGCCTGGCGCGCCAGAGCTTGGCCGAATGGCCCCAGGTGCGCGTGCTGCCCTTCGATGGGCTGATCATGGACTTTTGCCGCCAGCACGGCGCCACGGCGGTGGTGCGCGGCATCCGCAACGCCAGCGACTTCGACTACGAGGCCCAGATGGCTGCCATGAACCGCAAGCTGCTGCCCACGGTCGAAACCGTGTTCGTGCTGCCGCAGCCCGAGTTGCAGTGCATCTCCAGCACCTTGGTGCGCGAGATCGCGCGCTTGGGCGGCGATGTCTCGGCGCTGGTCAACCCGGCGGTGGCGGCGCAGTTGCGCAGCGCCCACAGCGCCGCGCTGCATTGAGGGGGCGGCGCGCATGGCCCTAACCATCACCGCCGAGTGCATCAACTGCGACGTCTGCGAACCCGTGTGCCCGAATCAGGCGATTTCGATGGGCCCAGACTTCTACCAGATCGACCCGGCGCGCTGCACCGAATGCGTGGGCCACTACGATCAGCCCCAGTGCGTCGAGCTCTGCCCGGTGCAGTGCATTCCGGTGCACCCGCAGCACATCGAAGACCGCGCCAGCCTAGAGCGCAAATACCGGCGCTTGACGGCGGCCAGCAGCCCCTGCGGCGCTTGACGCACCCTAAAAAGGCCCCAATGGGGTTTAACGGGGTTTACGGGTTCTAACGGGCATTAACATGCCGCTAATGCGCCACCGGTGGCGGCAAGCGCGGTGGCTTGGGGCGCACCGGTTTGGAGGTGTGTATGGCCGCAGTGGCGCGCTCCACCTGGCCGGCCAGCAGATCAGGCAGGGAGGCCAGCGAGCGCTCGATCGCTGTGTCGATGGCGCTGCGGTGCTCGGGGGCCGGTTTTTTGAGCACCCAGTGCACGACCTCGGCTTTGTGGCCGGGGTGCCCGATGCCGATGCGCAGCCGCCAATAATCGGCGCTGCCCAGTTGGGCGTGGATGTCGCGCAGGCCGTTGTGACCGGCGTGACCGCCGCCGCGCTTGAGCTTGACCTCGCCCGGGGGCAGGTCGAGTTCGTCGTGGGCGACCAGAATCTGCTGCGGCTCGATCTTGTAAAAACGCGCCAACGCCGCCACCGCTTGGCCGCTGCGGTTCATGTAGGTGCTGGGTTCGAGCAGCCAAAGCGTGTGCTCGCCCACCTGGGTGCGAGCGGCACGGCCAAAAAAGCTGCGCTCGGGGCGCAGCTCGGCCTTGAGGGCGCTCGCAGCCGCCTCCAGCCACCAAGCACCCGCGTTGTGGCGCGTGTCGTGGTATTCGGGCCCGGGGTTGCCCAGGCCCACCAACAGCTTGACCATGAGCGCAGCTGCGCAGCCGGCTGCGGCTTACTTCTTCTTCTTGGCTTTTTTGTCGCCAGCCGCAGAGGCCACCGGGGCGATGATGACCTCTTCCACCGGCTCGACCAAGGTGGCCAGCGTCGGGTTCGGTTTGCCGTGCGTGACCAACTTGACGCCCACGGGCAGCTTGAGGTCGTTGGCGTGGATGGCTTGGCCCTTGACGGCTTGGCCCAAATCGACTTCGATGAACTCGGGCAACTGGATTGCCAGGCACTCGATCTCGACTTCGGTGAGCACGTGGTTGACGGTGCAGCGGTCGATCTTCACGGCCGGCGAGGTGTCGGCGTTGATGAAGTGCAGCGGCACCTTTTTGTGCAGGCGCGTTTTGTCATCGACGCGCTGAAAATCCACGTGCAGCACCAGCGGCTTGAAGGGGTGGTACTGCACGTCGCGCAGCAGCACTTTATGCACCGCGCCGCCCAGCTCCATGTCCAGCACGCTGGCGTGGAAGCTCTCTTTGTGCACCGCGTGCCAGAGGGCGTTGTGGTCGAGCTCAATGGAGATGGGTTGTTGCTCACCACCAAAGACGATGGCCGGCGTGCGGCCCGAGTTGCGCAGACGGCGGCTCGCACCCGTACCCTGCGTGTTGCGCTCAAAAGCGACAAATTTCATGCTCTAACTCCTGCTAGGGCCCGGCCGCGACCAGCTCTGAACCCTGATTAAAAAAACGCCGCGCGCCCCAAAAATCGGGCGCTGGCGCTGACGGTGCTTGCCGTTGCCGCTGGCGGGGATTAGTCGCTGTCGGTGTCGGCAAACAAACTCATGACCGACTCGCCGCTGGCGATGCGCACGATGGTTTCGGCCATCAGCGGTGCCACGGAGAGTTGGCGGATTTTGGGGCAGGCCTGCGCGGCCTGGCTCAAGGGGATGGTGTTGGTGACCACCACCTCGTCGAGCGCGTTGCCCTTGGCGATGCGCTCGATCGCCGGGCCCGAAAAAATGGCGTGGGTGCAGTAGGCATAGACGCTCTTGGCGCCGCGCTCTTTGAGCACCTCGGCGGCCTTGGTCAGGGTGCCGGCGGTGTCGATCATGTCGTCCATGATGACGCAGTTGCGGCCTTCGATGTCGCCGATCACGTGCATCACTTCGGACACATTGGGCTTGGGCCGGCGCTTGTCGATGATGGCCATGTCGCAGTCGAGCTGCTTGGCCAGCGCTCGCGCACGCACCACGCCGCCCACGTCGGGCGAGACCACGAGCAGGTTTTCGTAATTCTTGGCGCGCAGATCGCTCAGCAGCACCGGCGAGGCGTAGATGTTGTCCACCGGGATGTCGAAGAAGCCCTGAATCTGGTCGGCGTGCAAGTCCATGGTCAGGACGCGGCTGACGCCCACCACTTGCAGCATGTTGGCCACCACTTTGGCGCTGATCGGCACCCGGCGCGAGCGCGGACGCCGGTCTTGGCGCGCGTAGCCGAAATAGGGGATGACGGCGGAGATGCTGACGGCCGAAGCGCGCTTGAGCGCATCGACCATGATCAGCAGCTCCATCAGGTTTTCGTTGGTGGGCGCGCAGGTGGACTGGATGACGAACACGTGGCGGGCGCGCACGTTTTGTGTGATCTCGACCGTGACTTCGCCGTCGGAGAAGCGCCCGATGCTGGCCGCACCGAGCGGCGACTGGAGGTGCTGCGCGATTTCGGCCGCCAATACCGGGTTGGAGTTGCCGGTAAAGATCATGAAATCCGGTGCGTGCACGGGGGTTTGAATTTGCATGGAAAAACCGGCGCAGATAGATGTATTTGGCAGGGGAGGAAGGATTCGAACCCTCGAATGCCGGAATCAAAATCCGGTGCCTTAACCAACTTGGCGACTCCCCTACACGGGTAACAAACCGAAGGCTTGCCACCGAATGCAGTGCTGGAACTGTAGCTTCGTGCTGAACTTTAACCAGCTTCTTGCTGAACAGAGCTTGCGATTATAGCCGTAAAAACCGCTATGAGCGCTTGCACCATCCAAACAACGGATGCTCCTGCAAATTGCTGCTACACCTAGCGACCCAGTGCCCGGGCAGGTCGGCAACGCTGTATTGCGCATTGCAGCCTGGCGCCAAGGGCGCAAACACCGCGCTGCCCGAGCCGCTCATGCGCGCATCGAGCCCGTGCTTGGCCATCCAGCGCAGGCCCAGAGCGATGTCGGGGCACAGCTTGATGGCCACAGGCTGCAAATCGTTGCCTTGCAGCCCAGCCCTACAGCTTGCAGCAAAGTCTTCGATTCTAGCGCGGGGTGTATCCCTTTTCAGGGACGGGTGCGAAAAAATATCTGGGGTTGAGGCCCCGCTGGGGGGTTTGAGCACCAGGTAGCGCGCCGGCTGCAGATCGATGGGCTGCAGCGTTTCACCGATGCCTTCGACCCAGGCGTTGCGCCCGCCCAGAAAAAACGGCACGTCGGCCCCGAGTGTGAGGCCGATGCGCTGCAGGTCGGCCCCATTCAGCCCCAAGCCCCAGAGGCGGTTGAGCGCGAGCAAGGTGCTGGCGGCGTCGGACGAGCCGCCACCCAAGCCGGCTTGCTGCGGTATCTGTTTGTCGAGCGCGATCTGTGCGCCCCACGTGCAGCCGGTGGCGCTTTGCAGCGCCCGCGCGGCGCGCAGCACCAGGTCGTTGGCTGGCAGGGCTTGCCCGGGCTTGAGGTCTGGGTTGAGGTCTGGGTTGAGGTCCAAGCGGCTGATCTGGCCGCTGCTGAGGCGCTCGAAGTGCAGGGTGTCGCACCAGTCGATGAGCATGAACACCGACTGCAGCAGGTGGTAGCCGTCGGCGCGCCGGCCCACGATGTGCAAAAACAGGTTGAGCTTGGCCGGGGCGGGCACGTCGAGCAACTGGCGCAGGGTCATGGGGAGGCAGATGGTGAGTCAGAGGCTGAGTCTCAATGCAGGATCAAGCGCAGCTCGACCGCCGGCGTGGGCAGCCAGCGCCGCGCCTGCAGGCGGCCTTGGGCGTGGCGCGACAGATCGGCCTGCCAGCCTTCGATCTGGGCCTGCTGCCCGCGCAGCCAAGCAAACAGGGCCGGCAGCGGCAGCGCGACACCGGTCAGGGCGGCGCTGAGCTCGTCCATGTGGGCATAGACGCTGCTGCGCCCGTTGTGCAGCAGCAGCGCCTGCTGGGCATCCCATTGGGCGTGCGCCAGCCTTTGCCCTAGGGGGCTGGATAGGCTGAGGCTGCCGCTGTCGGCGTTGCCCCAGAGCTCAAAGTTGGCGCTGAAGTGCTGCACGGGGTCGGTTTCGATGGTCAGCGCCAAGCGTCCGCTCCAGTGGCTGCGCTCGGGTTCGGGCTTGGGCACGACCTCGGCACCGGGTTTGGCCTGCATGGTGCTTAGGGGTTCCTGCGTGGGCAGCTCTTTGCTGGGCGGCTCTTGATTGGCTGGGCGCAGGGGCATCGGGCTGGCGCAGCCCGCGAGTGCGGTCAGCGCACCCAAACCCAGCGCAAGCACGCACCGGCGGGATCGGTTCATGGCTGGGCCTGCAGCCGGCGCAGGGTTTGCAGCAGGGTGTTATTGTCGGGGTTGATCTCCAGCCCCAAGCGCCAAACGGCCAGCGCCTGCTCGCGCTGCCCCAGCACCCAGTGCACCTCGCCCAAGTGGGCGGCGATCTCGGCGTCGGGCAGGCGCTCGAAAGCCTTTTTCAGGAAGCGCAGCGCTTCGGCGTGGTTGCCTAGGCGGAACTCGACCCAGCCCATGCTGTCGAGGATGTAGGCGTCGTTGGGGTCAACCGCCAGCGCTTTTTCGATCAGCGAGCGCGCCTCTTGTAGGCGCAGGTTGCGGTCGGCCAGTGAGTAGCCCAAGGCGTTGTAGGCGTGGTGGTAGTCGGGATGGCGCTGCATCAGCAGGCGCAGCATCTGCTCCATGGCCTCGTACTGGCCGGCGCGCTTGGCGGTGAGGGCTTTTTCGTAGAGCAGGTCGGGGTCGTCGGGGAATTGCTGCATCGCAAGGCCATAAATTTGCAGCGCCTGTTCGTACTGGCCGATGTCGCGCAGCAGCTGGGCTTCGGCCACCAGCTTGCGCCGCGCTTGGGCGTCGTCTAGTTCGGGTTGCTCGCGCAGCAGTTGCCGCGCCGCCTCGACTTGGCCTTGGCGCGCCAGCAGGTGCGCGCGCCGCAGTTGCAGCGCAAAACCGGCTTCCTCGGGGTTGGGAATGCGCTCGAGCCAAGCTTGGGCAGCAGCCCAATCGCGCTGCCATTCGGCCAGTTGGGCCAGGTGCAGGTAGGCTTGGGTGCGGCCACGAGCCGCCTGTTCGGCTGGCTGGCCGGGGGCCAGTTCGAGGTAGCGCAGCAGGGCCGTGCGGGCCGGGCCGGGCCGGCGCGAATTGGTCTGCAAGATGCCTTGCAGCAGCCAAGCCGAAGCCAGGTCGGGGGCGCGCTCGGTCAGCAGGCGCAGTTCGCGCTGGGCGTCGGATACGCGCCGCAGCTCGAGCAAGCGCTGCACGTAGGCGAGGTGGAGGTCGTGGCGCTGGTCTGCCCCGGCGGCGTCGGTGCGCTCGAGGTAGGCGCGCAGCAGCGCCTCGGCCAGTACGCTTTGGTGTGGCAACAGATCCAGTGCCAAGGTGGCGCCGTGCACCGAATCGGCCTGCAGCCGCAGCGCCTGTTGCGCGGCTTGCAGCGCCGCCCGGTGGTCGCCCTGCAGCAGATCCATCCGCCCCAAGGCGGCGTGCGCGGTGGCTGCAGTGGCGGGGTCGGCCAGCGCCGCTTGCAGCGCTTCGTGCACCACACGCCGGGCGGCGACCCGGTCGCTCAAACGGCCCAGCGTGGCCGGGATGGCGCTGATGATGTCGTGGCGCCGCTCGATCGGGGCCATCTGGATCAGGCGCTGCAACACCGGGCCGATTTCGCCCGGGCGGTTGAGAGCCAGCAAGATCTGCAGCTGAAAGCGCAGCGGCTCATCGCTGCCTGGAAAGGCGCGCGACCAATCGCGGGCGGCGTTGAAGGCGGAATTGCCGGCCCGGCTTTGCAGCGCCATGTCAACCGCACGCCTGAACAGCTCCGGGCGCTGTAGGCGCACGGCGGCGTCGAGCATGAGGGAGTGCGCGCCGCCCGGGTCGCCGCGCTGGAATTTGAATTCGGCCAGCAGCAGCTGGTAGAAGGTGTCGGCATCGAGCGCGGTGGGCGGGCCGGGAAACTGCAGCTCGAGCGCGGGCGCGCTCGGCTGGCTGGCCGGTTGCGTGGCCGGTTGCGCAGCCGCCGGGCCGTGCCCTAGGCCGAGCAGCAGGGCCGCCAAAACGGCGATCCAGCCAAATCGCCGTCGGATGGCCTTGCCCACAAAGGCGGCGGCAGTAGCAGAAGCAGGGGTAAAGGCCAAGCGCATGATCCCATGATAATTGATGCGCTGGCGCCCAGCGTCGCTGGGTGGCAATTCTGCAGCCCGGCCGCAACAGCTGTCATTTGTGTTGGATGGATGCCATCCCTAACTTGCCCGAACTTGCACCATGCCCGAACTGCCTGAAGTCGAAACCACGCGCCTGAGCATTGCCGAGCGGCTGCAGGGCGCCCGCATCGAGCGCATCGAGGTGGGCAAGGCGCTGCGATGGCCGCTTGGGGTGGCGCCCGAGGCGCTGCTGCAACGGTGCGTGCGCGGTGTGCGGCGGCGCGGCAAGTACCTGTTGCTCGATCTGGACCACGGTTTGCTGCTCGTGCACTTAGGGATGTCGGGCAGCCTGCGTCTGGCCGCGGCTATGCCGCCCCGAGGTCCGCACGACCATTTCGATTTGCACACCAGCCTGGGCGTGCTGCGCCTGCACGACCCGCGCCGCTTCGGGGCGGTGGTCTACGCCGAGGGTGAATCCGACCCGGTGGCGCGCAAGCTCTTGGGCAAGCTCGGGGTGGAGCCGCTCTCGGGGGCCTTTGAGCCCGAGGCCTTTTATGCCGCCTTGCGCCAGCGCCGCGCCAGCATCAAACAGGTGCTGCTGGCGGGCGCGGTGGTGGTGGGGGTCGGCAACATCTACGCTTGCGAGGCGCTGTTTGTGGCGGGCATCCGACCCACGGCGGTGGCGGCGCGCCTGAGCCGCGCGCGGGTGCAGCGGCTGCATGCCGCGATCGTGCAGGTGCTGCAACAGGCGCTGCAAGCCGGTGGCAGCAGCTTGCGCAACTACTCCAACGCCGACGGGCAGAGTGGCCACTTTCAACTGCAAACCCAAGTGTATGACCGCGCCGGGGAACCGTGCCGGGCCTGTGGCCGCCCGATCCGGCTGCTGCGCCAGGCCCAGCGCTCGAGCTATTACTGCGCGCAGTGTCAAAAAGCCTGAGCCTTCCAACGCAGATCAGCCGCTGCAGTGCCGCCAGTGCTATATTGCCCCCCATGGAATTTATCCAACAATTCGATCTCCACAGCCGGTGGCGCCAGCAGCGGGCACAAGATTTGGCCCGGCTTGGGCAGTGGCTCGCCGGCCACGAGCTGCTCGACGACGGCGCGCGCGCGCGCTTGGCCCACCTGCAGTCCCAATTTGCCAGCGACCGGGTGATGGTGGCTTTCGTGGCCGAGTTTTCACGCGGCAAGTCGGAGCTGATCAACGCTATTTTCTTTGCTGGGTACGGGCGGCGCATCATGCCCGCCAGTGCCGGACGCACCACCATGTGTCCAACCGAACTGGGCTACGAAGCCGGGTTGCCGCCCTGCTTGCGCCTGCTGCCGATCGAGACCCGCATGCAGGCGCAATCGCTGCTCGAGTGGCGCAGCGCCCCCGATCAATGGCAGCGCATCGACCTCGATGTCAACCAGCCTGAGCAACTCGCGCAAGCCATCGAACAGGTGGCGCAGACGCTGCGGGTATCGGTCGAACAGGCGCGAGCGCTCGGTTTTTGGCACGAGGACAACCCCCAGGACAACCCGGCGCCCGGCCCCGATGGGCTGGTGGAGGTGCCGCGCTGGCGCCACGCCCTCATCAACATGGCGCACCCCTTGCTCAAGCAGGGTTTGGTGATCGTCGATACGCCGGGCCTGAACGCGATCGGTACCGAGCCCGAGCTCACGGTCGGTATGCTGCCCCAGGCGCATGCCGTGGTGTTTATTTTGGCGGCCGACGCGGGGGTGAGCAAGTCCGATCTGGCGATCTGGCGCGAACACCTAGCACCCACAGCCGAGCGCGGCGAGTCGCGGCTGGTGGTGCTCAACAAAATCGATGTGCTCTGGGACGAGTTGAGCAGCCCGCAAGCCGTCGAGGCGCAGATCGAGCGCCAGCGCCTGCACAGCGCCGAGGTGCTCGGTCTGCAAGGGCGTCAGGTGTTTGCGGTATCGGCCCACAAAGGCCTGCTGGCCAAGGTGCGCCAAGATGCCCAGCTGCTGCAGCAAAGCCGCTTGCCCGAGCTCGAGCGGGCCTTGGCTGATGACGTGCTGGGACAACGGCGGCGCCTGTTGCAATCAACTTTGCAGCAGGCAGTGCAGCAGTTGCGTATCGAAGTCGAGCGCCAGCTGCTGGTGCGCAGCCACGAAATCGAAGAGCAAGTGCAAGAACTGCAAGCCTTGCGTGGCAAAAACGCGACGGTGATCCGGCAGATGCGCGCCCGCATCGAGCTCGAGCAAGCCGAATTTGACCAGAGCGCACTGCGCATACAAACTGTGCGTTCGGTGCACCTCAAGACGCTGCGGCTGCTGTTTGCCCAGCTTGGCAGTAACCAGATCAAGGCCGAAGTGGCCGAGTTTGCTCAGGCGCTCAAGCAGCCTGGAGTCAAATTGGGCGTGAAAACGATCTACAAAGACACCTTCGCGCGTTTGCGCGGCGGCATGTCCCAATCGCAGCACTGGGCCAACGAGGTGCAGGACATGCTCTCAGGCATGTTTCGCAGCCTCAACGCCGAATATGGTTTTACTCTGCAGACACCGCAGCGGCTGGATCTGACCCGCTTTGTGCGGGAGATCGATGGCATCGAGAGTGCACACTTGCAGTATTTGGGATTGACCAATCTGCTGCGGCTCACCCAGGTTGGATTTTGCGAGCGGCTGGCCAAAGCGGTGCTGTCGAGCTTGCGCAAGCTCTATGAAGAAGCCTCGAGCGAAGCCGAAATCTGGAGCAAAACCGCAGCCTCGCAGCTCGATGGTCAGTTGCGCGAGCGCAAGCGCAATTTTGCGCGCCGCATCGAAGCCGTGCACCGCATCCAAGAGGCTGCAGGAAGCTTGGATGAGCGCATCAACGAACTGCTGGCCCGCCAAGCCGAGGTCGAGGCCGAGCTTGCGCGCTGGCTGCAGTTGTGCGCTGAAGCGGTTCAACCTGACGCAGACGGGGCCTCTTTAGCGTCTGACATTGCCGCGCCGGATACCCCTTTGGTGCCACTGGCCGATAAAGCGTTGTCTACAGCAACAAACTAAAGCTGCGCGGATGGCGCAAGCGCTGTTTTTTGACGCGCTGGTGGCGTGGCAGCGGCGCTTGGGCCGCCACCACCTGCCGTGGCAAGGCACGCGTGATCCGTACCGGGTCTGGCTGTCGGAGATCATGCTGCAGCAAACCCAAGTGGCGACTGTGCGCCCCTACTACGAGCGCTTTGTGCAGCGCTTCCCCGACGTGCGGGCGCTGGCGCAGGCCGAGTCTGACGAGGTGCTGGCGCATTGGAGCGGGCTGGGCTACTACAGCCGGGCGCGGCACTTGCATGCCTGTGCACGACTGGTGGTGCAAGAAGGTGGGCGCTGGCCGGGCAGCGCGGCCGAGCTGCAGCGCCTGCCCGGCATCGGGGCCAGCACGGCGGCGGCGATAGCGGCCTTTTGCTTCGGCGAGCGGGTTTCCATTCTGGACGGCAACGCGAAGCGCCTGCTGGCGCGGCTGTTGGCCTTTGGGGGCGATCTGGCGCACGCGCCCACCCAGCGCACGCTGTGGCAGCAGGCCCAAGGGCTGCTGCCTGAAAATGCCAGCGCCACCGACATGGCCGCCTACACCCAGGGCCTGATGGACTTGGGGGCCCAAATCTGCACCCGCAGCAAGCCGCGCTGCCCCGAATGCCCGGTGGCCGCGCTGTGCCTAGGGTTGGCGCAGCAGCGCGTGGCCGAGCTGCCGCACAAGTCGCGCCGCAGCCCGCGCCGGCTCGAGGACTGGTGGCTGCTGCTGCTGCGCCGCGCCGACGGGGCCATTTGGCTGCAGCAGCGCCCGCCGCGGGGCATCTGGGCCGGCTTGTACGCGCCGCCGGTGCTGGCCACGCAGCACGCCGCGCTGCAAGCGCCGCCCGGTGCGCGCGCGGGGCATGCGCCCACCCTGCATCCGGTCATCTCGCACAGCCTGACGCACCGCGAACTGCGCCTGCACCTGGTGCAGTGGCAGTGGGCTGCGGATGCGCCTGAGCCCGTATGGGGGCCGGGGCGCTGGCTGCTGTCGGTGGGGCAGCCGCCGGTGGCGCTGCCAGCGCCGATCCGCACTTGGCTGCTCGAACACCTGCCGCCTGCTGCCGGTGCAGGCACGGGCTTTGAAGTTTAAGGGTGGTGCTGCAAGGCGTCGAGTTCGCGGTGCCGCACCTGCACGCTGGCCAGTTCGGCAAAGCCCTGCGCCAGGCGTTCCACCAGATACACCGAGCGGTGCTGCCCGCCGGTGCAGCCGATGGCCACCGTCACGTAGCTGCGGTGGTCGGCCTCTAGGCGCGGCAGCCAGCGCCGCAAAAACGCCTCGATCTGCTCTTGCATCGCCGCCACTTCGGCTTCAGCCTGCAAAAACTGCGCCACCGCCGGATCGCGCCCGGTCAGCAGGCGCAACTCGGGTTCGTAGTGCGGATTGGGCAGCATGCGCACGTCGAACACAAAATCGGCATCCATCGGCACGCCGCGCTTGAAGGCGAAGGACTCAAACACCAGCGTCAAGCGGGCCGGGGGCAGTTGCAGCAGCGCCTTGACCGTGCTGCGCAGGTGCGCGGCCTTGAGTTGGCTGGTGTCGAGCACCTGGGCCTGCTCGCGCAGGTCGCTGAGCAGCTCGCGCTCGAGCTCGATGGCATCGGCCAAGGCGCGACGCTGGTCGCTGCTGCCCTTGAGCGAGAGCGGGTGCAGGCGCCGGGTTTCGGAGAAGCGGCGCACCAAGGTTTCGGTGCTGGTGTCGAGAAACAGCACGGTGAGCGGCAGGCCACGGGCGCGCAGCTGGCGCAGCCGCAAGGGCAGGGTGGGCAGCGCGCGGGCGCTGCGCACGTCGATGGCCACCGCCACGCGCTCGGTGGCTTCGGCCTGCTGCAAGGCGACCAGCGGCTCCAGCAGATCGGGCGGCAGGTTGTCCACGCAGTAAAAACCGGCGTCTTCGAGCGCGTGCAGGGCCACCGACTTGCCCGAACCCGACATGCCGGTGATCAGGACGAGTTGCACAACAGCTCCTGAGCGTGCGCCAAGGTGGTGTCGGTGAGCTGCTGGCCGCCGAGCATGCGCGCCACTTCGGCCACCCGCTGCGCACCGTCCAGGGGCTCGATCTGGCTGCTGCTGCCGTGCGCGTCTTGCCCTTTGCTCACGCGCAGGTGCTGGTGCGCGCAGGCCGCCACTTGCGCCAGATGGGTCACGGCCAGCACCTGCCGATCGCTCCCCAAGCGGCGCATGAGCTGGCCCACGGTGTGCGCCACCGCGCCGCCGATGCCGCTGTCCACTTCATCAAAGATCAGCGTCGGGGCGCTGCCGACCTCGCTGGTGCAGACCGAGATCGCCAGCGCGATGCGCGACAACTCGCCCCCAGAGGCCACTTTGCCCACCGGGCGCGGGGTGCCGCCGGGGTGCGCAGCCACCAAAAACTCGACCTGATCCAGGCCGTGCGCCTGCGGCTCGGGCAGGGCCGTCAGCCGCACCTCGAAGCGCCCACCGGCCATCCCCAAGCCCTGCATGGCCTGCGTGATGGCGAGCCCAAGCCGTGACCCGGCCTCTAGGCGCAAGCTGCTCAGGCGCTCGGCCTCGGCGCGAAAGCGCGCTTGCGCTTGGTGTTCGGCCTGCTCCAGCGCTGCCAGATCGGCGCTGCGTTCGAGCTCGGCCAGCGTCTGGCGGCAGGCTTGCAGCCGCTCGGCCAGCGCCTGCGGCTCGCAGCGCAAGCGCCGTGCCAGCGCCAGCCACAGACCCAGGCGCTGGTCCAGCGCCTGCAACGCCGCCGGGTCGAGCTCGCTGCGCTGAGCGTGCTGCTGCAGGTCGTGGCAGGCGTCATCGACTTGCGCCAGCGCGCTGCTCAGCAGCTCGGCCAGCCCCTGGTAGCGCGGCTCCACGTGTTGCTGCGCTTGCAACGCCTGCGCGGCGCGGTAGAGCAGGGTGCGGGCACTGGCTTCGTCTTCGCTCAGGCAGTGCAGCGCCGTTTGCGCCGCCTCCAGCAGTGCTTGCGCGTGCGCCAGCCGCCCGTGCTGCAAGTTGAGGTCTTCCCATTCGCCGGGCAACGGGGCCAGGCGCTCGAGCTCGGTGAGTTGCCATTGCAGGCGTTCGCGCTCTTGTTGCAGCTGGCTTTGCTGCGTGCGCGCCTGCTCTAGGCTGCGCTGCGCGGCGCGCCAGTCGCTCCAGAGCTGGCGCAAGGCGCGTGCGTCGATGCGCGCGTAGTCGTCGAGCAGCTGGCGCACGGCTTCGGGCCGCGTCAGGCTCTGCCAGGCGTGTTGGCCGTGGATGTCGAGCAGCAGCTCGCCCAGCTCGCGCAACTGGGTCGCGCTGGCGGTGCTGCCGTTGATCCAGGCGCGGCTGCGGCCTTGGGTGTCGAGCTGGCGCTTGAGCCGCAAGGGCTCGCCCGGCTCGCCCTCGAAGCCCTGCTCGGCCAGCCACTCGCGGGCCGCCGCCGTGGGCTCGAATTCGGCCACCACCTCGGTGCGCGCCGCGCCCTCGCGCACCACGGCGGCGTCGGCGCGCGCGCCCAGCGCCAGCTGCAGGGCGTCGATGAGGATCGACTTGCCGGCCCCGGTCTCGCCGGTGAGCACGGTAAAGCCTCGGTTCAAATCCAGTTCCAGTTCGCGCACGATCACGAAATCGCGCAGCGCCATGCGTTGCCAGCTCAACCCACGCCCCCTTCATTCCAGTGCAGCTTGCGCCGCAGGGTGTCAAAATAACTCCAGCCCAGCGGGTGCAACAGGCACAGTTGGTGCGCCGCGCGCCGCACCACAATGCGGTCGCCGTGCAGCAGGCTGGTGAAGCTCTGCATATCAAAGTGTGCGCTGGCGTCGCGCCCCGAGACCACCTCGACCGCGATTTCGCCGCTGGCTGGCAGCACGATCGGGCGGTTGGTGAGCGTGTGCGGCGCGATCGGGGCCATGATCCAGCCGTCGATGGCCGGGTGCAGCAGCGGCCCGCCGGCCGACAAGGCGTAAGCGGTGCAGCCCGTGGGGGTGGCGATCACCAAGCCGTCGGCGCGCTGCTTGGCCACGAAATGGCCATCGACCTCGACCCGCAGCTCCACCATGCTGGGGGCGCTGCCGCGGTTGACCACCACATCGTTCATGGCGATGGTTTCGAACACGCACGAGCCGTCGCGCCAGACGCTGGCGTGCATCAGCGCGCGCCGGTCTTGCTCGTACTGGCCATGCAGAATGGCCTGCAAAACCGGGGCGTAGCCCTGCCACGGGATGTCGGTGATAAAGCCCAGGCGGCCTTGGTTGATCCCCACCAGGGGCACTTGCTGGCGTGCCATCTGGCGCCCGATGCCCAGCATGGTGCCGTCGCCCCCGAGCACCAGCGCCAAATCGCAGTGCCGGCCGATCTCGTTTACATCGAGCACCGGGTAGGGTTCCAGCCCGGTGTTGAGGGCGGTTTCGCGCTCCAGGCTCACGGCGCAGCCCTGATCGAGCAAAAAATGCACCAAGGTGTCAATGATGTCGCGCGAACCCAGTGCGTTGTACTTGCCGATCACCGCCACGTGGCGAAAGCGCAGCTCTGCAGCTGGCGGCGGTGCAGCAGGGGTTGAGGCGTGCTGATTCATGTGCAAATTAAAGCACAAGCCCATTAAAATCTTCCTCATGCTCGATGACCGCTCCAAGCACCTGCTCAAAACCCTAGTCGAGCGCTACATCGCCGACGGCCAACCGGTGGGCTCGCGCACCCTGTCGCGCGCGGCCGGGCTGGAGCTCTCGCCCGCGACCATCCGCAACGTCATGAGCGACCTCGAGGAACTGGGCCTGATTGCCAGCCCGCACACCTCGGCGGGCCGGGTGCCCACCGCGCGCGGCTACCGGCTGTTTGTCGATACCATGCTCACCGCCCGGCGCGACGAGCTACCCGCCGCGGAGTCCATGCCAACCGCAACCTTGCAAGGCGAGCAGCCGCGCCAAGTGCTCAACCAAGCGGCGCAGCTGCTCTCCAGCCTGTCGCACTTCGTGGGCGTGGTGCGGGTGCCCAAGCGCGCCAGCGTCTTTAGGCACATCGAGTTTTTGAGCCTGTCGCAACGGCGCGTGCTGGTGATTCTGGTCTCGCCCGATGGCGAGGTGCAAAACCACGTCATCCACACCCAGCCCGAGTTTGAACAAAGCCAGCTGCAAGAAGCGGCCAATTTTCTCAACGCCCACTACGCCGGCCTGACGCTGAGCGAAGTGCGCGACCGCCTGCGCACCGAAGTCGAGCGCCTGCGCGGCGAGATCGCCGCCCTGATGCTGCAAGCGGTTGAGCTGGGCACCGAAAGCGAGGCGCAGCAAGACGCGGTGCTGGTGGCCGGCGAGCGCAACCTGTTGTCGGTGAGCGATTTTTCGCACGACCTAGGGCAGTTGCGGCGGCTCTTTGACATTTTCGAGCAAAAAACCCAGCTCATGCGGTTGCTCGACGTCTCGCACCAAGCCGACGGGGTGCGGATCTTCATCGGCGGCGACAGCCGAGGCGTGCCGTTCGAAGATTTGTCGGTGGTCAGCGCGCCCTACACCGTCGATGGCGCCGTGGTCGGCACCCTGGGCGTGATCGGGCCGCAGCGCATGCCCTACGAGCGCATGATCCAGATCGTGGACATCACCGCCAAGCTGCTGGGCAACGCCCTGAGCCAACCGCGCTAGGGGTTTCGTAGCCCGCCCTGAGAGGCCAGCCCCTTGGTGTGACCCTATGCACGCCTGTGCCGTTGCGGGTATCGGCGCTTGCTTGGCCGCTTGTCTGGTCGCTTTCGGATGCAGTAAACTCCAAAGCTCTGGGCCTCTAGCTCATGCTTGGTTAGAGCAGCGGACTTAAGCTGCGCCGCCCTGCGGTTCGCAAGAATACGGGCGGCGCGAATGTGGGTTGCCGGCGGGTAAGTTCACTCTGCCTGCCGGTAGAACTGCTCAAATTCGGGGAAACCTCTGCCGCGCAGGCGTGGCGATCCCGAGCGAAACTCCCCCTAGGGGGGAGGACGTGTAGAGACTGTACGGGCAGGTCGTAACGACAAGAGACAGTCCAGACCACAAACCCGAAAGGGGTGGCGAAAGCCATAGCTGGTACGCATAATCCGTTGGTGCCGTGTTCGACTCACGGGAGGCCCACCATTTTGCAGCGTCGCCCTTGAGCCGCCAGTGTACGCACAGCTAAGGCGTTGCCCTATTATTCAGGCCTTCAACTAAAAATTGGGCAGAGAGCTGAGCGCCGTATGAAATGCTTTAGACCCTGACCGACCCCAGTCTGTTTGATAATACTGATTTTTGAGGAGTGAGCCGATGCAGCGTAATCGCGCCAGCGGTGGGTCGGGTGTGGAGTCCAATGACTATCTTGAACGACTTGGGTGGCCGACCCAACTGCTGCGCAAGCTCATGTTCGTCGATTTGCCCATTAAACGCAAGTTTTTGCTGCTCGGGGTTGGCACTCTGTTCTGGTTTTGCGTGCTGTCGTTCACGGTATCACGACAGTGATCGGGCAGATCGACGCGCTGAGCACCGGCGATGTGGATTTGAGAAAAAAGGTCGTCATCCGCACCGACGACGAAATCGGCCAACTGTCCGACAAGTTCAATCAGCTGGTCGAGCGCGTCTATGGCATGACGGTGTACAAAAAAGTGATCGAAGACGAGGCCACGCTCGAAGACGTGTACCGGCGCTTCGAGCCCGACCCCGGCTTCGGCCACGTCTGCACCCCCATGCTGGCTGGTGGGCACACCATCGGCGTGGCGCAGATGCGCTTTGCCATCGATGCCAACGGCGCTGCGCTAGACGCGGGAATGAGCAAAAAACTGTTCAGCGCCAACACCTACATCGAGCAGTCGATCTCGGTGCTCGAGGCCAAGCGCCTGATGGCGACGCTGCGCGAGTCGGCCATGATCGACCCGCTCACCGGGCTTTACAACCGGCGCTTTTTGCAAGATCACACGCAGCAGATCATCAGCGGCGTGTTGCGGCGCAAGACCCAAATCGGCCTGCTGCTGTGCGACCTCGACTACTTCAAACAGGTCAACGACAGCTATGGGCACGACGTGGGCGACTTGCTGCTCAAGCAAACCTCGCAGACCCTGCGCAGCGCCGTGCGCGACTCCGACATCGTGATCCGCTTTGGCGGCGAGGAGTTTCTGGTGCTGCTGATCGACGTCTGCCCGGGCGACTCGCTGGCCGTGGCCGAGAAAATCCGGCTCGCCATCGAGCAGATGAAGGTCAACATCAATGGCGAGACGCTGCGCAAGACCATCTCGGTCGGGGGTCAGCGAGTTCCCCGGCGACACCGACGGTTTCTGGCAGGCGATCAAGTACGCCGACGTGGCCCTGTACCAGGCCAAAGACCAAGGCCGCAACCGGGTGCTGCGCTTTGCCCCCGAGATGTGGCAGCAGGGCGAGTTTTGAAGTTTGCTCGGGGCTGAGAAGCTGAGAGGCTGAGGCGCAGCCGCTGAGGCTTCAGCATCTTTCGGCGTATCGTGCGCCTGATTCAGGTTTTTCGAGATAAAAAATTATTACACTCGAGGCCCATGGCGCAACACCCCTCACACGACCCTTCGGCCGCTGCCATGAGCTTGGGCGCACGCACGGCGTTCGTGCTGCTGCCGCTGCTGGCCTTTCTGGCCGTACTCTGGACGGCGGCCACGCAACCGCTGCCGCTGGACATCCACGTCCCTTGGATCCCGGCGCTGGGCGTGCACCTCGACTTTCACATCGACGGCCTGACGCTGCTGATGCTGCTGCTCATCACCGGCATCGGGGTGGCGGTGTTCGTCTATGCCGGCGGCTACTTGGCTGGGCACCCGCAGCAAAACCGGCTCTACATTTTGCTGACGCTGTTCATGATCGCCATGATCGGCACCGTGATGGCCGACAACCTGATCGTGCTGTTCCTGTTCTGGGAGGCGACCAGTCTGCTCTCGTTCCTGCTGGTGGGCTTCAACCACGAAGACCCCAAGAGCCGCAAGTCGGCGCAGCAGGCGCTGGTGGTCACGGGCAGCGGCGGGCTGGCGCTGCTGGCCGGTGCCATCCTGCTCGGGCAGATCATGGGCACCTACTCGATCCAAGAGATCATCGCCCAGCTGCCCTACACCGAGCACACGCCGCTGCTCACAGCCGCGCTGCTGCTCATCATCTTGGGCGCCTTCACCAAGAGCGCGCAGTTTCCGTTCCACTTCTGGCTCCCGGGCGCCATGGCGGCGCCGACGCCGGTGTCGGCCTACCTGCACTCGGCCACCATGGTCAAGCTCGGCGTCTATCTGCTGGCGCGGCTCGACCCTGGCTTTGGCAGCTGGGAGCTGTGGCAGTGGACGCTGCAGATTTTTGGCTCGTTCACCGCCGCTTGGGCCATGCTGCTGGCGCTGCGCGAGCGCGACCTCAAGCGCATTCTGGCTTGGTCCACCGTGGCCACGCTGGGCACGCTGGTGATGCTGGTGGGCATGGATGGCCACGGCGCCTCGATCGCTGTGAGCGCGCTGCTGCTCGGGCACGCGCTCTACAAGGCGCCGCTGTTCTTCGTCGCTGGCAACGTCGATCACGGCACCGGCACGCGCATCATCGACCGCTTGGGCAATCTGCGCCACGCCATGCCGATCACCGCTGCTGCAGCGGCGCTGGCCGGGCTGTCGATGGCCGGCATTCCGCTCACATTTGGCTATGTGGTCAAAGACGTGGTCGGGCAAGCGGACGCGCTCGGCGGCATGAGCGAAGTGATCAAGGTCGCCAACACCATTTTTGCCGCCGTGGCGGTGGCGGTGGCAGCGGTGGCGGCGGTGCGCGTGTTCTGGCGCCACCCCGGCCACAACCTCACCCCGCCCGATGCCCATGAGGGCGGTGTGGCGCTGTGGGCGCCGCCGCTGGTGCTGGCTTGCATCGGCATTGCGCTGGGCTTGGCGCCGTTCATGGCCGATTGGCTGCTGGGCGTGGCCGCTGAGGCCATGACGCCGCGGGCCGAAGCGGTGGCGGTGCATTTTGCGCTCGAGTTCAGCTTGGGCAGCCTGCTGTCGCTGGCGCTCACCGTGGGCATAGGGGCCGCGGTGTTTATCTACTGGGACCCGCTGCACCGGCGCTTTGACCGGCTGCTGACGCTTTTTGACACCATCAGCACGCCGGCTCAGTACGAGCGCTTCATCAACGGCATCCCGGTGCTGGCGGCGCGCAGCAGCCGCTGGCTACAGGGCGGCGATCTGAGCCAGTACAGCCTGTTGCTGCTGGCCTTTGTGAGCACCGTCATGGGCGGCATCATGCTGGCGGGCTGGAGCCAGTGGCTGTGGCCGGTTTGGGTCACGCCGTCGCTGGGCTTTGTCGGCGCTTGCGCCCTGATTGTGGCTGGGGCGCTGCTGGCGCTGTGGCAGCGCGATCGGTTGGTGCTGTTGCTGGCCACCGGGCTGGTGGGTTTTGGCAGTGGCGTGTTCTACCTTTACGCTGGTGCGCCCGATGTGGCTTACACGCAGTTTGTGGTCGAATCGGTGTTTGTGATCGTGGTGGCGTCGGTGTTGCTCAAGCTGCGCCAGCGCGGCCGCGGTCAAGGGCTGGAGCAGACGCATTCGGTGCGTGGCGCGCTGCCGGTGGCGCTGCTCTTTGGCGCCGTCATCGCCCTGTGGTTGCTGATCGCCTCGGGGGTGGATTTCAACCCGCAGTTGCACCAATTCTTTGCCCAGGTTAGCGTGCCCGAAGCCTTTGGGCGCAACGTGGTCAACGTGGTGCTGGTCGATTTCCGCGCCCTCGACACCTTGGGTGAAATCGTCGTGGTGACGCTCTCGTTCTTGGCCGCCATCGCGCTGCTGCAATCGGTGCGTGCGCACAGCCAGCGCGAACGCGCCAAAACCCAAGCTGGAGGTGGCGCATGAACCGACGCGTGGTGATGCTGGAGTCGATAGCCGGCCCGCTGTACGTGGCGATCTTGCTGGCTTCCTTGTGGGTGCTGCTGCGCGGCCACAACGAGCCCGGTGGCGGTTTCATCGGTGGCTTGCTGGCCGTCAGCGCCTCGGTGCTGTGGGCAGTAGCACACGGCAGCAAGGCGGCCACGCTGCGCCTGCCCTACGGCAGCGCACTGCGCCTGACCATCATGGGCATAGCCATCGGCTTGTTTTCCGGCCTGCCGGCCTTGGTGCTGGGGCTGCCGTACCTCACGCACCTGTGGGGCACGATCCCGCTCGGTTTCACCGAACTCAAGGTCTCGACCGTGATCATTTTTGACCTCGGCGTCTATCTGGCGGTCTGGGGCGGCTTGGCCGGCTATGCGATCGAGTTGCTCGGGCTGGACGAAGGCGACGAAGCCGATGAAGCCCGTGTAGATGGCCCCCCGGCGGCCCAGGAGCAGCGCGCATGATCTGGCTATTGGCCCTGACGGTTTGGATCACGACTTCGGCCGGGGTCTATCTGGCGCTGTCGCGCGACGTGTTTCGCTGCGTCTTTGGCTTAGGCATTCTTGGCAGCGCCGTCATTCTGGCCTTGTTTGCCTCGGGGCGCTTGGGCAGCGTGCAACCGGCGGTCATTCCCTTGGGTGAAACCGTGCTGCGCGACGCCGCCAACCCGCTGCCGCAGGCGCTGGCCCTGACCGCGATCGTGATCGGCTTTGCCCTGATCTGTTTTTCCCTGGTGTTGGCGCTGCGCCTGATTCAGCGCGCCGACACCGACGACTCCGTGGCCCTGCGCATGTCTGAACCGATCCCGACCGACCCCGTCAAACCGCCTTACAACGGCGCCGAACACGAGCCCGCGCTGCCCGCCGCCTCACCGACTTCGGGGGGCGCTGCATGACTTGGCTGGCCGCGACGCCGGTGCTGGTGCCCTTGGCCACCGTGGTGGCCACCGCGCTGGCGCACAAAAACCCACGCCTGCAAAGCGCGCTCAGCTACTTGGGCGTGGTGGCTTTTCTGCTGTGCATGTTGGCCTTGGTGGCGGCGGCGCATCAGGGCCAGCCGGCGCAGACCGTGTTTGGCGACTGGGGCGTGCCCTACGGCATCGAGTTTTATGTCGATCGGCTCAGCGCCTCGATGCTGCTGATCACCGCCATCATGGGGCTGGCCTGTTTGGTGTTCATGGCCAGCGACGCCGACACCGCCGAACCGCGTCACCCGCTGCTGTTGCCGCTGCTGCATGGGGTGCTGGTCGGGGTCGCGGGCTCGTTTGCCACCGCCGACCTGTTCAACCTCTACGTCTGGTTCGAGGTCATGCTGGTGAGCGCGATGGGCTTGTTTGCCTTGGGCGGGCGCGTGGACCAGCTCGACGCCACCTTCAAGTACTTTGTGCTCAACATTTTTGGCACCCTGATGCTGCTCATGGCCGTGGGCATGGTCTATGCCGCCACCGGGCACCTGAACTACAGCGCGCTGGCGCAGGCCGCGCCTTATCTGTCGGACTGGATGAGCATCCTGCTGGTTACCGGTCTGCTGCTGGCTTTTCTGATCAAGGCCGGTGCTTTCCCGCTCTTTGCTTGGTTGCCGTCTTCGTACCACACCCTGCCGGCGCCGGTGCTGGCGCTGTTTGCCGGTTTGCTGACCAAGGTCGGCGTCTATGCGGTGCTGCGCACGGCCGGCGACATCTTTGCCGGCTCCCCCGACCTGATCTACGAGGCGCTGGGCTGGATCGCGGCGGCGACCATGCTCTTTGGCGTGCTCGGTGCGGCCTACCACTGGGACATGCGGCGCATTCTGGCCTTTCACATCATCAGCCAGATCGGCTACATCTTGCTCGGTGTGGCGCTGGCCAGCCAGGCCGGCAACGCCGCCACGCTGTTCTACACCCTGCACCACATCATCGTCAAGGCCAATCTGTTCCTGATTGCGGCCATCATCTGGCGCTTGAGCGGCGATTACGATCTGCGCAAAATCGGCGGCCTGTACAAGGTCAAGCCGCTGCTGGGGCTGCTGTTTTTAATCCCGGCGCTGTCGCTGGTGGGCATTCCGCCGCTGTCGGGTTTTTGGTCCAAGGTGCTGGTGCTGCAAGAGGCCTTGGCGCAGGGCCAGTACGTCTGGACCTTTGTGGCGCTGCTGGTGAGCGTGCTCACGCTGTACTCGATGGTCAAAATCTGGATGGAAGCGTTCTGGAAGCCGCACCCAAACAAAAACTGGGCCTTGCCGCACAACACCCGGCTGGCGCCGGCCTATGCCGCAACCTTGGGGCTGGCGGCGCTGACGCTGCTGATCTCGCTCAACCCGCAGCCGCTGATCGAATACGCGCAGGCGGCGGCACTCAGCTTGGGGGCGCGCTGAAATGATGCTCAAACCGGTTGCCGCCGTCGTGCTGCTGGCGCGTTTTCTCAAGGCCGTGCTGCTCTCGGGCATCCAGACGGTGCAGGTGATCTTGCGCGCCAGCTTGGGCCAGCGCACCCCGCCGCCAGCGGCTTTTTTGCGTGTCCACTTCGCGCCCATGAGCCCGATGGGCGCCTCGCTGCTGGGCTGCATGATCACGCTCACGCCCGGCACCACCACGCTCGACATCGACTTGGAAAACCGCATCATCTTGATGCACGTGCTCGACGCCTCCGACACCGACGCCATCGTGCACGGCATCCGGCACGATTTTGAATCGGGTTTGGTGCCGCTGTTTGGGGTGCGCCCATGATGGACTCTCTGCTGCTCTGGCTGGCCACCTCGGCGCTGGTGTTGTGCGCGCTGGCGGCTTGCGGCTTGGCGACTTGGCGCATCATTAAGGGTCCGACCCACGCCGACCGCGTGGTGGCGCTCGACATCATGCTGGCGGCTGCGGTCGGTTTGTGTATTGCGGCCTCGATCTACACCCAGCGCACGGTGTTTCTGGATGTGGCCATCGGGCTGGCGCTGGTGGGTTTTGTGGCCACCGTGGGCTGGGCCCGGGTTGTGGACAAAGGGGCGGATTGATGCTGCTGGAGTTGCTGGTTGCTGTTTTTCTGCTCGCCGCTGGCGTGCTGCTGCTGATCGCCGCCTGGGGCGTGGTGGCGCTGCCCGACGCGCTGGCGCGCCAACACGCCGCCACCAAGGCCGGCACCTTGGCGCTGGCCACGGCCTGCGTTGGGGCCATGCTGTTTGCGTTCGACTGGGCTTGGAGCTGGCGCATTTTGCTCATCTTGGGCTTTTTGTTCGCCACGCTGCCGGTGGCCTCGCACATGCTGGCGCGGGCGGCGGTGCGCGAGTCGCGCCTGATCCCGGACGTGAGCCAAGTGCCGCTGATCGGCGACGACCCGGCGCAGGGTCACAAGCCGGGCTCTGGCACTTGATTTGACGCTCGGTCGGTGGGGCAGGGCAGAGTGGGGATCCGCCAGATAGCCTCTGCCTTGCTCGATGCCACCGGGTTCAAGCGGTTGGCGCAGCGCAGCCGATCTCGGGCAGGTTGTAAAAGCGCCGAATCCCCTCCCACGCGGCCTCGGGCGTGTCCACGGTTTGGAACAGCTCCAGATCGGCGGGACTGATCACCCCTTCTTCGACCAACACCTCGAGCCGCAGCAGGCGCTGCCAGTAGTCGCTGCCAAAGAGGAAGATCGGCAGCGGTTTGGCCTTGTGGCACTGCACCAAGGTGAGCACTTCAAACAACTCGTCCAGGGTGCCGAACCCGCCCGGAAACGCCACCAGTGCCTTGGCGCGCATCAAAAAATGCATTTTGCGCAGCGCAAAATAGTGGAATTTGAAGTTCAGCTCGGGGCTGACGTAGGGGTTGGACAGCTGCTCGTGCGGCAGCGTGATGTTGAGCCCGAGATTCAGCGCCCCCGCCTCGTGCGCGCCGCGGTTGGCCGCCTCCATGATGCCGGGGCCGCCGCCGGTGACGATGTAGAGCCGATCTTGTGCTGGGCAGTGCAGGCTGTATTCGGCCACCAAGCGGGCAAAGCGGCGCGCCTGCTCGTAATAACGGGCGTTGCGCTGCAGGGTTTGGGCGGCGGCAATGGCTTGGGCATCACCGCTGGCCTGCGCCTGCTCAAGCGCCTCGGCCGCTGCTTCGGCGGAGCGAAAGCGCGCGCTGCCAAACACCACCACGGTGTGCTCGATGCCCAGCGCCTGCATTTCCAGCTCGGGCTTGAGCAGCTCGAGCTGCATGCGGATGCCGCGCGACTCGCGGCGCAGCAGAAACTCCGGGTCGGCGAAAGCCAGCCGGTGCGCGTCGGGGTGCAGCTCGACGCCGTCGGCGGCTTGGGCCTGCAGTTCGGCCCAAGCGTGCGCCAACCGGTTGACGCGCAAGTCTTGGGGGTTGCCCATCCGCCTTTTAGACGCGGCGGCGGTATTCGCCGGTGCGGGTGTCGATCTCGATGCGGTCGCCTTGTTCCACGAACAGCGGCACCGAAACCTCAAAACCGGTGGCGATCTTGGCCGGCTTGAGCACCTTGCCCGAGGTGTCGCCCTTGACGGCGGGCTCGGTCCAAGTGATCTCGCGCTCGACGCTGGTGGGCAGTTCGACCGAAATCGCTTTGCCGTCGTAGAACACCACTTCGACCGTCATGCCGTCGGCCAAGTAGTTGAGGGCGTCGCCCATGTTGGCGGCCTCGACTTCGTACTGGTTGTAGTCGGCGTCCATGCAGACGTACATCGGGTCGGCAAAGTAGGAGTAGGTGCACTCTTTTTTGTCGAGGATGACGTTGTCGATCTTGTCGTCGGCCTTGAACACGACTTCGGTGCCCATGTTGTTGAGCAGCGCCTTGAGCTTCATGCGCACCGTGGCGGCGCCACGGCCACCGCGGGCGTATTCGGTTTTAAGGACGATCATCGGGTCTTTGCCGTGCATGATGACGTTGCCGGCGCGGATTTCTTGGGCGAATTTCATGATGGGTGCGCAAATGCAGGGGTGCAAAAGTAAAACGTCGCATTCTACCTTTTCCCGGCTACAAAGCGCAGCAGCTGGCCCAGCAAATCGCCTTGCTGGCTCAGGCGCTGACGCGCTTGCAGGGTGCAGTGGCGCCAGCGTTGCAGGCGTTGTTCTGTTAAGGGAGGCAGCTCAACCGTTGCCGCTTCTGCGCCGTTCCATGCCCGGTGCCACTGGCGCAGGCAGGGCGGGGCCTCGAGCCAATCCAGAAAGGCTTCGAGCTTGGCGTGGTGCGCTCCGTCGTCTTGCGGGTAGAGCTGCCAGACCAGCGGCTGACCGGCCCAGAGCGCGCTCACCAAAGAGTCTTCGCCGCGCACGAGGTTGAGGCTGCTGCTGCGCAGCAGGGCGTCGAACTCGGTTTGCGCCAGCAGCGGCAGCCGCTCCACCGTGGCGCTGGCGGGCAGTGCGGCTTGCGCGCGCTGCCACGCCACTAGGCTGCGCCCCGCGCAGACGCGCCAGTGCGCTTGCGCCAGCGCCGGCTGGGCGAGCAGCTGGGTCAGCGCTTCGGGTTCGTAGCAAAACAGGGTGATGCGGGGTGCCCAGGGGGTGGCGTCTGAGTCTGCGTGGGTTTGGGCGGGGGAGGTGGCGTTTTCTTGGACGGGTGCAGGCCATGCAGCAGACGGATGATCGGCAACGGCCCGATCCGGCCCCAGCAACCCGCCGCTGCCGGGCGTGAAGCCGGGGTAGTAAAACCACTTGACGCGCCCGGCCAGGGGCCCGCTGAGCACCGGCGAAGGCAGGCCGTGGCAACGCTCGATCCAAGGCTCGGCGCTCAGGTACTCGAGGTTGATCCACACTTGGCCGGTGCGGCCTTCGGGTTGCAAGGCCTGCACCCAGTGCGGCGCGATGTCGCAACCAAAGGCTTCGATCAGGACATCGCCGGGCTCGAGGGTGGGCGGCGCGGTCTCGGGCTGCAGGCGCGGCCAGTGGTGCACGCTCAGCTCCGCCAATTCGCCTAGTCCTTGGTACAGGGGCTGGGCGCTGGTGCTGGCTTGGCTGGGGCTGGATCTAGGGCTGGGGCCTGGGCCTTGCAGCGCGCCGGGGGACGCCATCCAGGACAGCGCCGAAGCGTCGTCCACCCACAGCCGCACGCGCTGGCGGTGCGCCACCAGTTGCCGCGCCAGCCGCCAGCAGACACCCAGATCGCCCCAGTTGTCGATCACGTGACAAAAAATGTCCCAGAGCCGGGGGGCGGCAGGGGCAGGTGCGGGTGCGGCGGCTTTCATGGCACAGGATTGTCGCTGGCCTTGCGCGCGGCCCAGTGCCACAATGCAGCACCATGACCGAGGACGCGCACACCCCAACCCCTTTCCCCGAAGCGCTGCTGCACGCCGTGGCGGCCCTGCCGGGCTTGCCGGGGGTTTATCGATTTTTTGACGCCGCCGGTGCGCTGCTCTACGTGGGCAAGGCGCGGCATCTGAAAAAGCGCGTGTCCAGCTACTTCAGCCGCCGCCACGATGGCACGCGCATAGGCCACATGGTGGGCCAGATCGCGCGCCTTGAGAGCACCGTGGTGCGTTCCGAGGCCGAGGCGCTGCTGCTCGAAAACAACCTGATCAAGGCCAGCCAGCCGCGCTACAACATTTTGTTCCGCGACGACAAGAGCTACCCCTACCTGCGCTTGGGCAGCGGCGTGGGGCGCACGGCGGGCTCGCCAGGCATCGCAGGCAGGGTGCGCAATGTGGGCGCGCTGGCGGCAGCGCCAGCCGCAACAGCCGCAACAGCAGCAGCGCAACCACCGCTCGAAGCGGCGCAGCCGCAGGCCTTCCCGCGCCTGTCGTACTACCGCGGCGCCGTGGACGGGCGCGGTCAGTACTTTGGCCCCTACCCAAACGGCTGGGCGGTGAAGCAGACCATCGAGCTGCTGCAAAAGGTGTTCAGGCTGCGCACTTGCGAAGACACGGTGTTTATGCACCGCAGCCGCCCCTGCCTGCTGTACCAGATCCGGCGCTGCAGCGGCCCGTGCGTGGGGCTGGTGAGCGCCGCCGACTACGCGCGCGATGCGCAAGACGCCGCCGCCTTTCTGCGCGGCCAAACCGACACCTTGCTGACGGCGCTGGAGCAACGCATGCAAGCGCACGCCGAACAACTGGCGTTTGAACAAGCGGCCCAGGTGCGCGACCAGATCGGCAGCCTCGCGCAAATGCTGCAGCAGCAGGCGATGGAGAACGTGCGCGACCAAGAAGCCGATATTTTGGCCGTGAAAGTGCAGGGTGGGCGCGCTTGCGTCAACCTAGCGATGGTGCGCGGTGGCCGCCATCTGGGCGACCGGCCTTTTTTTCCGGCGCAGGTGGCCGACGGGGCGCTGCTGGCCAGCGTGGAGGAGGGCGCCGATGAAGGCCCAGATGAAGGCGCGCAAGCAAATGAAGGCAAGCAGATATGGGCTGATAAAGCGGCAGATAAAGTGGCAGATGGAGGCACAGATGGGGACGCAGAGACTGTCAAAGAATCTAGCCTAGGGCTGATGATCGATGCACCGACCGCTGGGCACACGCTGGATGCACACGATGCCGCCGCTGCGCCAGCACCCAGTCTAGAAACCCGGGTGCTCGAGGCCTTCATCGCCCAGCATTACAGCGCCCACCCGCCGCCGCCGCTGCTGGTGCTGGGGGCGCCAGTGAGCGCGCACCTGCTCGATTTGCTCGGCCAAGCCAGCGCGCACAAGCTGCATGCGGTGTGGCAGCCGCGCGAGCAGCGCCGCGCTTGGCTCGAGATGGCGCAGCAAAACGCGGCGCTGCAGCTGGCGCGTTTGTTGTCCGAGGAAGGCTCGCAGCAGGCGCGCACGCGCGCGCTGGCGCAGGCGCTCGATCTGCCCGACGAGGCGCTGGAGCGCTTGCGCATCGAGTGCTTCGACGTCTCGCACAGCGCGGGCGAGGCCACCATGGCCGCGTGCGTGGTGTTCGAGGGCCACAAGATGCAAAGCGCCCAGTACCGGCGCTACGCGATCGAGGGCATCACGCCCGGCGACGACTACGCCGCCATGCGCCAGGTGCTGCTGCGCCGGTACGGCAAGCTGGCTGCAGCCCAAGAACCCGAAACCAGCGCTGGCCCACGCTGGCCCGATGTGGTGCTGATCGACGGCGGTGCCGGGCAGGTGGCCGTGGCGCGTCAGGTGTTCGAGCAGTTCGGGGCCGATGTGGGCCGCATCGTCGGCGTGGAAAAGGGCGCCGGGCGCAAAGTCGGGCTCGAGGAACTGGTGTTTGCCGACGGCCGCGACAAAATCGCCCTCGGGGCCGATTCGGCTGCGCTCATGCTGGTGGCGCAAATCCGCGACGAGGCGCACCGCTTTGCCCTCACCGGCATGCGCGCCCAGCGCACGCGCACCCGCACCGGTGGCAGCCAGCTCGAAGACATCCCCGGCGTCGGCCCCAAGCGGCGCGCGCGGTTGCTGCAACGATTTGGCGGTTTGCGTGGCGTGGCGGCGGCCAGCGTGGCCGATCTGGCCGGCGTCGAGGGCATTTCGACCGAGCTGGCGCAACAAATCTACAAGGCTTTGCGCTGAACGGCGCGGCAGAATCCGGACAAACCCTCGCATAATCAGGCCCATGTTTTTTAACCTGCCTACTTCGCTCACTTGGGCGCGCATCGTCTCCATCCCCGTGATCGTGGCGGTGTTTTACTGGCCCGGGCTGGAGCAGAGCACGCAAAATCTGGTCGGCACGGTGCTGTTTGTGCTGTTTGCGCTCACCGACTGGGCCGACGGCTACCTGGCGCGCCGGCTCAACCAGACCTCGGCCTTCGGTGCTTTTCTGGACCCGGTGGCCGACAAGATTTTGGTCTGCGCCTGCCTGCTGGTGCTGGTGCACCTAGATCGGGCCGATGTGTTTGTGGCGCTGATCATCATCGGCCGCGAGATCGCCATTTCGGCGCTGCGCGAGTGGATGGCGATCATCGGCGCCACCCGCAGCGTGGCGGTGCACGCGGTGGGCAAGCTCAAAACCGCGGTGCAGATGATCGCGATCCCGTTTTTGCTCTACGACGCCACGCTCTTTGGCCTGATCGACACCCGGCTTTGGGGCACGGTGTTGCTGTGGATTTCGGCCATTCTCACGGTCTGGTCGATGGTTTACTACCTGATCAAAGCGCTGCCCGAAATCCGCGCCAAGTCGCGTTAAAACAGCGCCCCTTTCGCACCCATATCGCACCCCTATCGCGCTGCAGCGCTCACCCATGCTCGGCCGCACGCCCCAGACGCCCCACGACGCTTGGTTGCGCGCCATGCCGTGGGTGTTTGTGCTGATCTGGAGCACCGGCTTCATCGTGGCGCGCTACGGCATGCCGCACGCCCCGCCGATGACCTTTCTGGCTTGGCGCTATGCCTTGTCGATCGCCCTGTTTTTGCTCTGGGTCTGGTGGGCGCGGGTGGCGTGGCCGCGCAGCCGTTCGCAATGGGGGCACTTGGCGGTGCTGGGGCTGCTGATGCACGCCGGCTACTTGGGCGGCGTGTGGGCGGCGGTGAAGGCCGGCATGGGCGCGGGGCTGGTGGCGCTGCTGGTAGGGCTGCAGCCGGTGCTCACCGCCATCTGGTTGTCGGCCTTTGCCGCCTCGACCGGTTTGGCCGTGACGCGGCGCCAGTGGCTCGGGTTGCTGCTGGGCTTGGCCGGGCTGGTGCTGGTGTTGTGGCACCAGTTCGTGCCCCCAGATGCGCAGGCGGCCGTGGGCGCAGCCACGGGCCAGATCGGCGCCACCTGGTTCAACGTCGGTTTGGCCGTATGCGCGCTGCTGAGCATCACCGCCGGCACCTTGTACCAAAAACGCTACGTGCAGCCCTGCGACGTGCGCAGCGCCAACACGGTGCAGCTGCTGGCGGCCTTTGCCGTCACGCTGCCGCTGGCGCTGCTCGAGCCCGGCGGCATGAACTGGAACGCCGAACTGGCCGGGGCGCTGGCGTGGTCGGTGCTGGCGCTCACGCTGGGGGCCAGCTCGCTGCTCTATCTGCTGATCCAGCGCGGCGCCGCGGCCTCGGTGGCCAGCCTGATGTACCTGGTGCCGCCGTGCACCGCCGTGCTGGCTTGGCTGCTGTTCGACGAGCCCATCACCGCCCTGACCGTGGCCGGCGTGGCGCTGACTGCGCTTGGCGTCAGCCTGGTGGTGCGCAGCCCCGCACAAGTCAAAGCCTGATCGCCAAAGCCTGATACTTGGATACTTGGCCAATCCAACCCGGCTCAGGCACCCAGCCCAGCGCCAATCTCAACGATTCCGGCCTCTTATTGTCCCCCACCGACCCCACCCTAGGAGCCGCCCCCATGAAAACGCACCGCATCGCCGTCGTCGCTGGCGACGGCATCGGCCTAGAAGTCATGCCCGAAGGGCTGCGCGCGCTCGAAGCGGCCGCCAGCCGCTTCGGCATCGGCTTGCAGTTCGACCATTTCGATTTCGCCTGCTGGCCCTACTACGAGCGCCACGGCCAGATGCTGCCCGACGACTGGAAAGAGCAGATCGGCAGCCACGACGCGATCTATTTTGGCGCCGTCGGCTGGCCCGAGAAAATCCCCGACCACATCTCGCTCTGGGGCTCGCTGTTGCGTTTTAGGCGCGAGTTCGATCAGTACGTAAACCTGCGCCCGGCGCGCCTGCTGCCCGGCATGAGCGCGCCCCTGCGCCGCCGCGACGGCACACCCTACGCCCCGGGCGAGATCGATATGTGGATCGTGCGCGAAAACACCGAGGGCGAATACTCGAGCGTCGGTGGGCGCATGTTTGAGGGCAGCGAGCGCGAAATCGTGCTGCAAGAAACCGTGATGAGCCGCCACGGCGTCGATCGGGTGCTGCGCTTTGCCTTCGAGCTGGCGCAGAGCCGCCCCAAGCAGCACCTCACCAGCGCCACCAAGAGCAACGGCATCGCCATCACCATGCCCTACTGGGACGAGCGCGTGGCGGCCATGGCGCGCCAGTACCCCGGCGTGCACGTGGATCAGTTCCACATCGACATCCTGTGCGCCCATTTCGTGCAGCGCCCCGACTGCTTCGACGTGGTGGTGGCGAGCAACCTGTTTGGCGACATCCTGAGCGACCTCGGGCCCGCCTGCACCGGCACCATCGGCGTGGCGCCCAGCGCCAACCTGAATCCCGAGCGCCGCCACCCCTCGCTGTTCGAGCCGGTGCACGGCTCGGCCCCCGACATCGCCGGCCGCGGCATCGCCAACCCGATCGGCCAGATCTGGTGCGGGGCCATGATGCTCGATTTTCTGGGCCACCGCAAGGCGCACGACGCGCTGCTGCAAGCCATCGAAACCGTGCTGGCTTCGGGAGGCGACGCGCCACGCACCCCCGACCTCGGCGGCCGCGCCAGCACCGCCGACTTGGGGCGGGCGATCGCCGAGGTGGTCGGCGCATGAGCGCAGCCCCGGCGGCTCCGGAAGCCCCGGCAGCCCAGACAGCGCTTCCAGCCCCCGGCGCCGGCCCGCAGTCGGTCTTTGCCCTGCTCGACGACTGCGAGGCCAGCGCCGCGCAACCCAGCAGCCGGCTCTACACCGGCTTCGTGCGCGAGCACGTCTGCACCGATGCGACCGACCGCGCCGCGCTGGACGCCCTGTGGGCTGCCGTGGCGCAAGACCAGCGTGCCGGTTTGCACGCGCTGCTGCTGGCCGACTACGAATGGGGCGAGGCCTTGGTGCTCGGCCAGCCCTCGGCGGCCTATCCGGGTGCGGCGCTGCGCTTGCTCATGTTCAGCCACCTGCAGCGGCTCGCGCGCGAGCAAGTCGATGCCTGGCTGCAGAGCTGGCCCGGCTCTGATGCCGGCGGCGGCACGCTGGCACTGCAAGAGAGCGTCGATGAAGCGGGTTTTGCTGCCGCCATCGAGCGCATCCACGCCGCCATCCGCGCCGGCGAGACCTACCAGGTCAATTACACCTACCGCTTGCAGGGCCAGGCCTGGGGCGAACCGGTGGCGCTGTACGCGGCCTTGCGCGCGCGCCAACCGGTGCCCTTTGGCGCGCTGCTGCGCTTGCCCGACGACCGCTGGCTGCTTTCCTGCTCGCCCGAGCTGTTTTTGCGCCAGCAGCACGGGGTCTTGAGCGCGCGGCCCATGAAGGGCACGGCCGCGCGCATCCTTGCACCAGAATGCGACACAGACATCGATGGCGTGGGCGACCGCGAGGCCGACCTCGCCAGCGCCCGCAATCTGCAAGCCGACTGCAAGAACCAAGCCGAAAACGTGATGATCGTGGACTTGCTGCGCAACGACATCGGGCGCATCGCGCTCACCGGCAGCGTGCAGGTGCCGGCTCTGTTCGAGATCGAATCCTACGCCACCGTGCACCAGATGACCTCCACCGTGCAGGCCCGGCTGCGGCCTGAGGTCGGCTGGCCCGAGTTGCTGCGCGCCACCTTCCCCTGTGGATCGGTGACCGGCGCGCCCAAGCACCGCACCCTGCAGCTCATCCGCGCCTTAGAGAGCACGCCGCGCGGCCCCTACTGCGGCGCCATCGGCTGGCTCGACGCCGCGCCAGCAGGCCAGCGCGTGGGCGACTTCTGCCTCTCGGTGGCCATCCGCACGCTCACGCTCGGGCCGCCGCACCAAGGATTGAGGCCGCTCAGCCTAGGGGTAGGGGCGGGCATCGTGCACGACAGCGTGGCCGCCGACGAGCTGGCCGAATGCCGCCTCAAAGCCCGCTTCCTCACCAGTCTAGACCCCGGCGTTGATTTGTTCGAGACCATGCTGCACCTTCCCGGTTGCGGCTTGCAGCATCTGGCGCTGCATCTGGCGCGCTTGGCGGCCAGCGCGCGGGCGCTGGGTTTCGCCTTCGACCCCGACGCGGCCCAGGCGCTTTTGCGCCAGCGCGCGGCCGAGCTGCCCACCGATGGCCCGGCGCGGGTGCGGCTGGCGCTGTCGCACAGCGGCCGGCTCAGCCTTGCGCACGCTCCTTTGGCTGCGCTGCCGCCCGGTGTCGTGACGCTGCGGCTGCACCCCGAGCCGCTGCCGCTGCACAACCCGCTGGCCGCGCACAAAACCACGCGCCGCAGCCACTACGACGCCGGCATCCGCGCCGCCGAGCGCGAGGGCGCCTTCGACAGCCTGTTTTTCAACACCGCCGACGAGCTGCTCGAGGGCGGGCGCAGCAACGTTTTTTTGCGCTTGGGCGGCCGCTGGTTCACCCCGCCCGTATCTGGCGGCGCCTTGCCCGGCATCCAGCGCAGCTTGCTGCTCGCCGACCCCGCTTGGGCCGCCAGCGAGGCCCGCCTGACGCGGGCCGACCTGCAACGCGCCGAGGCCATCGTGGTGTGCAATGCGCTGCGCGGCGTGCTGCCGGCGCGTTTGCTATAGCGCATCAGAGCGCGCCCGTGCAAGCGCCCCAGAAAACGAATCTTGAGCCCCGGTTACAATGCGCCAGCCATTTCAGCCCAGCGCGCCTTCCCCGGTGCGTTCGGCTAACATCAGGGGTTTCCCGGTGGGGTGCTTAGCTCAGTTGGTAGAGCGGCGCCCTTACAAGGCGTAGGTCGGCGGTTCGAACCCGTCAGCACCCACCACCCACCAGCCCCATGCCGATGAGCCCGGCATTCATTCCCACGTTGCAGGCAGCGCCCACATGTTTGATTTTTTTCGCAACAACATCAAGTTCCTGATGGCGGTTCTGATGTTGCTGATCATCCCGGCCTTCGTGCTCGTCGGGGTCGAGGGTTATGGGCAACTGGGCGCTGACCCCAACGCCGTGGCGCGCGTCGGCGGCACCGACATCACGCGCGAGCAGTGGGAAGAGCGGCACCGCAACCAGATCGATCGACTGCTGGAGCAAACGCCGGGCCTGCAGCGCGCCCAGCTCGACACCGAGGCCAGCCGCTTTGCCACGCTCGAGCGCATGATCGACGAGCAACTGGTGGCCCTGGCGGCCCAAGATGCCCGTTTTCTGGTCACCGACCAGCAGCTCGCTGCCACACTGGCGCAAGACCCCACCATCGCCCAGCTGCGCCGCCCCGACGGCACGCTCGATCTGGAGCGCTACCGCCAAATCTTGGCCATGCAGGGCCTGACACCCGAGCAATTCGAGCAATCGGTGCGCGCCGACCTGATCCGCCGCCAGTTGCTCGAGGGCTTGGCCGTGACCGCTTTCGCCCCCCCGAAGCTGGCCGAACAGGCCTTGCAGCCATTTTTCCAGCGCCGCGAAATCCAGTTCACGGTGTTCCGGCCTGATGACTTCCGCGCCGGCGTCGCCCTCACCGAGGCCGACCTGCAGGCCTTCCACACCCAGAATCCGAACCTGTTTCAGTCGGCCGAACAAGTCGATGTCGAATACCTGGTGCTCGACCTAGCCGCGGTGGCGCGGGGCATCGCCATCAGCGAAGCCGATCTGCGCGCGCACTACGAGCAAACCCGCGCCCAGCTCGCCGCCAAAGAAGAGCGCCGCGCCAGCCACATCCTGCTCACGCTCGAGCCGGGCGCCAGCCCCGAACAGCTTGCCCAAGTGCGCGCCCGCGCCGAAGAGCTGCTGGCCCAGGTGCGCCTCAACCCGGCCCGTTTTGCCGAACTCGCGCGCGCGCACTCGCAAGACCCCGGCTCTGCCGCCAGGGGGGGCGATTTGGGCTTTTTTGCCCGTGGCGCCATGGTGCCGCCGTTTGAGCAGGCGGTGTTTGCGCTGCAGCGCGGCGCCATTTCAGACTTGGTGCAGACCGATTTCGGCTTTCACATCATCCAGTTGCTCGAGGTGCGCCAGCCGGCCGCCGAGCCCTTCGAGGCCGTGCGCGAGCGCCTCGCGACCGAGCTGCGCCAGCAACAGGCGCAGCTGCGCTTTGCCCAAGCCGCCGAAACCTTTTCCAACTTGGTCTATGAGCAAGCCGATTCCTTGGCGCCCGCCGCGCAGGCGCTGGGCCTGACCGTCAACCGCGCCCAAGCGGTGGTGCGCCGCGGCCCCCAGCCCGCCGGGCTTGCTCCCGCCTTGACCCATCCCGAGCTGCTGCAGGCCCTGTTTGCCAGCGACGCGCTCACGCTCAGGCGCAACACCGAAGCGATCGAGGTTCAGGCCGGGCAACAGCTGGTGTCAGCAAGGGTGCTCGCGCACCGGCCCGCGCAGCTGCAGCCCCTAGACGCCGTGCGCCCACAAGTCCGCGAACTGCTGCTGCAGCGCCGCGCGCTGGATGCCGCGCGCACCGAAGGGCAAGCCCGCTTGGCGGCCTGGCGCCAAGCCCCGGAAGCGGCCCAAGGCCGGCTGTCACCCGCCGTGGCCCTGTCGCGCACCGAACCGCAAGGCGCGCCCGCCGAGGTGCTGCGCGCCGTGCTGAGTGCCGCCGCCCCAGCATCCGCCGATGCCCCGACTTGGGTAGGCGTCGATATGGGCCCCGACGGCTACGCCGTGATCCGCATCAACCGCGTGCTCGAGCGCGAGGCACCCGACGCGGTGCGCGCCGGGCTGGAGCGCAACCAGCTCGCCGACCTGTGGGCACAAGCCGAAACCCAAGCCTACCTGCGGCATTTGCGCACGCGCTTCGAAGTCGAAATTTTGCAGCCACGCCCCACCGCCGAAACCGCCGCCGCGTCCTGAATCAGGGGTATAATCTAAGGCTTGCGGTGGCTGTAGCTCAGTTGGTAGAGTCCAGGATTGTGATTCCTGTCGTCGTGGGTTCGAGTCCCATCAGCCACCCCAAAAACGCTTATAAAAACGAGGACCTTACGGTCCTCGTTTCGTTTCAGGGGCGATCCTTAATCAGACCGTTGCTGTTGTCCGCTGAAGGATCGATTTGGTAGCCGCGCCGCCGCTCGAATTCGCGGTACTGACGGGAGACTTCAGCGTCCGTGTAGTTGCCTGCGACGGCATCGTCCGACCCTTTGCCGTCGAGGCCCGGCAAACCGCCGAGCATGCCGCCCCAAGCTTCGCGTTCCTGGTTCTCACCAACGAAGGGCAGCAGGTAGGCGTCCAGGATGCCTTTGCCCGGCGTAGCGATCTCGGTGCTTAATGCGGTCAGGAAGTCTGACTTACTCGTGCGGTGCCATTCGATGCAGAAGCCGGCCCGATGGCATAACTCGGTGTGGACCACCAGCATGGTGCGGCCGTTGCCATCCAGACGGCGAGGAAGTCTTCATAGCGCAAGGCACTTCGCCGTTTCGCCAAGTATGCGATGGCTTCGTCCAGACTGACCCGGAACATCTGGTGTTCCAGTTCCTGGACGATCTGCGGATCCTTCTCGGCGAACTTGTTTCGCAGGTGGCCGGACGTCTCGAAATCCTTGAACGGATCAAACACCCTGCTTGCACTCCCGCAGGTAGTTCACGAGCAATCTCGCCATGTCATCCTTGGTCAGCCTGCCTGCACGCTTGAGGGCGACCAGCAGATCCTGCACCGGGCCGGAGCGAACTTCGTCTCCGGCTAGGCGGGTTACCGTCTC
This sequence comes from Serpentinimonas maccroryi, assembly GCF_000828915.1. Taxonomy (NCBI): domain Bacteria; kingdom Pseudomonadati; phylum Pseudomonadota; class Betaproteobacteria; order Burkholderiales; family Comamonadaceae; genus Serpentinimonas; species Serpentinimonas maccroryi. Next base: position 948,845 of record NZ_AP014569.1, read on the forward strand.
GGCCCATTGATCGGCGGCAGTCGGCTCATACCGAACCCCATAAGAGCCCGCAAGCCAGCGCACATAGTTGCCCACATCGGTGGTGGGGAATGTCGTTGTGTCCCAAGGCTTCATTCTTAATGCCGTGAAGGCCCTGCGATTGCGATTGTTGACGTATTGCACGGCGCTCTGGCCTAGGGCCAGCTTGCGGGAAACACGGCGGTCGCCTGTGTCCAGCACCAGCGTGCCCCTTGCGCCGGTGGTTACATGAGCCTTTAGCTTTAGCGCCACCTCACGCGCCAGCGTCTCGACATCCACGACTGGCGTTACCTCGTGCGTGGCTTCGTCCCGGCGGGCCTTGGCGTAAACGCCTGCGCCCAAGCGGAGCAATTCCCCGTCGCGCTGAAGCGTCTTGAGCGCTTCCGAAACCTGCGATGCGCTGCCCAGCCGCGCGAGTTCGGCGCGCAGTACAACGTGGCCGGAGCGGCGCCGAATGGACTGGCGCATCCGGTCTGCAAGCTTCATCGTAGAACCCATCCGCCAATTTTAACGCCTTTCGACTGTTTTTGTGAAAAAAACAATGGTGTCAATGCGTTGGGTTTGCAGAACCTGCCGGTAGTCAGGCAATTCTTGCGGACTTGCCGCTAGAAATCCCTGCCGGCTGACCCGGAGTTCACCCTCCGGCGCAGGCCCTCGGGGTAAGGGATGCGGCGAGCAGGAAGTGATGAGTTCGTGAGTGGTGGTATGGGGGCGAATGCGGGGAGCCCCCCTGAATGCTCCCCATTTTCGGTTCGAGTCCCATCATCCACCCAAAATAAATCAAGCAGTTAGCCGGGTTTTCCGGGCTTTGTGCTTCTGGGCTGCGCTCGATGTGACGGCGGATGTAAGCGCGTTTTGCACGTCAGCGGTGCGGCTGCTCGAGCACACAAAACCCGGATCAAGGGCCGGGCTCTGGCGGTGGTGCAAGCGCTGGTGGCTCAGGCGCTGCCTCGCTCCAGCCGCACCACGGCACGGCAGCCTAGGGCTTGGGCATACCGCTGCACGGTGCGCATGGAGGGCTGGCGCTTGCCTGCCTCGAGCCTTGCGATTGCGCTCTGTGTGGTGCCCATGCGCTCGGCTACTTGGGCTTGCGTCAGGCCGGCGCGGGCGCGGGCGTGCAGCAGCTCGCGGGCCATGTCAAATTCGGCGGCTAGGGCGTCATATTCGGCTTGCACGGCGGGCTGCTCCAGCAGCTTGGCCTTGATTTGCTCAAGTGTGATCATGGCAGGGTCTCCAATCGGTTCAGGGCGGTTTCAATGGCGCGGCGCGGTGTGGCTTGGGTTTTCTTGATGAACACGTGTAGCACCAGCAGGCGGCGCTGGTGAACGGCGGCGTACACGGCGCGGGCTATGCCATCCCGGCCTTGTAGGCGCATCTCCCACAGCTTGCCTTGCAGGGGGCGTATGTGGGGCAGCCCTACACGCTGCGGCCCCAAGTCCTCGAGCAGTTCGGCAGTGCGCAGGAAGCGGGCTTGCATATCGGGCGGCAGCGCCAGCAGCTCGGGCTCGGCTTGCGGGTGCAGTGTCACAGTCCAATGAATCACAGTATAGCCTTTTTGTGATGTTTAAGCCACCACGCTCAGCTTGAGCGGCTGCGCTGGCGCAAAGCGCACTCCGGCTTGTTCGAGCATCCATGCCTCGATGCGCTCGTGATGGATGCGCAGCCCTTGCAGGTGCGGTGCTCGATGTTGTGCTCATCCATTTAATGCCTAGCGCCTTGCGCTAGCGCTTTCAAAGCGCCGAGCCCCACTCAAGGATTCGCCCACCCGGCTGATAATGCCTCGGCCTGTTTCAGCACGGTCTCCGTCGCTTCCTCCTGCCTATCCGGCGGGTACTTGTAGCGTTTGAGCAACGTCTTCACCATCACCAGCAGGCGCGCTCGCACGGTCTCGCGCACCGACCAGTCCACGGTCACTGATGCCCGCAGCTTCTGCGTCAGTTCGACCGCAATCGCCTTCAGTGTCTCGTCGCCTAGGTCGCGGACAGCGGCCTCGTTGGTTGCCAGCGCATCGTAGAACGCCATCTCGTCGCCGTTGAGCCCCAACTGCTCCCCGCGCTGCGCAGCGGTGTGGAACTTCCTAGCCATCTCGATGAGTTCTTCGATGACCTGCGCGGTTTCGATGGCCCGGTTGCGGTAGCGCTGTAGGCTTTGCTGAAGCATCTCGGAGAACTTGGCCTGCTGCACAACGTTGGTCTTGAAACGCGAGCGAATGTCGTCCTTCAGCAGCCGCTGCAGCAGTTCGACCGCGAGGTTGCGCTCTTTCATGTGGCGCACGTCTTCTAGGAACTCCTCGGACAGAATGCCAATGTCTGGTCGATTCAAGCCGGCGGCTTTGAAGATGTCCACGACTTCGGCGCTGACCACGGCTTTGCTGATGATTTGCCGGAGCGCATGCTCCTTCTGCTCGTCGTTAAGCTTCTTGCCCGAGGTGCCGAACTTGGTCAGCGCGGCCTTTACGGCCTGCAGGAAGGCGAGCTCGTCCCGGTGTGCCAGCGCCTCGTCTAGGGTGCAGCAGAGGGCGAAAGCCTTGCTGGCGGCCAGCACAGTGTCGGCAAAGCGCTTCTTGCCATCTTCCGAGCCCAGCACATGGTTCGCCACGCCGGGAAGCAGCTGCCAAGCCTTCGTGCGAAAGTCGGTGTAGTCAAAGCCGTGTAGCATGCCGTGCAGCACGTCCATCTTTTCCAGCAGCACGGTTAGGGCGTCCTCGGCGGCGATGGTCGGCTTGCCTTTGCCCTTGGCCTGCGTGTAGTCCTTCAGCGCCGCCTTCAGCTCGTTGGCGATGCCGATGTAGTCCACCACCAAGCCGCCGGGCTTGTCCTTAAACACACGATTCACCCGCGCAATCGCCTGCATCAAGTTATGGCCCTTCATGGGCTTGTCCACGTACATCGTGTGCATGCATGGGGCGTCGAAACCCGTGAGCCACATGTCGCGGACGATGACCAGCTTGAAGGGGTCAGTCGGATCCTTGTACCTGCGCTCTAGGCGCTTCTTGATGTCCTTGCTGTAGATGTGCGGTTTGAGCAGATTCTTATCCGAGGCCGAGCCGGTCATGATCACCTTGATGGCACCCTTCTCGGGGTCGGGGTCGTGCCAACTCGGGCGCAGAGCCACGATGGCGTCGTACAGGTGCACGCAGATTTCGCGGCTCATGGCCACCACCATGGCCTTGCCGTCTAGGCTGGCCAAGCGGTTCTCGAAGTGCTCGACTAGGTCAACCGCCACTTTCTGGATGCGCGGCGGCGCGCCCACCAGTTTTTCCAGCGCAGCCCAGCGGCGCAGCTGCGCTGCCTTGGCGGTGTCGTCTTCTTCGTCTTCGGTCAGCTCCTCCACCTCGTCGTCGAGCAGCAGAGCATCAGCCTCTTTCAGCTCCAGACGGGCCAGCCGGCTCTCGTAATAGATGGGCACCGTGGCGCCATCCTTGACCGCCTGCTCAACGTCGTAGATATGCACGTAGTCGCCGAACACGGCCCGCGTGTCGCGGTCCTCTAGCGACACCGGCGTGCCGGTGAAGGCCACGAAGGTGGCGTTGGGCAGGCCATCGCGCAGGTGCTGGGCATAGCCATAGCGCAGGTTGCGCAGCACGCCGTATTTGGCGGTGGGTTCGGCCACCTGTAGCGCCATAGGCTCGTTGGCCGCGTCGTTGGTCGTTAGGGTCTTGCGGGCGTCCTTGATCTGCTTTTGCAGCTTGGGCATGCTGGCCTGGAAGCCGTACTGGCTGCGGTGGGCCTCGTCGCAGATGACGACGATGTTGTTCCGGTCGGAGAGGACGGGGAAGCTGTCCTCGTCCTCGCCCGGCGTGAACTTTTGGATGGTCGTAAAAACAATACCGCCCGAGGGCCGATTGGCCAGCAGATCACGCAGCTTGGGCCGTGTGTCGGCCTGCACCGGGGTCTCGCGCAGCAGCGCGGCCGCGCCGGCGAACACGCCAAACAGCTGGTTGTCTAGGTCGTTGCGGTCGGTCACCACCACTAGGGTCGGGTTGCCCATCTGGGGGTGTTGCATCAGCTTGCCTCCTAGGCAAGTCATCTCGATGCTCTTGCCCGCGCCTTGGGTGTGCCACACCACGCCGCCCTTGCCGCGGCGTGAAGCAAGGGCCTTCGGATTGGACGCCTCGAGCACGCTCTCGACCACCGCCCGCACCGCATGGAACTGGTGGTAGCCCGCCACCTTCTTGAGCAGTTTGCCCTCGTCTTCAAAGAGGATGAAGTGCCGCAGGTAGTCCAGCAGCAGGTCGCGCTGGAACAGGCCGCGCACCAGCGTTTCCAGCTCCTTCATGGCGCCCAGCGGATCCACGGTCACCCCGTCGATGGTGCGCCAAGCCATGAATCGCTCTTGGTCGGCCGTGAGTGACCCTACGCGCGCCTCGATGCCGTCGCTGATGACCAGCAGGGCGTTGCTCAGGAACAGGTCTGGAATATCTTCCTTGTAGGCCTGCAGTTGGTTGAAGGCGGCCCAGAGGTCGGCGTTCTCATCGCCTGGGTTCTTGAGCTCGACCACCACCACGGGCAGACCGTTCAAAAACAGTACGACGTCCGGCCGTCGGGTCAGCTTCGGCCCTTGGATGCTGAACTGGTTAAGCGCGAGCCAGTCGTTGCCAGCGGTGTCGGTCCAGTCGACCAGCTTCACCCGGTCGCCGCGGGTCTCGCCGTCCTTCTGGTACTGGACAGGCACCCCCTCCACCAGCCAACGGTGCATCTGCCGGTTGGCCTGCACCTGGCCGGGGATATTGGGGTTCAGCACCATGCGGCAGGCCTCGTCCTGCGCGCCGGCCGGGATGTGCGGATTCAGTCGACGGATGGCATCGCGCAAACGGTGCTTGAGGGCCACATTGCGGTAGGTATCGCGCTCGGTGCCCGGCTTCTTGGAATCGGGCGGCGAAACGTCCGGCCCATGGCCGATCTTCCAGCCCAGCGCCGCCAGCCATTCGAGCGTGGCTTGTTCGAGGTGGTCTTCGGTGATGCTTCCCATGCGCTGCAACCTACCACCAACGGTTACTCAACTGAGCGGCCCATGCCTCGAACGCAGCGATAGCCTGTTCCACTTCTGTCGCACTGTTCCCGAAAAGTCCAGAGCTCACATAGGGAGACCGCTCATGCTCGGCCGCAAGACTTGACCTCCATCCTTGCAAGACGCGTTCGCGGCCCTGACGTCGGTACCCGTAACGTCCTAGTGGATGGTGCTCGGTGTTGAACTCAGGTGGGCACAGCCTGTGATGCGCAATCGCGAGAACAATTTCTACCCAGTCGAACCGGAGGTCGTAGTCATGCCGCGAGTCGAACTCGTCTCCGAATCCACTCCAGAAGTGCTCGGCGAGCCAGTCACTCAAGGGAACAGGGCGACGGTCCTGGCCTTCCAAGAGTTGTCCCCAAGACTGCGGGTTGTCGCGCAAAAGGCAAAATGGAGGAACGACGTCGACCGCGATGACTGGCTGTCGATTGGCAAACTCAAGCTCGTTCTTTAATAGCGGTGCAACCACGTCGCAACGACCTCGGACTGATGCGCCCAGAAGCGCGGCGTACGTCAAGTGCGTGACGGGATAGCCTTGGTAAGCGAGCCACAGCGTCACGCCTTGGTTGTTCCGAGTGCCGTACAGACGGCGCTGTGCCGAAGCCAGCTGCTGGACTGCCCCACGGTCACCCCAACGGCCGACCTGAAAGGCTATGGCGCAAAGCGTTCGACAAATGCCCTCGTACAGCCGAACACGCGCGGTCACTGTTTCGGTGTTCACGGCTTCCGACGTGTTGAAGAGCCGCTCTTGCTGAAGCTCTTTGCAGACTCTGCGGCTTTCGTCGCCAATTAGGTCCGCTAGCTGAATCCGTGAGGTGTCGGGACTGGCAAGGTATCGCTTGCAGGCAGCAACTGCAGCCTTGACCGACAGTGGGTGGGGTTGGGAGAACTGTTCGATTGCCCTGACGCGTTGTTCAACGTTCTCGAAGAACGAATCAGCATCTGAGATTGCAACGTGCTGACCGCCTCGTAGGGCGAGCAGTGCTGCAACCCGCTCTCCAAGCTGCCCTCGCGCAGCGAAAAAGGTCGAGAACCGCCTGCTGGGTGCACGTTCAATCGCGCGCCGTAGTGCTTCATCCCATTCTGCGGACCAGCCGCAGGCGACCAGCCCGTACTCATCAAAGACTTGGTCGAGTAGCTTGTCGACCTGAGGGGCGTAGCTGGCCAACTCTTCTGGCGTATTGAGGATGCGTGTGTCGAGGTAGTCGCCATGAAGCTTGATAACGCAACACTTCATGTGAGCCAGCGGTACAGCGCCTTCGACTTGGTCCGGTGTGCTGATGACGGTAGGCGCGACTCCAACTTCTTCGAGCGCCCGCTCCATCAGGCGGTCAAAGTTCGTGGTGAGGACTACTCGGATGTGACCACTCGAGACCAGCCGTGCAATCGCTTGATGCGCCTTGGTGGGTGACTTCGCCCCATCCCGGCGCTCTTCCTCGGAGGGCTCAAAGTAGGCCCTGAGAATCTGTGCGCGCTCTGCGGGCGTCTTCGCTAGCGCATCCAGTAGGCGCGAGTAGCCCGGCTTCTCGCCATACTTGGTACGGAACCAGGCGGCTGGGTCTGGCTCGCAGTCAGCTTCTTGCGCAGCAGCCAACTTTCTTACAAGGTCGAGCACAACCTCCCAACCAGTCGGAATGCGGGCTGCTCTAGAGACGCCGGAGCCGAGCAACAGTGCGTAGACGCCAGGGCTCGACTGGATGGCGAATGCCAACGAAAGTTCAGGTGTCACGCCAGCACCTCGTCGCCCTGAACTTGGAGTTCCTGCAACTGCAGCTTCCCGGAGATGAGTCGGGGCAACAACGTGTCCCGAAGCTCTGCTAGCGCCCGCGCTTGTCTCTCGTTCGCGGTCAAGCGGTTGAACACCGCTGTTGCGAAGTCATGAAACCTGTCGACGACCTCTGGGGACGGCGAGAGGGCCGGGATCGGTCGGAACGCCTTCTTGCTGATTTCCATGAACGTCGAACCGTTCGCGCGGCCCTTGATGGCGTCCATGTTGAGTTGGCACCAGAAGTACAGGTACGCAGGCGGCAGCCGGCCGCCGGGAGGCATCGCGATGTAGCCTTGGTTGATGGCGACTGGAATCTGCGAAAGACTGAGGTAGCCAATCGGCGCGCGCGATGACATGAGCAGGGTACCGACTGGCAGCAGCCCCGAGGAAATCTTGGCCAATCCGGCGTCGCTCACTTTTCGCTCGGTATCCAGCAACACGGGTGCCGTCGCACCGGAGAGGTCCTTCGGCGAGGTCCAGTGGTGGGCAGCGGGCTCCCAGAGGGCATCGTTTTTTGTATCCGGTGTTGAGCCGCCGACGGCCTCGACCAAGTCGCCGATGGGTTGAGCAGTCCACCCTTTCGGCACAGGTCCGAGCTCCGAATCCTCGAACTGCGCAGGAAACAGCGCCGCCGTTGCTGCATCCATGCCATCGGGCTCGCGGCCATCGGCCTTGGCCAGCACCGGGTCGAAGTTGATGAACCAGCTCTTGAACAGGACTTGTGCGATGGAGTCGAGAGTGGAGTTGGTTTGGCGGAGGAGGTCGATGCGGCGGTCTAGCGCCTTCAAGATTGACGCCACCTCTCGCTGCAGTTGGACAGGCGGAAGATGCAGCCGGACTTTGCGTAGCTCGCTTTGCTTGATGCCGACTACCGTCGTACCACTTGAGCGACCCTTGAGTTGCTCTTGAAAAGCTTCGGCCTGCAGCATGTAAAGGAGGTAATCGTTGTCGAGCAGGTGCGGTTTACCTCGCAACGTCACGATGCGCTGTGCCAAGGCCACAGGCAAACTTAAAATTTGGCCAACCTCGCCCAACGGTGCCTCTGTCGTCATGACAACGTCCCCAATCCTTGGGAGGCCACGTGTCATCCAAGAGTCGAAGTCTTCTGGCGCGATGAACTCAGTGGGTGTTTCGATGCGTCCGCCTTTGACGACCTTCGCCGTTATCAGTGGGATGCCGCTATCAGTCTTCCGGGGCGTCTTTCCTCGGTAGTCGATGAGCGCCTCTAGGCATTCCTCAAGCGGCAGGACTTGCAGCTCAGACGGCATAACCCAGCCCTCCGAGCTTTTCCCGAATCACGGCATCTAGCTCAGCCCCCTTGGCCATCTGCTCAGCCAGCTGCGCCGTTAGCCGTTCCATCTTTTCGTTGAACGCCTCGTCGTCATCGTCCGTTGCCTCGGCACCCACGTAGCGTCCCGGGGTCAGCACATGCCCATGCTCGACAATTTCGGCCAGCTTCACCGCGCGGCAGAAGCCAAGCACGTCGGCATAGGGCTCGTCTGAGCCTGCCTCACCGCTCTGGCGCCAGCGGTGCACCGTGGTGGCAATGCGATGGACGTCCTCGTCGTCGAACACCCGGGTCACCCGCGTGTCCATGCGCCCGAGCTTGCGGGCGTCGATGAACAGCACCTCACCGCGCCGGTCGCGCCCATCCTTGCTCTTGTCCTTGGCTAGGAACCACAGGCACGCCGGAATCTGCGTGTTGAAAAACAGTTGTGGCGGCAGGGCGACCATCACCTCGACCACATCCGCTTCCACCATCGCACGGCGAATCTCGCCCTCGCTGTTCAGGTTGGACGACATGCTGCCGTTGGCCAGCACCACGCCGGCCTGTCCGCGCGGGCCTAGGTGGTGCAGGATGTGCTGCAACCAAGCGTAGTTGGCGTTGCCCGCGGGCGGGGTGCCATGCACCCAGCGCTTGTCGTCCAGCAGGCGGCCGCCGCCCCAGTCGCTGATATTGAATGGCGGGTTGGCCAGCACGTAGTCGGCTTTCAAGTCGGGGTGCTGGTCGCGGTGGAAGGTGTCGGCCGGCTCTTTGCCGAGGTTGAAGTCCATGCCCCGGATGGCCAAGTTCATGGCCACTAGGCGCCAAGTGGTCGGGTTGGCTTCCTGCCCATAGATGGAGATATCGCCGAACTTGCCACCGTGGCTTTCGATGAACTTCTCGCTCTGTACGAACATGCCGCCCGAGCCGCAGCAGGGGTCGTACACCTTGCCCTTGTGTGGCGCCAACACCTCCACCAGCACCTTCACCACGCTGGCCGGCGTGTAGAACTGGCCGCCCTTCTTGCCTTCGGCGTTGGCGAACTGGCCTAGGAAGTATTCGTACACCTCGCCCAGCAGATCCTTGGCCTGATGCCCCTCGCTGGACGTGAAGCCGATGGTAGAGATGAGGTCGATGAGCTCGCCCAGCTTGCCCGGTTCCAGCTGCGCGCGGCCGAAGCGCTTATCTAGAATGCCCTTTAGGCGCGGGTTGTCGGCCTCGATGGCGTCCAGCGCTCCGTCGATGCGCGTGCCGATATCGGCCTGCTTGGCTTTGGCGCGGATGGTCTCCCAGCGTGCAGGCCCCGGCACCCAGAAGCAGTTGACCATGGTGTAGTAGTCGCGCTCCTCGGTGGCCAAGGCACGGTCGTCGTCGGGAAGGTAGAGATCGTGCGACTCGTCGGCGAACGCGGCATCAAGCTCGGCGCGGCGCTCGTCGAACGCGTCGCTGATGTACTTCAAAAAAATCAGGCCCAAGACAATGTGCTTGTACTCGGCTGCGTCCATCGACGAGCGCAGCTTGTCTGCGGCGGTCCAGAGGGTCTTTTTCAGGTCTTGGTTCATCGCTCTCCCACTCTGTTGCCTGTGCCATCAAGGCCGGGCTATCTTGCTTTTGCCCACCGCGGCGGCCGGTGACGGTGTATGCCCATGTGCGCGGCAGTGCACTAGCGATTTTCGTAGCATAACTGATTGGTGCCGAATCACCGTCTACCCAAGCCGCGTTCATCGGTCGGCGGCAATCCCCCCAAGGGTGCCACCCTAGGCGCGAAACACCCGCGTTGCCTCCGAAAAAAATAGAACGGCGGCCTTGAGCAACACAACGCCACGCCTGAGATCGTGGCGCCAATTGTGTCATTTTCTCAAGCGATAATGGCTGCGTGAACCACGCACCAGAACCGATATCGTTCGAGCTTCCAGCCAAAAAAATCAGCACCCAACGGGCCAGCCGACCCATTGTCGGCGCGGCGGCGGCGCTGTCGATCTCGATTCCCCATGCCATAGGCGTCGGGCTGCTGGCTTTTGCGCCGTTGGCCACCCTGGGCTCGTTTAGTTTTCTCGCTCTGTGGTCGGCAGCTGTGCCTGGGGCCTTGCTCACGCTGCTGGCGCGCAGCAAGGGGGTGGTCTATGGGCCCTCGACGGCCGTGGCGCTGCTCTTTGGCGGCATGTTGGCCTTGGTGATCGATGCCGGCGCAGCGGCGTCCATAACTGCCGCACAGGCGCTGGCGATCACCGGCGTTTTCGCCGCGCTGGGTTTTGTGTTGCAAAGCCTGATTGCTTGGAGTGGCTTGGCCCGCATGGCGCGCTTCATTCCGGTTGCGGTGACGCAAGGTTTTGCGGCCGGGGTGGGCTTGTCGCTCATTTTGGCGCAGATCAAGGGGTTGTACTTCATCAGCGGCGCGCACTGGGGCGCGTTGCTGGGCTGGCACGTAGGGATCGCAATGGCTGTGGTGGCCCTCAGCCATGTGTTGCAGCGTCTGTGGCCGCGTTTTCCCACGCTGCTGATCGCCGTCACCCTAGTCGCCTTGCCGTGGCTGTTCTGGGCCCCCGGAGTCGAGCTGCGCATGGCGGCCGAGCAAGCGGTTTTTATGCTGCCCGTGGTGCCCGACTGGTGGGCTGCGCCGTGGTGGTTGGTGATCGACCGGGTGGGTTTTCAACTTGCATCGCTGGCTTTGTTGATGGCGGTGGTGAACTCGCTCGAGGTGTTGGTCTATCACCAGCATCTGGAGGTTGAGCACGGACAACGCACTGCGCATGGGCCGGTGTTGGGGCGCGAGGGGTGGGTGGGGGTGGGCTGTGCGCTGGTGGGCATGATTCCGGCCTCGACCAGCTTGTCGCGCTCGCTCACCGCACTCTTTTACACGGGCAAACCGAGCCTGCGGGCCGGGCAGTGGCACGCGCTGGCCATGATTGCCGTGGCCGTCAGCGGCTATCTGTGGCTGCCTTGGGTGCCGATGGCGGTTTTGATGGGGGCGCTGCTGATCACCGGTGTGCGCATGATTCCGCCTCCTCTGTGGGGGCTGTTCCAGACCCGCGAGGGCCGTGGGGGGCGCCTGCAGGCTTGGGTGGTGGCCTTGGTGTTCGTGGGCTCCAGCGGTGCCTTGGCGTTGCTGGCGGGTCTGCTGGTGGCCACTTTGGATCTGCTGCGCGCCTCGGGGGAGCACGCCATCCGGCGCATTCATCTGGAAGGCAAACTGCGTTCGCGCCACGTGCGCGGGCCACAGGATGAGGGCTGGCTGGCGCCACGCATGGCCACGGTGGCGGTGTTTGAGCTGCAAGGCATCGTCTCCTTTGGGGTTGCAGCCCAAGTGGTGGAGCAGGTGCGCTCCCATCTGAATGGGCACCGCTGCGTAATATTGGATGCCTCGCGCGCGCCCTCTTGGGACGAAACCGGCTGCCTGCACCTGATCGCCTTGGCGCACGAGTTGCAGAAGCAAAACGTGGCGCTGCTGCTGTGCGGCGTGCACGGTTTGGCGGCGCAACGCATGGCCCGGTTGCACACCTACATCGACCTTGACCACGCCCTCGAATGGGCCGAAGACCAGATTCTGGCCAGCCGCCCTGCAGCGGCAGCTCAGGCGGATTCGGCACAGGCGGATTCGGTGCAGGCGGATTCGGTGCAGGCGGATTCGGTGCAGGCGGCGGCGCTGGGGGAGTTGAGCGACGGGCTCGATCCCGCGCAACAAGCGGCGTTGCGTGCCCTGATGAACAGCCAGCGCTATGCGCCGGGCGCGGTCATCATCCGCCAAGGTGAGCGCGAGCGCACGCTGCTGTGGGTCGCAGCGGGTACGGTGACACTCTCGACCTCTGAAGTACCAGAACAGGGGCTGCGTTTGTCGGTGATCGGGGCCGGGGCGGTGTTTGGCGAAATGGCTTTCCTGAACGGGATCGCCCGCACCGCCTACGCCCACGCCGGTGCCCACGGTGCCGTGCTCAGCAGCTTGTCGTGGGAGCGCTTTCAGCAATGGAGCCGCGACGACCCCGAAGGCGCATTGCTTTTCATCACAGCCCTGGCGCGCATGGGCATCCGGCGCCTGGGGGGAATCTCACAAGAGCTGCGCGCCGCCATGGAGTGATGATGGGGCTTTGGCCCGACCTTGAGGCGGCGCGGCGGCCCCCAGCCATCTCCCGACCGAACAAAAAAACCGTGGGCAGCTCCAGCGGCAGGCGCGGGCGGTGTGGCTTCCAAGCGCCGACACTGGCGCTGTGGATGGCTTGCTGCGGCAAGCCCAAGCCCGCGCACAGCGCCAGCCGCGTCTGGGCTTGCAGGGTGGTCAGCAGGCTGTCGAGCAGCGCTGGGTTGCGGTACGGGGTTTCGATGCAGATTTGCGTCTGGCCGCTGCGCAGGGCCAGTGCCTCGAGCTCGCGGATGCGCTGCACGCGGGCCGTGCTTTCTTGCGGCAGGTAGCCCACAAAGGCAAACCGCTGCCCATTGAGCCCGCTGGCCGCCAGCGCCAGCATCAGCGAAACCGGCCCCACCAGCGGCGCCACGGGCAGGCCCAGCTGGTGCGCGGCGCGCAGCACCGAGGCGCCGGGGTCGGCGATGCCGGGCATGCCGGCTTCGCTCACCAGCCCCACGTCGTGGCCCTGCAAGGCTGGGGCCAGCAGGGCGGTGGCGTTGTGGCCTTGGTGGGGGTCGTGGTCGCCTTTTTTGTGCACCTCGCGCGGCAGCTCGACGATCTGCTGCGCTTGCAGCGGCTGCGACAGCGGCACCACCTGCCCGACGCGCTTGAGGAAGGCGCGCGTGCTTTTGGCGTTTTCGCACACCCAGTGCTCCAGCCGCGCAGCGGTCTGGATGGTGAGCAGGGGCAGGCTGTGCTCGAGCGGCGGGGCTGCCTCTGCCGGGTCGAGGCAGCCAAAGTCGAGCGGGGTCGGCACCAGATACAGGGTGCCCAGCGGCGCGCTGCGGCTCATGGCAACGCCACGCCGGCTTGGCGCAGCAGCTGGGCGGTGCGGATCAGGGGCAGGCCGATCAGGGCGGTGGGGTCGTCGCTTTCGATGCGCTCGAGCAAGGCGATGCCCAGCCCCTCGCTTTTGGCGCTGCCGGCGCAGTCGTAGGGTTGTTCGGCCTGCAGATAGCGCTCGATTTCATCGTCCAGCAGCGGGCGAAATTGCACCCGCACCGGCGCCAAGGCGCTGCCGCTGTAGCCGCTTTCGAGGCACACCAGCGCCACCGCAGTATGAAAGCACACGCTTTGGCCGCTCATGCGGCGCAACTGGTCGCGGGCGCGTTCGTGGTTGCCGGGTTTGCCGAGGGCTTGTGCGTGCAACTCGGCGACTTGGTCCGAGCCCAGCACCAGCGCCTGCGGGTGCCGCTCGGCCACCGCCTGCGCCTTGGCCAGGGCCAGCCGCTGGGCCAGCGCGGCCGGGGCTTCGCCGGGGAGCGGGCTTTCATCGACATCGGGCACCACCACGGCGAAGGGCAGTTGCAAGCGCTGGAGCAACTCGCGCCGGTAGGGCGAGCTCGAACCCAAAATCAAAGGGCGGTTGAGTGCGCTTGCCAAAGCGGCGGCGGGCAGGGCGGGAGAGGGCGAAAAGGGGGAGGAGGGTGCAACGGTCATGCGCCCATTATCTGATCTGCTTGCAGCCTACTTCAGGCTGCCGGCCAAAAACTGCGCCAGGCGTTCGCTTTGGGGTCGGGCCAGCACCTCGCGCGGGTCGCCTTGTTCCTCGATGCGCCCTTGGTGCAGAAAAATCAGGTGGTTAGACACTTCGCGTGCAAAGCCCATCTCGTGCGTCACCACCACCATGGTGCGGTGCTCCACGGCCAGTTGCTGCATCACGCGCAGCACCTCGCTCACCAGTTCCGGGTCCAGCGCGCTGGTGGGCTCGTCGAACAGCATCACTTCGGGCTCGACCGCCAGCGCGCGCGCAATCGCCACCCGCTGCTGCTGGCCGCCGCTCAGGTGCGCCGGGTAACGGTCTTCCACCCCGCTCAGCCCCACGCGCTCTAGGTACAGGCGCGCCGTCTGCACGGCCTGCTCGCGCGGCAGCTTGAGCAGGTGCACCGGCGCCTCGATGATGTTTTGCAGCACCGTCATGTGCGCCCAGAGGTTGAAGCTCTGGAACACCATCGCCAGCCGGGTGCGCAAGCGCTGCAACTGCTGCGCGCTGGCGGCCTCGAGCTCGCCGGTGCGCGTGGGCCGCAGGTGCAGTTCCTCACCGGCCACAATGATGCGCCCTTGGTGCGGCTTTTCCAGCAGGTTGATGCAGCGCAGCAGCGTGCTCTTGCCCGAACCCGAGCTGCCGATGATGCTGATCACGTCGCCGGCGTGCGCCTTGAGCGAGACGCCCTTGAGCACCTCGTGGCTGCCGTAGCGCTTGTGCAAGTCGATGACTTCGAGCTTGGATGGGGTGGGGAGCGACATGGATGCAAAGGAGGGGGGTTAGTGGCTGCGGGGCCGCAAGTGGCCCAGAAAGCGCCATTCCAGCGCCTTGAACACCCCCACCAGCATAAAGGTGATGCACAGGTAAATCGCAGCGGCGAACAGGAAGGCTTCGAAGGGCAGAAAAAAATCGGCGTAGATGCGGCTGGCCGCGGCCGTGAGGTCGATCAAAGCCGGCACCGTGCTGGCCAGACTGGTGCTGTGCAGCATCATCACCACCTCGTTGCCGTAGGCGGGCAGGGTGCGGCGCAAGGCGCTGGGCAGCACGATGCGGCGCTGGATCTGCCAGCGGCTCATGCCCATGGCTTGCGCGGCCTCGAGCTCGCCGGGGGCGGTTTCGCGCATGGCGCCGGCCAGCATTTCGGCGGTGTAGGCGGCGTTGTTCAGGGCCAGCGCCAGCAGGGCACAAAAAAACGCGTCCTTGAACATCGTCCAAGGCCAGACGGCATCCCAGCGCGCCTGTATCCATTCGAGCTGCGCGATGCCGTAGTAGATCAAAAAAATCTGGATCAGCAGCGGCGTGCCGCGGATGCAGTAGGTGTAGGCGCCGGCCAGCCAGCGCAGCGCCGCCACCCGGCTGGTGAGCGCCAGCGCCAGCAGCAGCGACAACGCACCGCCAAAAAACAAGGAGCCGGCCAGCAGCCAGAGCGTGGTGACCAGACCCTCGGCGTACAGCGCCAAGGTCTCGGGCAGCAGCAGCACGTCCCAGTTCACAGGCTGACCTGGGTGCTGCCCAGCGCGTAACGCCGGTTTAGGGCGCGCAGCGCCCACAGCGAAACGGTGGTGTAGGCCAGAAACACCGCCGCCGCCAGCAGCAAAAAGTAGAACGGTTCGCGCGTGGCGGCGCCGGCTTGCATGGCGTGGAAAGTCACGTCATGCAGCCCGATCAGGCTCACCAGCGCCGTGGCCTTGATCAGCACCAGCCAGTTGTTGGTGAAGCCGGGCAGGGCGTAGCGCACCATCTGCGGCAGCGTGATGCGAAAAAAGGTGCGCGCCGGGCTCATGCCAAAAGCCCAAGCGGCCTCGGCTTGGCCCTTGGGGATCGCCAGCATGGCGCCGCGAAAGGTCTCGGTCATGAAGGCGCCGTAAATGAAGCCGAGGGTCAGCACGCCAGCCATAAAGGGGTCGATGTTGACCTCGGCCTCCAGCCCCAAGCGCTCCAACAGCAGGATGAGCCCGATGGTGCCGCCGTAATAGACCAACAGCAGCAAGATCAGCTCGGGCACACCGCGCACCAACGTGGTGTAGGCCCCAGCCAGCGCCACCAGCGGCCGACGCTGCGAGAGTTTGGCCGCCGCCCCGAGCAAACCCAGCGCAATCGCCACCCCCAGCGATGCCAGCGAGACCGTGAGCGTCAGTTGCGCGCCGGACAAAACCGATAAAACGTGACCGTCCACTGCCACAGCAGGGTTAGTCGCCGTAGATGTCGAAATCGAAGTACAGGCGTGCAATCCGGTCGTACACGCCATTGGCGCGAATGGCCCGGATGGCGTTGTTCAGTTCGGTGCGCAGTTCGTCGCGTCCCTTGCGCAGGGCAATGCCCATGCCGTCGCCAAAGTAGCGCCGGTCGCGCAGTTCGGGGCCCACAAAGCCAAAGGCTCGACCTTCGGGGCGGTTCAAAAAGCCGGCCGTGACCTCGACCCGATCGGCCACCGTGCCATCCAAGCGCCCGGCCTGAATGTCGAGATAGACTTGGTTTTGCGCATCGTAGGGCACGATGATGGCACCAGCCGGGCGCAGCTGACTCATGGCGAAGCGCTCTTGGGTGCTGCCCTTGAGCACGCCGATGCGCATGCCGCGCAGCGAAGCGGGCCCAGTGAACGGGGTGCCGGTGCGCACCACGATGCCGCTGGGGGTGCTGTAGTATTTGTCGGTGAAATCGACCACGCGGCGGCGCTCGTCGGTGATCGACATCGAGCTGATGATGACGTCGTACTTGCGCGCCAGCAGGCCCGGGATCATGCCGTCCCACACCTGTTCCACGAACACACAGCGCCGGCGCATTTCGTTGCACAGCGCTTGCGCGATGTGCACGTCAAAGCCGGTGAGCTGGCCCGCCGGGGTTTTGTAGGTGAAGGGTTTGTAGGTGGCATCCACCGCCACCCGCAACACCGGCCAATTTTGGGCTTGGGCAGGCTGGGCGGCCGGGGGTGGGGGGGAGGGAGATACGGCCGGGTTTTGGGCCACGGCAAAACTGGACACAAGCGCCAGCAAGAGCGCAAAGAGTTTGAGCTTCATGAGAAAGAGCTGTCAAAAAATTGTAAGAATTCGTATTATGCCGCCCAGATCGGGCAGGTCTTTGAGCCCACTCCGAAACACCCGCAATTTAGCCCATCCACTGCCAAACTTCCATCAACGTGGCACCGCCAGCGGTGATCAGAAGCGCGAAATAGAGCAACGTGAGACACACGGCGGCATAGCCCAGCAGCAGCGCCAGCCCGTCGCGCTGCATCATGCCGGCCGACAGAAAGATCACCGCCAGCGCCGGCAAGGTGTTGCTGAAGGGGATGAGCCCAAAGGGCATCATCAGCAGCAGGCCGGCGAACACCAGCGCCAAGTTGTTGCACAGAGTGGCCGGGCCATGGCTGCTCAGCCACGGCCAGCGGTGCGGGCGGCTCAGGCGGTCGATGCGGTGCAGCCAGACCGTGGCGCGCTGCAGGCCGGCGCGCAGCGGTGCCGCCGCCAGACGGCGCCTAGCGATGCGCTGCGGCAGCCACGGTTTCCGCTGGAAGGTGCGCGTCAGGCCAATGAGCACGATCGCCAGCCCAAAGGCGGTGCTCACGCCCGGGATCGAGACCGGCACCAGAAAGATCAGCGACAAAAAGATCGTCAAAAGCATCAGGCTGTCGGGGCCCACGGCTTCGACGATGTCGTGCAGGGTCAGGTCTTGTTCGGGCAGGGTCGTGAGCACGCGCTCGATGTGCTCGACCAAGGTGTCGGGCGCATCAAGCGCATCGGCATCAGCAGCGGCGGGCATGCGTTCGTTCGTCATTTAACATAATACACATTATGGAACTTTAGGGGGCTTGGATCCAAGCCGTTCAGCGCCACACCGTGGCCGCGCTCACCCATGCGCCACGATCCGGTATGGCCCCCGATTATTCCGGAATCCGGTCTTGCTCTAGCTCTTGGCGCTTGAGGCCGCGTTTGAGCGCGGCATAAGCCGTCCACAGCAGCAAAGCCGCGCACAGGCCCAGCACGACGGCGCTGATTGGGCGCTCGATGAAGGTGCTTGGGTCGCCGCGCGACAGCAGCATGGCGCGGCGCAAGTTCTCT